>NZ_JAYWCK010000001.1:0-6531 GCF_043780635.1 Flavobacterium sp.
TAAACTTAAAAATACAAAATAAGGAGCAGAAAAACTAGTTTTCTACTCCTTATTTATTAATCAATTAAGTACTAAAATGACTTTTTCAGTGCCCTCAAATATGGAGAACTGTTTTTTATAAAAAAGGGGCTAATTCTATTTCTAATCCTTGTAATTCTTTAGTAATAGGAATTTGACAACTCAAACGGCTGTTTGGTTTTAGATGCATTAATCTCGAAAGAGTTGCTTCTTCAGCTTCTCTTTTTTCTGGTAAATTAATATCGTTAATTGCATAACATTGACAGGTATGACACATTGCCATTCCTCCACAAATTCCAATAGTTCCAACTGGTTCAAGTTCATACGCACGAACAACATGCATAAGATTTAATGCCATATCTGTAGGAACTTTAACTTCGTGTTTTTTGCCTTTTCGATCTGTAATTTTAATTGTAATATCCATTGTTCCTTGTAAGCGTTTGTTAAATAATTATTCAAATGTAATTTTAAAATTGAATTGATTGCATTAAAATATTGTATACCCAAAAACCAAAGACGATAAATTATAACTTGAATACCATTGGCGATAATTTCCTAATAAATCCTGCTCCAATCCATATCTAAATTCAACGCTAAATTTATTAATATATCTATATCCAAATCCAAAGGAAACAGTAGTTGCTGGTCTAATATCAATAGAATAATTAGCGTTGTTGATATTGTTATTAAACGCTATTTTTGAATTTAAACTAATGCTATTAACAAAAGCTCCATTAATAAATAATTTCGATTTATCATTTAAAAACATATAATGCCTAACCCCAAACCAAGCATCAATAACTTTATAGTCAATTTTTATATTATATAAACTTCCCAATTGCTCTGCTATAAAATATTGATATGTTGGCTCTACAATTAATGCCCATTTATTTTTGTTAAAGGGAAAAACATACTCAAATTCAACTCCAAATCTAAAAGTGGTTTTGTTTCCAAAGTCTGCTTTTAAATTTTTATCGATATCCGTATAAAAAGACATTGATGACATTGAAACTCCTGGTCTAAGAGAGATATTAATTGCATCTCTTTTCGATTTGACTTCATAATTATCTACAGTCGAAGTCACACAGTTATTAAATTTCAAAAAACAATCAATTAACTTATCCTTTTGATATTCTAACTTTGTGAAATCTTGATTTGAAATTCTATCGCATATTAAACTATTTATAAGTTGCTGTTTGTACTGAATATTTTCTTGAATAGTTGTATTATCAAGATAATAACTTTTATAAACTAATTGTTCAATATTTGAATTATCAACAGAAAAAAAATAGAGACTCAAACTACCTTCTACATATGAAAATAAGGATGCTTTACCATTTATTAATGTTTTTAAAAAAAGTATTTCCTCTGTAAATACAGGAAATCTATTAAAATTCAATTCATTATTAGCCCCTCCTGTTCGGTCAATTTTTACTTTAACTCGTTTGTATTTAGAAATATTTGTAATTCCGAATTCCTGAATGTTTGTAATCGTATTATTTAATACGTCTGAATTGTCAGTTAATTTGTAATCAAATGAAGTTGGATTACTATTCCAGTCTAAATTTTTAATTAAGCAGTCTGTTTTTTCTCCAACATTATTTATAAAATATCCTTTTTCAAAACTAATTTGAGAATAGGAATTGAAAATAAACATAAAAAAAAGTAGTAGCGTAAACTTTTTGGCTTGCATAATGATGATTGGGGTTGGTTGGTTTTGTATGAGATTTGAGATTAAGAGAAGAACAGCTAGTGGCTGTTCTTTAATTAGTTTTATTTGCGTGAGGGATTACTTCACAACATTTATATTTATATTGAAGTTAAGTGAGTTTCATTTGTACGTTCCGTTAGCTATCGAGAAGTATGACTATGTGGGCCATTAGAAAAAACCTAGTAGCACCACCGCTTTAGAGAAGCTCAGAAAGACGAGTTTACTCAATATTGACAACAGTCTCTACTTGTGGCGCATGCCTTTTAATGGTAGTTTCCACTCCTGCTTTTAAAGTCATTTGGTTTACACTACAATTGGAGCATGCCCCTACGAGACGAACAGTCACATGTTTACCATCTTCGATAGAAATAAGTTGAATGTCACCTCCATCAGACTTTAAAAAAGGTCGAATTTCTTCGAGAGCGATTAGTACATTGTTTGTTAATTCTTCTGTTGTCATTTCTTTTATGTTATTCCCGCTGTGGCGAGTTTTGGGTTTATTTTTTAACTGATGAGCAACCCGCCATTGTTGTTATTTTAACAGCTTCTGTGGCCGGTAAATTTTTGTTTCTGTTTACAACTTCCTGTACTACATTTCTAGTGATGTTCTCAAAAACAGTTTCAATTACAGAACCAGTTTGCATTGCTGCTGGACGACCAAAATCGCCTGCTTCACGAATGGACTGTACTATTGGCACTTCGCCAAGGAATGGAACTTGTAAATCTTCGGCAAGGTTCTTTGCGCCTTCTTTTCCAAAGATGTAATATTTATTTTCAGGCAATTCTTCAGGTGTGAAATACGCCATATTTTCAATAATTCCGAGAACAGGAACATTTATCGCCTCTGACATAAACATAGAAACACCTTTTTTTGCATCAGCAAGAGCCACAACTTGAGGCGTACTTACAACTACTACTCCAGTAATTGGTAAAGCTTGAACTATCGAAAGGTGAATATCTCCGGTTCCTGGTGGCAAATCTATTAGTAAAAAATCTAATTCGCCCCAATCAGCATCAAAAATCATTTGGTTTAATGCTTTAGCAGCCATTGGACCTCTCCACATTACTGCTTGGCTTGGAGAAGTGAAAAAACCAATAGAAAGTATTTTGATGTCATAACTTTCGATAGGTTTCATTTTTGATTTTCCATCAACTTCTACAGAAAGTGGTTTAGCGCTTTCTACATCAAACATAATAGGCATTGATGGCCCGTAAATATCGGCATCAAGAATACCTACCGAAAAACCCATTTTAGAAAGTGTTACAGCCAAGTTTGCCGTAATGGTAGATTTACCAACGCCTCCTTTTCCAGAAGCTACAGCAACAATATTTTTTATTCCAGGAATAGAATTGCCTTTTATTTCTTCATTTTGTGTACTTTGAGGAGCTTCAACTTTAACATTGATTTTTATTTTTGCATCTGGCGAAACTAGTTCGAGGATTGTTTTTTTTATATCCTCTTCAGCTCGCTTTCTAATATGCAATGCTGGTACGTGTAATACTAATTCTATAACTACTTCGTCTCCAAATGTCAATACGTTTGCTATTGCGCCGCTTTCTACCATGTTTTTTCCTTCGCCAGCAACAGTGATGGTTTCTAAAGCTTTAAGGATTTCTTTTCTATCTAATTTCATATTCTGTGTATGGTTTTCAACTGACGATCTTCAATTGAAATATTATATTTATTTAAACTGATTCTATTATTAATTATCAAATGCAAATATACTGTGAAAAGTTCTTATTTTAAACGTTTTAGTGAGGATTTATTGCAATTGGAATTCATTGGGTTTAGCAATTATTTGTCATTATTCACAAAGTTAAATACGAATTTCCGGTTCCCAAAAATGCTTATCAAGATCTATAATTTGATTGTCTATAACTACAATCCCTTCACTTTCGAGTAATTGTTGCATCAAGTTTGTTCCGTCAAAATGGTGTTTTCCAGTAAGCAATCCCTTTCTGTTCACTACTCGATGCGCTGGAACATCTTCAAGATTATGTGCTGCATTCATTGCCCAACCCACCATTCTGGCAGAACGAGCTGTTCCAAGTGCTTTTGCAATTGCACCATAAGATGTAACTTTTCCGTATGGAATTTGCCTTGCAATGGAGTAGACTTTTTCGAAAAAATTTTCATTTTGATTGGCCATTATTATTACCAGTAATATTTAATAATATTAATCAAAGTGATTATTGAAATTAAGCCCGTAATGCTTCCGATTATGGTATTCATATTTTTCATAATATAATCCGTTTTATTTTCGATTTTATTAAAGAAAGAAATGTAAATATAAAACACTAAAAACGACCCTATTATCACGCCGTTAACAAATATAAAAATAGAAGTTGTGTCAAACCAAAATAGCCTGAAAGAAGCCAAGGTAATACTGATGAATACATAATAAGGTATTGGGAAAAAATTGAGCGCCGAAAGTAACATTCCAAGAAAAAATCGCTTAGTTTTACTTTTATTTTTGAGTTTTTTTGATTTGTCTTTCGGTTTTTTGGCCAACCATAAAAAATAAATGGTCAAAGTTGCAAAAATTCCGAACCCAACTTCACGCATTAAAGTCAATAAATCCGGGCGGCGATTTATAATTTTTGCAAATAATATTGCGAAAAAAACTTGGAAACAAATTATTAATATCGCTCCTAAAACAAACCATAACGCATTTCGTTTTCCTTCCTTATGATTCACTTTAGCTGCAGTCATATTGATTAATCCTGGCGGAATAATCCCTATAAAAGCACTTATAAAACCAAAAAATAACGGCGTTATATAATTCATTTAAAATAGGTAAACGTTAAAAAACCGAACAAAAAATTCTACTAAAAATGCTGTTATTCCTTAATTTTAAATCGAATATACGTAATTGCTTTGTTAATTTCCAAATATTGTTTTTCGTAAAAGGTCTGAAAGGCAGTAACTTCCTCCGGGCTTCCTTCGTTTATATAGACATTATGGTTTGCATAAAGTACCTCGTGACCTTCGCCGTGAAGCAATCCAAGTGTATAACCGTGCATAAATTCGCTATCGGTTTTCAGGTTTACAACACCCTCTTTTTTAAGAATTTTTTTATACAATTGAAGAAATTCCGAGTTGGTCATTCTGTGTTTGGTGCGCTTGTATTTTATTTGTGGATCTGGAAAAGTAATCCAAATTTCATCAACTTCATTTTCAGCAAAAATATGATTGATTAATTCGATTTGGGTACGAATGAAAGCCACATTATGCAATCCAGTTTCTACGGCAGTTTTTGCACCACGCCAAAAACGAGCTCCTTTGATATCAATTCCAACGAAGTTTTTGTTAGGGTATCTTTCAGCCAAGCCAACGGAATATTCGCCTTTTCCACAGCCCAATTCTATAACAATTGGATTGTCGTTTTTAAAAAAATCTGCGTTCCATTTGCCTCTGAGCGGGAATAAATCGCCTATTACTTCTTCTCTTGAAGGTTGAAAAACATTATTGAATGTTTCGTTTTCCTTGAATCTTTTTAACTTGTTTTTACTTCCCACGCTTTTATAAAATGTTTTTACTTCGTACAATTCGACCTAAAGGTCTCGGATGGCAAAATTAATCAAATATATAAGACCGCATGGTGTAGTAGAATAAAATTAAAGATTTGATGTGATTGTATCAAAATTATTGTTTTACAGCAAACTGGATTGTAATTCACTTTATTGGACGAAATTATTTCTTTACCTTTATATAAATATAATGATGTTGTGAAAAAATTCATTTTATCCATTGTAGTTGTTTTTTGGGGTATTTTAGTTGCTTCTGCATACCATAATGGGGCTATAAATCTTCCGACTGACAAAATTACTCTTGCCCAAGTTTCTCAAAAACTCACGGTCGTCACCACAATTCATATCAACAATGCAATTATTTCCGTTTTTTTTAAGAAATATCCCAATCTAAAAACATATCAATCCGAGGTTAATACTTTATACAAAAAACGCAATTATAAACCCATTTGGCTTTACAACAATGGACCTAGTGAGTTTGCCAGTTTGTTATACGCTAAAGTAAATCTTCTTAATGAAGAAGGTGTCGAGTCTAAAATAGCTTATAAAGATGAAATTGACGGGATTTTTAATAGCGAGATCTCGAAGAATTTTTCCCAAACCGATACAGAAATAATGTTATCCTCTATGTATCTCTTTTATGCAAAAAAAGTATTTTATGGAATTGACAATGAAAAAACTCAGGAAATTAGCTGGTTTATACCACGGAAAAATCTTTCCTATAGTATTCCGTTAAATTCGATAATAGCAAATCCCGAATTATTAAGTAAAAATGAAAAACAACTCTTTAGACAATATTATAAACTGAAAGATGTTTTAAAAAAATACCGACAAATAGAAAAAAATGGAGATTGGGACTTAATAACAACTGATTCTTTGGAAAGAGAATTCAAGCCTAACGACCGCTCAAAAACTATTAGTCAAATCAGACATCGACTTGTAGTGACAGGAGACTTAAAACAAGATTCCAAAAGCGATATTTATGATGAAGAATTGATGGTTGGCATTTTGAATTATAAAAAAAGAAACGGCTTTAAATCGGATAATATAATTGAACCGCGGCATATTCAAAATATGAACATCCCCATTGAGCAATATATCAAACCATTATGTTGAATATGTAGCGCTGCCGATGGATTGATCCAGAGTTGACAAAAGCTGACGAATATATAATTAACCCGTTGGGTGTAATTAAATTATTTGATTTTTGATATTGTTTATTGGTCTGTCAAAGATAAATTTATTGACATATTGAACTAAAGTTAATGCCG
>NZ_JAYWCK010000002.1:0-5204 GCF_043780635.1 Flavobacterium sp.
CGGCATTAACTTTAGTTCAATATGTCAATAAATTTATCTTTGACAGACCAATAAACAATATCAAAAATCAAATAATTTAATTACACCCAACGGGTTAATAATTATTATTTTACAGAATGCCTAAAGTTTACTTAAAACAATATTTTTAGATCAGGCTGCCTTTATTTTATTACAATTTTCATAAACACTTTCTTATAAGCACGGCCAATGGGAAGGTTGGTGTTTTCATCTAAACGCACTTGGTTGCCTACAATTTTTTGAATTTTTGAAATGTTTAGGATGTATGATTTGTGTATTCTTACAAATTTTTTTGAATCTAAATGTTCTTCCCAGTGCCTAAGCGGTTCTTGAGAAAGGTGTTTTTTTTTGGATGTGAAGATTTCCGTATAATCTGCATCTGATTGTATAAAACGGATATCAGAAACCTCAATTTTAATATGCTCGTAACCTGATTTAATAAAAATTACTTCAGGAGTAAATGAGTTTTCAATTTTATTTAAGGATGAAACTCCCTCTTGTTTCAGAATCGGTAATTTGGAGACTGCTTGCACAAAGCGCTCGAAAGAAAATGGTTTTAAAAGATAGTCGACCACATCATATTCATAACTTTCCAAAGCATATTCAGAAAATGCGGTAGTCAAAATTATGTGTGGCTTATTTGTCAACGCTTTTAGAAAATCGATACCTGAAATCTTGGGTAAGTGAATGTCCAAAAAAATGAGGTCCACGGGTTCGGACTTTAAAAAATCCATTGCCTGAAGTGCATCCACAAAGGTTGCCTTCAATTCCATATTACCCATATCTCCGATGTATTTTTTCAACACTCTTTGAGCTGGCGGTTGGTCTTCGATAATGATGCTGTGTATCATGCGGTATCTCTCTTTAATTGCATTTTCAAATGAACGGTATATGCTTCTTCAGAATCAGAAATAGTTAGTTCATGGGCATCAGGATATAAGAGTAACAACCGTTTTTTAACATTTTGAAGACCTATGCCTTTAGAGATAGTATCAGTCTTTGTTATAGGGCGAAATGAATTTTCACATTTAAACTCTAATAATCCGTTCTCTGACACATGGATATCGATTTCAATGGAAATATCGTTTGATTGGCTCGCTGTACTGTGCTTAAAAGCATTCTCGATAAACACCATCAAGATTAAAGGCGCGATGCGATACTCTGATTGGATGTTTTCGATTTTAAAGCCAACCTTTCCACGTTCCTCAATCTGTAACTCGTTCAATTGAGTGAAGTTTTTAAGATGGTCTATTTCTTTCGAAAGTGACACATATTTCTCCTTGCAGTCATAGAGCATATATCGAAGTACGGAAGAAAGTTCCAAAATAATGGAGGGCGTTTTCGGTGACTCCTCTATAGCGTAAGAATATAGATTGTTCAGGTTGTTGAATAAAAAATGTGGATTAATCTGTGATTTCAGAAATTGTAGTTCGCTCTCCGTGGCAGAGGATCGTAGTTCTTCAACTTCCAATTGTTTTTTAGATGCATCCCAGGCAAACTTAAACCCCACCAATATCATAATCACCGGCATGACATCCAAAAGACTATATATCACACCTTGAAATTGTATTCCTCTTGTATTGGGATAGTATATCGGTTCAAAAACAAGTTCTTCAATCATAATGATAGTAGTAACTATGACCGCTACTGATAGAAAGAAAAGCAAATAGTTCTTTTTGTAGAAAAAACGGGGTAATAAAACGTAATTAATAACAAAGGCCCCAAGAGCATAGTTTAAAAAAGCCACTATTTTAAATTCTTGTATAGACGGTACGTATCTATCAAACGAAAAAAATAAAAAAAGTAAAATATGCAGCAATATCTGAAATACTACCTCTTTTTTTGTGCTACTTAAAAACAATATGTTCGCTGCCATGATGTAAAAATAACCTTTTTATGTTAAGGTAGTATATTAATAAACGCCATCGACTGATTTAGCAGGGTCAACGTCGGTTTTGTCCTCTTAGGGTTTAAGCCTCTGTAATTATATCTTACTCGCTTTTTTTGAAACTTGTAATTTTCTCTTTTATTCTTTTTGATTATACATCAAATGTATTAAAAGACAAACTGAAGCCGTATAAAATTAATTGCTGGTTTTAACTTACTGACGAAAGTCCAAACGGATTTTCTTGGTTCGTGTTTTATTTATTAAATTTAATTGTCAACCTCAACGCTTGGACTTGTCTTTGGTGCAGCTCGTGTTCTTGCATCATTTCATTCACTTTATAATCAAAATCTTTCTTGAAATCATTGATTCGCAAAAACGGAATTACGGACCCGATTAAAAATTGGTGCTAGAAGTTGGATTTCCAAAGACTGTAGGCAATCCAGTAGACCGTTTCGGCATCCTTTTCGTCTGGGAACATAATCACAAAACTGTTGGTAAAGGGTTCTTTTCGGGGTTTACTGGAGTTCATTCCTTTGTTAAGGATAAAGATTTGGTTTTCCTTGTAGGCAGTGTCTTTTTGGTGGGTCTTGATGATGAAATTCGGCATAGTGCTGTTGGTTTAAAAAATTTGACTTAATTTTTTTGAAAAGAAAGAGAAAAAAAAGAAAGCCCTAAATACAGCAGCAATGACGAACGAGAACGGAGGAAGTTCCGATAGCTATCGGAACGACCGACTGGAAGTGAGGAATGGATGCTAAATTTGCTGGTTTTTTTTCTCTTTCTTTTCAATAAAATTGCACTATAGTCGTCGTGAAGAATTTTAACACCCCCCAGCACCGCAAGGAATGGAGCTACAATGAAGCGCTAGCGGAATTATAGCGGAATGAATGAGGAGCGCAGTGGCGGGGTTGCGGCAATTGAACAGCCACGCTAGACCGAGAACGGAACGAACCTCGATAGGTATCGGGGGAAGTGGAGAGAAGGAATAGCAGCGTGAAACGACGGGGGAAAAATAGAAGGCATCCGCCGCGGCGGAGTTCCTTGATTTAGGGCAAAGCGACCTCATCGCAGTGATTTGATACAAGTGATTTGTAAATATCAACTAAGAGTTTCTTAAAAATATATTGAGGGAAGCGGCGCTAACCCCGATGGCTGTGCGATGGAGCAACCGCTGAAAAAACTGAAGGCGGCAGACATAATACGGCTGGAATGTAGAGAAAGGAATGAGAGAGCTTTCAGTGGAATGAAATGGAGCGTTAAGCGAACGAATGAGGGAAACGAAATGAAGCGGTATTATGGCTGCATAAGCCCGACCGAACGAAGGAAGAGAACGTGTGAAGATGAGGAACGAACAGCGGAAAATAAGGTTGTCCCGCTATTGGCTGGACTGCCTTATTTTTTTGTGCTGTGAAGTGCCTGTGGAACGGAGGGAGGCACGACCGACTGGAACAGCCGAGCGGAACAAAGGGAACGACCATAGAGAGACCGCTTGTTGATTGCCCGTAATTTTTAGAGCGGATAGTTTATTAGGTTATATAGATTTAAAATATTTTTTTGCATTAATGGTTGCTTTTTAATTTTGCTGCAGATACCAAAAAATAAATTGGATTAAATCATTTTACAATTATTTTGAATAGGTGAAAAATAGTTTGATTTTATATTTAATTCAAACAGTTAAAAAACAACAAAATTCTTTTAGGAAACAAATCCCTCGATGTGTTACATTTAGTTATTGAGCTAAGTTTGAAAAATAAGGTTTTCATAAAACTTAAATTTAAGGCTTTCTTATAGATACCTAGTAGCCCTTCATCGGGTTAATTTGTTTAAAAACACGCTTTGGTTTTATATCTAAGACGATACTCGCGAGGAGATATTGCCATTACCCTTAGTTAAATGATTTTGAAAAATGAAATGGATCATAATAATCTAAATAATTTTATCTTCTATTGTTATTTAATATGTTTACATAACTACCTATTAAATTAGACTCACCTGCTTATTTCACATATTTTAAATCTAAAATAAATAAGTTTTTTAAAAAGAATTCATTTTATTTTTTATTATGATAGAATATTTATTTTAATCCTGTTATTATACATATTTTATATGGATTTTACATTTTATTTTCTTTACACTGTCAATACATTTGAAAAAAAATCAACAATTTCAATATCTGAATAAGTATAATTCTCCTTATTTGCTTTTTATCACTTTAGTTACCACTATTGGTGGTTTATAGATTGGATATGAAAAGAAACCGTTCACTGCTAAAATTTTATTTATCAATTTAAAAAAAACTTCAAAAAATGAAAAAACAGTTCTTATTTCTATTTATAGCTTTCAGTTTTTATGCCACTGCAAATGTGCGTTTGCCAAAAATATTTGCTACTGATATGGTTTTGCAAAGAAATAAATTGATTCCGGTTTGGGGGTGGGCAGATGCCAATGAGAAAATTGAAATCAAATTCAACAAGCAAATAAAAACCACAAAAGCCGACAAAAATGGAAAATGGACGATCCGATTAGATGCTGAAAATGCTGGTGGTCCTTATGAATTATCTATAAAAGGAAAGAATAAAATTAGTATCAAAAATGTTTTAGTTGGCGATGTTTGGATTTGCAGTGGACAATCGAATATGGAATTTAAGGTAAGTGAAGCCGAAAATGCAGACAAAGAAATAGATGATGCCAATTATCCATCCATTCGAGAATTTACCGTTTCGAGAGACCTAAGTTCTTTACCGTTAGATGATGTGAAAGTAGGAAAATGGGAAGTTTGCAATACATCTACCGTTGGTAATTTTACAGCTGTTGGTTTCTTTTTTGCCAAAAAAATATATGCCGAATTAAAAATCCCAATTGGATTAATCCACACTTCTTGGGGCGGAACAGTTTCTGAAACTTGGACAAGTCGAGAAGGATTTGAAAGCAGCGACGAATTTAAAGAAATGATTGCGGGAATGCCAAACGTTAATCTTGATTCTATTTCGAAAGTTTCCATAAAATCAGTCACAAAAAGAGTAGAATCACTTCAGGGTTCTAAAATCAATCCAGCAATTGTTGGTGCATATAAAGGATTAGCATTTGATGATTTGAATTGGCCACAACTTAACGTGCCTGAAATATGGGAAAGTCAATCTTTAGGCGAATTCGATGGAGTGGTTTGGTTGCGAAAAACAATCATACTTTCGGCAAACGAAGCCGGAAAAGCTGGAACTATAGAATTATCTAAAATTGATGATGAAGACATTAGTTATGTAAATGGTGTAGAAGTTGGCAGAAATAATAATTGGGATGT
>NZ_JAYWCK010000003.1:0-7255 GCF_043780635.1 Flavobacterium sp.
ACGGCATTAACTTTAGTTCAATATGTCAATAAATTTATCTTTGACAGACCAATAAACAATATCAAAAATCAAATAATTTAATTACACCCAACGGGTTAAATGTAATAAAATATGCTCTAATAAAACTATTTTGGCAATTAGAGACTCCTTATTTATTTTGCTTTTGATAATAAAATGCCGGAAGAAATAACAGCAAAAAAATGGGTTGAATAATAAATCTTCTAACGTAAAACAAAGCCATTTTATTAGTTTCCCCAATATAAAAAAGTATAAAAAATAAAATAATGACAAGAATTACAAAAAAAATCAGATACAATATCGAAGCAAATTTAACAGCTTCAACATCCTTAAATAGAACATAGATTATCGCTAAAGAAAGTGAAGTATTCAGAAAATATCTAAAAAATAATCCAAAAAAAAGTTGAGGATTGTCGATTTCCGGCAAGGGCAAATTATAGTAATCCGTTTTGAAATAGTTCAAAAAAGGGTCGTAAAACAAACTGTCTTCATAAGCTCGTATCAGAACTAACAAGAAAATAAGTACTATTGACAATGCAATTCTAACTTTATGATTTAGCAGTTTTTGTAGCATATTTTGAAAATTTATTGACCCAAATAATCCATAACATAAAAACCACTCCATAAATAAACAACGGAAACAATACTCCATGCAAAAGGTGTTGTTGTTTTGGGTAATAATACATCAAGACACATAAAAGCGCTATTCTAAAAACATTTAAAATATGAATGAGTAAACTTCCGCCGATTATAAATAAAATGGTTGGTTTGATTTTTCCTGAAAATGCAATTACAAATGAAATAAACAAGATAATTACACTTAAACCGTTACAGCCCTCGATAATTCGTGCCATAGACCTTTGATTATAATATAAATTTATTCCTGCCTCTTTTATATTTGGCGCAATTGTGACATCACAACCAAATAAAACCATCACATCTTTGGTTTGTTTTGCTACTAATTGAGTAAAACCATCTGCCTCAAATTTCTTAACGTCAAATTGATTGAGATAACTTTGATAAACAAAAGTCAAAAGCAAATAAGTCAGTAAAAACTTGGCTAAAAACAGTAGAAATGGTTTATAAAGAATAAAATATTTTTTCAAAATTGAATTTTTAACAAATTTATATAAAATAAGATAGCCGCTTTTAAATACTTTTACAAAAAAAATTGCGACTATGACTTTCGAAGAATTAACACCAAAAGTAACCGAAATTACTTCAAATCCCATTATTTCAAGAGAAGAAAAATTATTGAAAATTTGTGAACTTCTATGTGACTCTATCGATTATTACAATTGGGTAGGCTTTTATTTTGCAAACCACGAGACTAAAACTTTGCATTTAGGTCCTTATGTTGGAGCGCCAACTGATCATACTGTTATTCCTTTTGGAAAAGGTATTTGTGGGCAAGTGGCTGTTTCAAACGAAAATTTTGTAGTTCCGGATGTTGCAGCACAAGACAATTATATTGCTTGTAGTTTTACTGTCAAGTCAGAAATTGTAGTTCCGCTTTTTGTAAATGGCGAAAATATTGGCCAAATTGATATTGACAGTCACGTTATAAACCCGTTTACTGAAGATGACGAGCGGTTTTTAGAATTTGTGAATAGTGAAATAGCCATATTGTTTTAATAATTATTTAAATATAAAAAGGCTGACCAAAATCACTTTTAGGCAGCCTTTTTATTTAATTTAAAAAAGAATTTTTACTCTTTCAAGATTTTATAAGTCCCTGAATCTTCATCAGTGGATACTTTCAGAAAATAAAAACCACTACTAAGACTTGACAAATCAATAGATGTGTTTAATTTATTAGGTTTCACATTCACCAACTCTTGTCCCGCAAGATTGAAAATTTTAACTTCATTTAATGCTTTTTCTGATTCCATCGAAATTATGCCTTTTGTTGGATTTGGATACAATTTAAAACCTTTTAGTGTTTGCTCTATAAGACCTAGTGAAACTGTTGTAAAAGATTGTGGCCCAGCCCAAGCACTTTTTACAGCTTGGCTATTGCTGCAATTATCCCTAACATAAAAGTCATAAGTTGCTCCAGCATTAAGTCCAGCAATTCCAGCAGGATGAGTATTGGTGCTTTGAAACATTCCTGTTCCTAAAGTAAATCCTTGCAAACCGTATTCTATCTCAAAATTTGTTCCACTGCTTGTCCAATCAAGTGTGGCGTTTGATGTGCCAATATTTGTAACCGTCAGATTTGTGGGAGGCATACAAGAAAATGAATTAAGAACTGGAGAATTCATACAAAAACCGGCAATCTGACCACCAGCATCATTTATACCAAAACGATAACGAAAATTCAGCAATTGATTTGTGGAAAAAGTAGAAAAATCTAAAGAGATATCATTAAGTGTATTTGTGCAATTTGTATAACTTCCTTGTGTTGCAGCAGGCGCAGTTCCGTCAGGCGGAAGCACCCAAGTGCCGGAATCGGCATTCCAATATTCAAAAAATAATACATTAGCAGCAAGGGTTTGAAATGAAAGGAACACATCCATTCTAAAAGCTTTTTCTCCACCATCAAAAGCAGGTTTTAAACTAAAAACGGGTGATTCAATAAAAATAGTTGCAGCTCCTCCAAGAGGAATTGCTAATGCTGCATCATATTTGAATTTATTGTCTACAGTCGGGTTGAAAACAAGTGCTGCGGGCGTGTATACTCCACTTACGGTCCAGCTGGCATTTGGCCAATTTTCGTTTCGTGTCAAGATTTGTGCCGAAGCACTTGAGAATAAAGCGATAAATAAAATTAATGTAATGTTCTTTTTCATAATGCACTGGGGTTAAATTGATAAAAACTCTTAAATGTTCTATGTAAATTTAAGTATTTATTTAATTCAAGTGTCTAAAAATCAATGTAAAATTGATATAAATTGGGATAAATAATTGATTTAATTCTTATTTTGTCAGATAAATATGGTTTTAATCTTTCTAAAAGAGTTTCCCAAAGCTTGAAATCAATCTATAGAGTTAATGAAAATAAGAAATAGCCAAGTTCTTTTAAAAATACAATTCTCAAACCCTTGCAAATCAAAAAATAAAAACTACCTTTGCGCACGAATTAGGAAAAACTTAATTCATACATAATAATCATTTAAATAATATTGGAATGTATTTAACAAAAGAAGTTAAAGAAGAAATCTTCGCTAAACACGGAGAAAAAACAAACACAGGGAAGTCAGAAGCACAAATTGCTTTATTCACTTTCAGAATTAGCCACTTGACTGAGCACTTGAAAAAAAATCGTCACGATTATAACACAGAGCGTTCACTAGTTTTGCTGGTAGGTAAAAGAAGATCTTTGTTGGATTACTTGAAGAAAACAGAAATCAACAGATATCGTGAGATTATCAAAGAATTGAATATCAGAAAATAATCAATACTAAAGAGGTGCGTAAGTGCCTCTTTTTGTTTTAATACGTTTTTATAAAAAAGTTTGGTTTTTCATTGGAACACAACAACTACAACAACACAACTATTCTGCTGACAGGCAGGAAAACCAATGTAAAATTAAAAAAGGAAAAATTATGATTCCACAATTATTTGTAGAAAGCATCGATTTAGGTGATGGGAGAAGCATCACAATCGAGACAGGACGATTAGCTAAACAAGCTGATGGTGCTGTAGTAGTTAGAATTGGAAAAACTGTTATTTTAGGAACAGTAGTATCCTCAAGAAAAGCAAGTCCAGGTATCGACTTTTTACCACTTACGGTAGATTATCGCGAAAAATTTGCAGCTGCAGGTCGTTTTCCTGGAGGTTTCTTCAAAAGAGAAGCACGTCCAAGCGATAACGAAGTGTTAACAATGCGTTTAGTAGACCGTGTATTACGTCCACTTTTCCCAGACGATTATCACGCAGAAGTTCAGGTAATGATTCAATTAATGTCTTATGATGAAGATGTAATGCCAGATGCATTAGCAGGTTTGGCAGCATCAGCAGCTTTAGCTTTATCTGACATTCCTTTCGAAACTTTAATCTCTGAAGCGAGAGTTGGTCGTGTCGACGGGAAATTTATTATCAATCCAAGTCGTGCACAATTAGCATTATCAGATATTGATATGATGATTGGTGCTTCAACTGATTCTATCGCAATGGTAGAAGGAGAAATGAAAGAAATCTCAGAAGCAGAAATGGTGGAAGCCATTAAATTTGCTCACGAGCATATCAAAAATCAAATTGCAGCACAAGAAAGATTAGCAGCAGCATTTGGAAAAAAAGAAGTTCGTACTTACGAAACTGAAAAAACAGATGAGGCTATTTACGCTAAAGTAAAAGCTGCAGCATATGATAAAATTTATGCAATTGCAAGTAAAGGTTCTTCTAAACAAGAACGTACCGCTTCATTTGCAGAAGTAAAAGAAGAAGTAAAAGCATTATTTACATCTGAAGAATTAGCCACTGATGGCGATTTAGTAGATAAATATTTTTACAAAACTAACAAAGAAGCTGTTCGTAACGTAACACTAGATTTAGGAACACGTTTAGACGGAAGAAAAACTACAGAAATCAGACCTATTTGGTGTGAAGTAGATTATTTACCATCTGTTCACGGTTCAGCATTGTTTACTCGTGGAGAAACACAAGCTTTAGCAACTGCAACTTTAGGAACTTCTAGAGAAGCAAACCAAATTGACTCTCCATCTGAACAAGGCGAAGAAAGATTCTACTTACATTATAACTTCCCTCCTTTCTCAACTGGTGAAGCTCGTCCTTTAAGAGGAACTTCAAGAAGAGAAGTAGGTCACGGAAACTTGGCTCAAAGAGCCTTGAAAAATATGATTCCTGTTGATTGTCCTTATACGATTCGTGTGGTTTCAGAAGTATTAGAATCTAATGGTTCTTCTTCAATGGCTACAGTTTGTGCTGGAACATTATCATTAATGGATGCCGGAATTCAAATGATTCGTCCTGTTTCTGGAATTGCAATGGGATTGATTACTGATGGTGATCGCTATGCAGTTCTATCTGATATTCTTGGTGATGAAGATCACCTAGGAGATATGGACTTTAAGGTAACTGGTACTTCTGAAGGAATTACAGCTTGTCAAATGGATATTAAAATTGACGGATTGAAGTACGAAATTATGGAAGCTGCTTTAGCGCAAGCTAGAGATGGTCGTTTGCATATTCTTGGAATTATAACTGATACTTTAGCAGCTCCAAAAGCAGATGTTAAAGCCTATGCTCCAAAAATCATCACAAGAACTATTCCTGGTCAATTCATTGGTGCTTTAATTGGACCTGGTGGAAAAGTAATTCAAGAATTACAAAAAGCAACTGGAACAACTATCGTTATCAACGAGGTGAATGAAGAAGGTGTAATTGAAATTCTTGGAACAGATCCTGTCGGAATTGAAGCGGTATTAGCTAAAATAAAATCAATCACATTCAAACCTCAAATGAACGAGGCTTATGATGTGAAAGTAATTAAAATGCTTGATTTTGGCGCAGTAGTTGAATATCTTGACGCTCCAGGAAATGAAGTTTTACTTCACGTTTCTGAACTAGCATGGGAACGCACAGAAAACGTATCTGATGTAGTAAAAATGGGTGATGTTTTCCAAGTGAAATACCTTGGTATGGATCCAAAAACACGAAAAGAAAAAGTGTCAAGAAAAGCACTTTTGCCAAGACCTCCACGTGAGTCTTAAAAAAAAGAGTAATCACATCTTAGTTTACTAAAGGTTCTTTTATATAAAACCCCGTTTCATTTATTTGAAACTGGGTTTTTCGTTTTAAAAAAAAATTTCTTTTTTTGTAACTTTATTGAAACTCCACACGTATAACCATTCGTACACCTAAAAATTGAGGAGACAAAACTATGAGACAACTTAAAATCACCAAGCAGGTAACCAATCGTGAAACTGCATCATTAGACAAGTATTTACAGGAAATTGGAAAGGTGGATCTTATCACCGCCGATGAAGAGGTAGAATTGGCACAAAAGATAAAAGCCGGTGATCAGGCAGCATTAGAAAAATTAACGAAAGCCAATTTACGTTTCGTAGTTTCTGTGGCCAAACAATATCAAAATCAAGGATTGACACTTCCCGATTTGATTAACGAAGGAAATTTAGGTCTTATAAAAGCAGCACAACGTTTTGATGAAACGCGTGGTTTCAAATTCATTTCGTATGCAGTATGGTGGATTCGTCAATCGATTTTACAAGCTTTGGCAGAACAATCTCGTATCGTTCGTTTGCCTTTGAACAAAATTGGTTCCATCAATAAAATAAACAAAATGTATGCTTTGTTAGAGCAATCTAACGAAAGACCACCAACAGCTGAGGAAATTGCCAAAGAATTGGATATGACCGTAAACGATGTAAGAGAAAGTATGAAAAACTCTGGTCGTCACCTTTCTATGGATGCACCACTTGTTGAAGGAGAAGATTCTAACCTATACGATGTTTTGCGTTCTGGTGAATCTCCAAATCCAGACAGAAACTTAATTCAAGAATCATTGCGTACCGAAATTGAGCGTTCATTAGAAACATTGACGCCAAGAGAAGCCGACGTGGTTCGTTTATATTTTGGTCTTGGTGACCAACATCCAATGACATTAGAAGAAATAGGAGAAACCTTTGACTTAACTCGCGAACGCGTTCGTCAGATTAAAGAAAAAGCAATCCGTAGATTGAAACATACTTCAAGAAGTAAAATATTGAAAACCTATTTAGGTTAATCCTCTAACTTTGCTGAGGGTGACAAGTAACGACGGTCTGATTAACTGTTCGTTTTTTGATTGATGATTGAAACTCCGGCTGATTACCGGAGTTTTATTTTTTATATCTACCTTTGCAAAAACAATACAACCAAACAAACAATGAAGAATACACTTATCGCACCATCGGTTCTTGCTGCTGATTTTGCCAATTTACAACGTGACATCGAAATGATTAACAACTCTGAAGCCGACTGGTTTCATATTGATATTATGGACGGGGTCTTTGTTCCCAATATTTCTTTTGGAATGCCGGTTTTAGCTGCTATTGCAAAACACGCTAAGAAAACAATCGATGTCCATTTGATGATTGTGGATCCAGACCGATACATCAAAACTTTTGCCGATTTAGGTGCCAATATTTTATCCGTTCATTATGAAGCTTGCCCTCATCTTCACAGAACCTTGCAAGCCATCAAAGCCGAAGGGATGAAAGCTGGAGTTGCCATAAACCCACATACTAACATTGATTTATTGGAAGATGTTATC
>NZ_JAYWCK010000004.1:0-24291 GCF_043780635.1 Flavobacterium sp.
GTTATCGATGAAGCTTATATTGATTTTTCCAAAAAACAAAGTTGGATGAACGAATTGGACGAATATCCAAATTTGGTCATCACGCAAACACTTTCAAAAGCCTATGGAATGGCAGGAATAAGATTGGGAATTTGTTATGCTTCAGCTGCGGTAATATCGGTTTTAAACAAGATAAAACCACCTTACAATGTGAATGAATTGACACAATTAAGAGCTTTGGAAAGATTGAGTAATCCAGAAAAAATTAAATCTGAAATAGTTTCCATTATTGTGCAAAGAGAGGAATTACTTAAAGTTTTGGTTGATGTGAAATTTGTTGAAAAAATATATCCAACAGAAGCCAATTTTATTTTGATAAAAGTGGATGACGCCAACAAAAGATACGCCGAATTGATTGCCAAAGGAATTGTAATTCGAAACAGAACGACTCAACCTCTATGTGAAAATACTTTGCGTTTGACTATTGGAACTGAGCTTGAAAATAAGAAATTAATGGAAGCCTTGCTAGCTTAATTTTACACCTGACAGGTTTTAAAAACCTGTCAGGTGTAATCAAAAAACATAAATCAAATGAAAAAAATACTTTTTATAGATCGCGATGGAACAATGGTTTTAGAACCAAATGACTATCAATTGGACAGTTTCGAAAAATTGGAATTCTATCCAAAAGCCTTTCAATATTTAGGAAAAATTGCTGCCGAATTGGATTTCGAATTGGTGATGGTGACCAATCAGGATGGTTTGGGAACAGATTCACATCCGGAAGCCAACTTTTGGCCTGTGCATAATTTGGTGATGAAAGCTTTTGAAAATGAAGGCGTGGTTTTTAGCGAAGTGCTGATTGACAAAACATTTCCACACGAAAATGCGCCAACCCGCAAACCAGCATTAGGCTTATTGACAAAATATATAAACAATCCTGAATATGATTTAGAAAATTCATTCGTGATTGGAGATAGAATAACCGATGTTGAATTGGCTAAAAACCTAGGTTCAAAAGCCATTTTTATTAGCACGGAGGATGAGTTGGGAAGTGATGAAATATCCTCTAAAAGACACGAATTAGACTCTGTTATTGCCTTGCAATCTACAGAATGGAAAGCCATTTATGAGTTTTTAAAATTGGAGGAACGTTCGGCTTCCATAACTAGAAAGACGAATGAAACCGATATTTATATCAATCTAAATTTGGACGGAACCGGGAAAAGCAAAATCGAAACCGGAATTGCTTTTTTCGACCATATGTTGGATCAAATCGCGCGTCACGGTCAAATGGACTTGGAAATCATCGTAAAAGGAGATTTAGAAGTAGATGAACATCACACAATTGAAGACACGGCAATTGCCTTGGGAGAAGTTTTCGCTAAAGCATTAGGAAACAAACTAGGCATTGAGCGTTACGGATTTTGCTTACCAATGGACGATTGCTTGTCGCAAGTGGCGATTGATTTTGGTGGCAGAAACTGGTTGGTTTGGGAAACCGATTTCAAACGCGAAATGGTGGGCAAAATGCCAACAGAAATGTTCTATCATTTCTTCAAATCCTTTTCGGATGGTGCTAAAGCCAACATCAACATCAAAGCCGAGGGAACTAACGAACACCACAAAATTGAAGCAATTTTCAAGGCTTTTGCCAAAGCAATAAAAGTGGCTGTAAAACGCGATACGGAAAAAATGATTTTGCCATCAACAAAAGGGATGTTGTAAAATCGAAACAAAAATAAATGAAAATAGTAATCATAAATTACGGAGCAGGAAACATTCAAAGCATTATGTTTGCCATCGAAAGATTGGGATACAAAGCGGTTTTGAGCAACAATCCTGACGAAATAAAGGCAGCGGATAAAGTGATTTTTCCAGGAGTGGGTGAGGCAAGTTATGCAATGAAAATGCTTCAGGAAAGTGGTTTGGATACTTTGATTCCAACGTTGAAACAACCCGTTTTTGGAATTTGTTTAGGAATGCAATTGATGTGCAACTATTCGGAAGAGGGAGATACCAAAGGATTGGGGATTTTTGACGTGGATGTCGTAAAATTTTCTTCCAAAGTAAAAGTGCCACAAATGGGCTGGAACACTATTTACAATCTAAAATCGGATTTATTCAAAGGAATTGCCGAAAAGGAATATATGTATTTGGTACATAGTTTTTATGCTCCTCTTTGCGCTGAAACGATTGCCACAACAAATTATGAACTGGAATATTCCTCGGCATTAGAAAATGATAATTTCTATGGAACCCAATTTCACCCTGAAAAAAGTGGTGATATTGGAGAGCAAATCCTGGCTAATTTTATAAATCTATAAATTTAAAATGAGAATAATACCAGCAATAGACATCATAGACGGAAAATGTGTTCGCTTGTCGAAAGGCGATTACAATACCAAAATTATATACAATGAAAAGCCGTTGGAAGTAGCGAAGTCATTCGAAGCGCACGGGATCGAATATTTGCATTTGGTGGATTTGGATGGTGCAAAATCCAGCAAAATTGTCAATTATAAAATATTGGAACAAATAGCTTCGCAAACCAAATTGAAAATTGATTTTGGAGGAGGATTAAAGTCCGATTCCGATTTGAAAATTGCTTTCGAATCAGGCGCAAACCAAATCACAGGCGGAAGTATTGCCGTGAAAAACAGAGCTGTTTTCGAAAAGTGGATTGCTGAATATGGTTCCGATAAAATCATTTTAGGTGCTGATGCAAATAACGAAAAAGTAGCTGTTTCAGGATGGTTAGAAGATTCAAAGGAAGATTTGGTTCCATTCATCCAGGATTATAAAAACAAAGGAATTCAGTACGTAATTTGCACCGATATTGCCAAAGACGGGATGCTCGAAGGACCAAGTTTTGATTTGTATGCTAAGATTTTGTCAGAAGCCAAAGGAATCAAATTAATTGCTTCGGGAGGAATTTCTACCTTTGACGAATTACCAAAATTAGCCGAATTGGGTTGCGAAGGAACGATAATTGGTAAAGCAATCTACGAAGGAAGAATTTCGTTGAAACAATTAGAGAATTATATCATAACAAACTCGACAGGTTTTTAAGACCTGTCGGGTTTAATTAATAAATTATGCTAACAAAAAGAATAATCCCTTGCCTCGACATTAAAAACGGACGAACCGTTAAAGGCGTTAATTTCGTAGATTTGCGAGATGCTGGAGATCCTGTGGAATTGGCAAAAATCTATTCGGATGAAGGCGCAGACGAATTGGTTTTCTTGGATATTTCGGCAACGGAAGAACGAAGAAGTACTTTAATTGATTTGGTTCGAAAAGTCGCGGCAACCATCAATATTCCGTTTACTGTTGGAGGTGGAATTTCATCTGTTTCAGATGTAGAAGCTTTATTGCAAAATGGAGCTGATAAGGTTTCAATCAATTCATCGGCAGTAAAAAATCCACAATTGATTAATGATTTGGCACAGAAATTCGGTAGCCAATGTGTGGTTGTTGCAATCGATGCCAAACAAATTGATGGAGAATGGATGGTGCATCTGGTAGGAGGAAAGGTTCCTACAGAAATTAAATTATTTGATTGGGCAAAAGAAGTGGAACAACGTGGAGCAGGAGAAATCCTTTTTACTTCGATGAATCACGACGGAACAAAGAACGGATTTGCAAACGAAGCTTTGGCAACATTATCTGAATTAGTTAATATTCCCATAATTGCTTCAGGCGGAGCAGGAAATATCCAACATTTTGTGGATACCTTTGTCAAAGGAAAAGCAGATGCAGCCCTAGCGGCAAGCGTATTTCATTTCAAGGAAATCGAAATCAAGACATTAAAAAGAGAACTAAAAAACAATAATATAGAAGTCAGGATATAAATTTATACCTGACAGGTTTTAAATACCTGTCAGGTATTATTAATAAATAAATTATGAATATAGATTTTACAAAAAGTGCACACGGATTAATTCCGGCGATTATTCAGGACAGCGAAACCAAAAGTGTTTTGATGTTGGGTTATATGAATGCAGAATCCTACCAAAAAACTTTGGACTCCAAAAAAGTAACATTCTTTAGCCGTTCCAAACAAAGACTTTGGACAAAAGGAGAGGAGAGTGGTAACTTTTTAAATTTGGTAGATATTAAAAATGACTGTGACAATGATACACTTTTAATACAAGTAAAACCAGAAGGCCCTACTTGTCATACAGGTTCAGATACGTGCTGGCAAGAAGCTAATAATCAAGAGTATGGATTTCTTTCTAAATTAGAAAAAACCATTACACTTCGAAGAGAAAATGCGGATTCCGAGAAAAGTTATGTAGCTTCTTTATTTGAAAAAGGCATCAATAAAATTGCTCAAAAAGTAGGTGAGGAGGCGGTAGAAGTAGTTATTGAAGCCAAAGATAACAACGATGATTTATTTCTGAACGAAAGTGCAGATTTACTTTTTCACTACCTAATTTTATTGCAAGCAAAAGGATTTCATTTGAATGATGTTGTTGCAATATTAAAAGGTCGCCAGAAATAAAAGGAGCCATTCCAAACTAATTTTCATACATAAAATCCAATAGTTTATTCATTTACTATTGGGTTTTCTTTTTTTCTTTTATATCCAATGGCAATCCACTATATTTACTTTTTATTACAAATTACATTACCACAATGCAAGAGATGAATTCAGACAATACTATGATTACGCAAGAAATAAATACAATAAAAAAAGGATTTCAAATCCTTTTGAAAACAGATGAAGATGATACTCGACCAGTTTATATATCAGGAAATTTCAACAATTGGAGTACACAAGATAAAGACTTTTTGATGAAAAAAATCGAAAATAATTCGTACCAATATGAGTTTCCAAAGGATTTTGATTTTCCGGAGGAGCTTTTATATAAATTCACCAAAGGAGATTGGAGTGAAGTTGAAATTGATGCTCACGGAAATCGTACTGAAAACCGTTCGACTAAAAAACATTCTGGAATTCAAAAAGAATATGTAGCAAGATGGAGGAAAAACTGGCTGCCTTTCAAGCAATCTTTTTTACCACAAGTATTGTTGATTTCGGATGAATTTGAAATTCCTCAGCTCAATAAAACCAGAAAAATATGGGCATTATTACCACACGATTATGATTCTTCAACCGAAAGTTATCCCGTGATGTATTTACAGGATGCGCAAAATTTATTCAACGAAGACGCTCCTTATGGCAATTGGGAAATTGATAAAAAATTGGCCGTTATGGCCGAATATAAAATTGGAAAAATCATAATTATTGCCATTGAACACGCTGAAAAAGATCGAATAAAGGAATATAATGTTGGTAAAACCGTACTTGGAAAAGGACAAGGGAAAAAATACATTCGTTTTGTAACTGAAACCTTGAAACCTTTTGTAGATAGCAATTTCAGAACCAAAAAAGAACGCGAATTCACAGGAATAGGAGGAAGTTCAATGGGAGGATTAGTCAGCATTTTTAGCGGATTGCGCTATCCGGAAGTGTATGGAAAATTAATGATTTTTTCACCTTCGTTATGGGTGGTTCCAAAACTAGAAATTGACTCAGATTTAACAGCTACCGATGACACCAAGATTTATTTGTACGCTGGTGGAGATGAAAGTGCAACAATGATTGAACACGTTCGAAGTTTTAAGAAAAATATAATTGCAAGCGAATTTGTGAAAGATAAAATGAAAATCAATTTGAGTATAAATATGAAAGGAAAGCACAGTGAAACCTATTGGAGTGATGAATTTCCGAAGGCAATTGAATGGCTTTTTTTTAATTCTAAAGAATAACAAGAAATGAAACGCCAATGACAATCGTCATTAGCACACAGGAACATGGTTATAGACGTTATACCTTCCAATAAAAAACAAATATTTTAAACAGATGAAAACAAATACAATTCAAAATCTCGAAGGATTTTCAGGAACAATTTTAATTCCTGTTTTTGAAACTTACGTCAAAAGTCTGGTTCCAATTGAATTCCACGGAGTTTCGGTTCATTCAAAAGTATTTTACGGAAAGAAAGAAACCCATTATTTGGTTGAAAAATACGATTGTACCCATATTTTTATTGGCTTGGGAAAAGACATTGATTATAAATCATTGAAAACTACTTTCCGAAGAATTGCATCAAAACAAAAAGACTCTTTAGGCTCTAATGTAGCAGTGGTTATACCTGAACAATTTACTTCAGAACAAGTTGAAGCTTCAATTTCAGGACTGTTTTTAGGAACTTATGATTTAGGTCATTTCAAGAAAACGGAGAAACATCCGTTTTTAAACGAAGGATTTGAACTATCGTTACTATCAAAAAAAGATGTTTCTGAAACAGTATCTAAAGCAATAAAAATTGCCAATGCACAACTTGAAATTTTGCATTTGGTCGATTTGCCTCCAAATGTAGTCACTCCAAAATACTTGTCAAATTGGGCTAACGAAAGTGGAAAAAAATTCGGTTTTGAGGTGGAGACTTTAGGTTTCGAAGCTTCTAAAAAAGCGGGATTAGAAGCCTTTTTATCCGTTGGAAAAGGAAGTGACGAAGAGCCGCAATTTGTCATTATGAATTATGTTCCCGAAAATGCGAATGCGAAAACAAAGCACATAGGTTTGGTGGGTAAAGGAATCACTTTTGACACAGGCGGATTGAATATTAAAACTTCCGGAATGTTGCACATGAAATGTGATATGGCAGGTGGCGCAGCAGTTTTTGGAGCAATGCAACTGATTGCCGATTTAAAATTACCTATAAAAGTCACAGCGATTGTGCCTTGCGCCGAAAATGCGGTGGATGCAAAATCGTTTTATCCTAGTGATGTTATCCAAAGCTATAGTGGACATTCGATTGAAATTATTGACACTGATGCCGAAGGAAGATTGGTTTTGGCAGATGGTTTGTCGTATTTAATCAAGAATTTCAAACCCGAATATATTGTCGATATTGCCACTTTAACAGGAAGTGCCGTGGGAACTTTTGGTTATGATTGTGCAGCATTATTTACCAATAATGAAGCTGTCTCAAAAAAACTGCAACAATCTGGAGATGCCATTGGGGAACGATTATGGCAATTGCCACTTTGGGATTGCTACAAACAAGATATTGAAAGCGATATTGCCGACGTAAAAAATTACAGCGGAAAACCAGTTGCCGGAGCCATTTCTGCAGCAAAATTCCTCGAATATTTTACCGAAGAACACAAAGCATGGGCACATCTTGATATTGCCGGAGTCGCTTTTGGAGATGATGAATTTGCAAAAAGCAAACACGCAACGGCTTATGGTGTTCATTTATTGACTAAATTCATTGAAAATTTATAAATATGGAAAACTCTAAAACTTTCATTTGTATCTCAAATTATTTCAAAGGGGCTGATTTTTTAATCAATTTAAAAAATTTGGGAAACAAAGTCTACCTGATAACCAGCGAAAAGCTCCGGGATAAACCTTGGCCTTTTGAACACATAGACGAAGTCTTCTATATGGCGGGTCAAGATACGGATTGGAATTTAGAGCATCTTTTGCTGGGTGTTGGCAATTTGATGAAGTCCAATAAAATCGATGCTATTGTATCATTAGATGATTATGATGTTGAAAAAGCAACCTATCTTCGGGAAAATCTTCGGATTGATGGAATGGGACAAACGACAGGTCGCTATTTCAGGGATAAATTGGCGATGCGAATGAGAGCTAAAAGTTGCGGAATTTCGAATCCAAATTTCTGCTCGTTATTTAATGATCACGACATCAATACTTTTGCCGACACGATTTCGCCTCCTTGGGTTTTGAAACCACGTTCCGAAGCTTCTGCTTCAGGGATCATAAAAGTGTTTGACAAGGAAAGTTTGTGGATTCACATCAACGAAATGGGCAACAATCGTTTCAAATATTTATTAGAACAATTTCGTCCTGGCGATGTATATCATTGTGATAGTTTGGTTTTAAATGGCAAAATCCTGTTCAGTATCACTTCAAAATATTTAACAACTCCAATGGAAATTTCGCAAGGTGGTGGTATTTTCAGAAGTGCCAATATTGAGTATGATTCGGATGATGATAAAGCCATAAAAGCCGTCAATGAACAGGTTATTAAAGGATTTGGATTAAAACATGGCGCTGCACATTCAGAATATATCAAATGTAATGACGACGGAAAAATCTATTTTCTGGAAACTTCATCCCGAGTTGGAGGAGCGCATCTTGCTGAAATGGTTGCCGAAGCTTCAAATATCAATCTTTGGGCAGCATGGGCCGCCATTGAAGATTCATTGGTAAAAGGAACTAAATACACTTTGCCAAAAGTTAAAAAAGAATATGCCGGAATTGTATTGACTTTGTCCAAATTTCAGCATCCTGATTTATCATCGTTTGCAGATCCGGAAGTTTGTTTCCTGGTTCCTTTGGATTATCACGCCGGATTGATTGTAAAATCAGATTCAAGCAAACGCGTTTTAGAATTATTGGATGATTATGCCAATCGCTTAACTGCTAATTTTGCTACTGTTGTTGAACAAAAAAAAGTGGATAAGTTGCATTAACACTTTTTAAAGTAACCAATAAGAAACTCGATACAGAAAGAATTAAAATTTTTATCTAAAATTGATTTTATGAACAAATATATAAGCATTTTTATTATTGCATTTTTTATTTCTAATACTGCAAATGCTCAAGGGCTTATGGGTAAATCAGAAACGGTTTTCACTCATCAAGACACTCTTCGAGGAAGCATAACTAAGGAAAGAGCTTGGTGGGACTTGAAATATTATCATCTTGATATCAGGGTAAATCCTGCTGATAGCACGATTTCGGGCTCGAATACCATTCGCTACAAGGTTTTGAATACTTATAACCGGATGCAAATTGATCTTCAAGAACCCTTAAAAATTTCTAAAGTAACGCAAGATGGTAAGGAATTAAAATATCAAAGAGATGGCAATGTCTTTTATATTGATTTGGTTGCGCCACAAAATGTTAATGAAATAAAAGAATTCACTGTTTTTTATGGTGGTAAACCTAAAATCGCCGTTCGTCCGCCTTGGGACGGAGGAATTACCTGGAGTAAAGACAATAATGGCAAACCGTTTGTTGCTTCTTCCTGTCAGGGATTGGGTGCGAGTGTTTGGTGGCCCAACAAAGATCATATGTATGACGAAGTAGACGATATGCTCATCAGTGTGAATGTTCCCAAAAATTTGACGGATGTTTCCAATGGTCGTTTGCAAAGTGTAATTGATATGAAGGACGGAACCAGAACTTTCAATTGGTATGTGTCAAACCCAATCAATAATTATGGAGTAAATATTAATATTGGAAATTATGTTTCTTTTTCCGAAGTTTTCCCGGGAGAAAAAGGTGATTTGGATTGTGAATATTATGTCTTGAGAGATAATTTAGAAAAAGCAAAAATCCAGTTTAAAGATGCTCCACGAATGCTGAAAGCTTTCGAACATTGGTTTGGACCGTATCCTTTTTATGAAGACAGTTACAAGCTCGTTGAAGCTCCGTATTTAGGAATGGAGCATCAAAGTAGTATTACCTATGGCAACAAATTTAAAAATGGATATTTGGGAACTGACAGGAGTGATTCAGGCTGGGGATTAAAATTTGATTATATCATTATTCACGAATCAGGGCACGAATGGTTTGCCAATAATATTACCTACAAAGACATAGCTGATATGTGGATTCACGAAGGTTTTACCACATATTCTGAATGTTTATTCGTGGATTATTATTACGGAAAAGAGGCAGGAAATGCTTATACGATAGGAATAAGAAAATGGATTAAGAACGAAAAAACGATCATCGGAAAGTACGATGTAAATTTTGAAGGTTCAGGTGATATGTATCCAAAAGGGGCCAATATGTTGCACACTCTTCGCCAAATTGTGAATGATGATGAAAAATGGAGAACAATTTTACGAGGTTTGAACAGCACTTTTTATCACCAAACAGTGACTACAAAACAAATTGAGGATTATTTAAGTAAAAACATTGGAATAGATTTAGCGCCCTTTTTTGACCAATATTTGAGAAACATAAGAATCCCGACTTTTGAATATAAATTCAAGGATAATATCCTTTCGTATCATTGGACAAATTGTGTTCCCAGTTTCAATATTCCTGTAAAAGTAACTTTGAACGGAAAAGAACAATGGTTGAAAGCTCAAGTAGAATGGACTAATTTGCCTCAAACTTCGAAAGATTTGAAAGTGGAAGTGGATAAGAATTTTTATGTGAATGAGAAGAAGGGTAATTAAAAAATAATTGTAAATTACTGCCTCTCAAACAATCCCAAAGTTCCGCCAACCCAATCCTTGTCTTTATTGAACTTCACGCCAATCATTTCGCCTCGACTCAATCGCACCAAGTTGCAGAGTAGAGTAGGAGCGGCGTCTTCTTTTTTCCAGACGCAAAGCACACGCACTTCGGCTTTAACTTTTCCGTCAGGAGATTGCACGATGGGAATATAATTCACTTTTTTCTGGAGAATGTAAAGTTCTTTTTCGACCACGGCTTCGATGTCTTCTTTTTTTACGTGAAAGATAACGCCGGAACCAGAGAAAGAAAACAAAGGTTTCAATACATAATTTTCCAAGTCTTCCGGAATTTCGGTTAAATCACTCAACAAAGTAGTTTCTATGAAATACTTGCCTTTCAACATTGGCAAAATAAACTTGCTGATTCTGAAAAACCAGTTGGGATGTCCAGCCCATTCCACGTCTAGATGGTCTGAGAAATGAAAATTCAGTTTCAAATCGGTTCGTAAATCTAGTTCGTCAAAGATGACGCGATTGTAAATGCGTTTGACACGAATTTGTTCACCACTTTCGTTTTTATAGAATAATTGATTGCCTTTTTTTATCAATTTCGTAACGCAAACTATTGGAATGCCAAGATCTCTTCGGCAATAATAAAAATCGATTTTTGTGTTTTGTTTTTCGGGCTCAATTTCTAAAAGGATAACATTTTCTTTCGGATGATTGTTGCAAATTACTTCTTCCAACGTTTCTAGATATTCCTGAGGCGTTATGTTATTGATAAACGGCGTCAAATCCTTTAGAAAAGGATAATGATTCTTGAATTTCTCGTATAAATTAATTTGGTAATTGTATAAAGAAGGAAATCCTTGAACTTCGATTAATTTGGGAACAATAGCTCCGTTTTCTTCACAAATTCCAAAATCAATGGCTAAGAAAGTGGTGTGTTCATCTTCATTTGGAACATTATGATTTAATTCTAATGATTTCTCTGTGAGAACTTTAAAGTTCTTCTGTTGAATCAATTTTATGATGTCAGCACAACCTTCCAGCATTTGTGCTTTTAACTCATTGGAGATAAAAAAAGGAGTTTCTCCAATTCTAAAAGTAGGCGCATAATCAAAATCAGAAGCGATATCGTCTTTGAATTCCTGATACTTTTTATTAGTAAATTGGGAATTAAATAAGGCACGATATTTTGGAATCATCAGGAATTTGATTTGTTAATTTGACAGCGTTTTTTTGGTTTTCATCAAATCGTTGATGGCAATTCTAAGGAAATTTGGAATCAAAGTTTCATTGGTTCTGTAAATTTTATCATCGTCCAATAAATCTTCGAGCATATTCCGGAACTTGGTATTGCCCTTCATTTTTTTGATTTTTTCTTTGGATTCCTTGTTTCTCAAATTGGAAATAAAACTAATTGGATCAGCTTCTGGATGAAACTGAGTTCCCACAAAATAATCCGAAAAACGAACCGCCATAATCGCTCTTTCATATTGAACGTAATCCCTGATTTTTTCCAAAGAAATAATTTTAGCTCCTTTTTTCTTAAAAACACTCAATTTGGGTTGTACCACCTGATAATCTCTGGAATCTATGGCGTAAAACGGATCACCAAGACCATCAAAAAGGGGATCATCAAGACCTTCTTTTGTTTTATGAATGGTCATCACTCCAAAAGAAGTATCGTGTCGTTTGGTAATTTCGGCTAAACCAAAGTGTTTACAAGCCATTTGGAAAGAGTGACAAATGAACAAAACGTGTTTTTTTACGGTATTTTCGTTATTCCATTTGGTCAATTCATCAATGAAAGCATAGTATTTCAAATCCCAATTTCCATCACCAATCAAAGGATTTCCGGGACCGCCAGTTGAGATATAAATATCGAATTTCTTAATATCCGGCAATTCTGATTTTCCTCGGACATCAAAAATCTGGAAAGTAACAATTTGATTAAAACGGTTGATAATATCAATAATACAGCGCATTCCCTGATTAGGTTCGCCATTATACATATCTAAAACCGCTATTTTTATGGTATTATTATTCATTCTGTTATTCTAGGAAATTGTAAACTTTGTGCAAAGATAATTTTTTCAAACGCAATTTCAAACTGATTACTGAAAACTGATCAGTGAACACTTACTCATAGTCCTTTGGTAAATTCACCAGTAATAAAATCAACAACTTTAGTCAAATCATTTGTATTTTCAAAAACTGCCAATTGTTTATCAGCTCCAGTTCCGTTTTTCATAATTTCATAAACGTAATTGATTTGTTCCCTACTACCCAATTCATCAACTACATCATCAACAAATTCAAGTAATTCAACAATGAGCATCTTAGTTTCCACTTCTTTTTGAAGTCCAAAATCAATCATATGGCCTTCAATTCCATAACGTGCGGCACGAAATTTATTTTCTTTTATCAACGCTAATCTGTAGATATTGAAACTCATATTATGCAAAGACAATTTATACAATTTGGCCACGATTGCCTGAATAATGGCTACAATACACATCGTTTCATCAACTGTTAAACACATATCGCAGATTCGAAATTCAATCGTGTCATAAAACGGATGCAAACGCAAATCCCACCAAATTTTCTTTGGATTATCAATACAATTGGTTTTTACTAAAGTTTCTAAATAATTGTCATAAGATGCTACCGAATCAAAGTACTCAGGTAAACCAGTTCGGGGAAATTTATCAAAAACTTTGGTTCTAAAGGATTTATAACCGGTTTGTCTTCCTTCCCAAAAAGGAGAATTAGTAGAAATTGCAAAAATATGGGGTAAAAAATAACAGGCTTGATTCATAATTTGCAATCCAATTTCCCGGTTTTCAATCCCGACATGACAATGCATTCCGAAAATCAAATTGGAACGCGCAGCATCTTGCAACTCGTTGACAATGTTGTGATAGCGCGGATCATCTGTAATAGGTTGATCCTGCCATTTCGAAAAAGGATGCGTTCCGGCACCGCCAACTATCAAGCCTTGCTTATCAGCCAAATCAACGATATGGCCTCTCAAAGATTTTATTTCATCTGCGGCTTCTTGAACATTTTTACAAATATTGGTTCCAACTTCCACCACAGATTGGTGCATTTCGGCTTTGACCTGTTCGTTTAAAATTACTTTTGCTCCATCCACAATTTTGGATAAATGCGAGCGCAAATCTCTGGTAACAGGATCAATAATTTGATATTCTTCTTCAACACCAAGCGTAAAAACAGGTAATTTTTTCATAATAAATAAAGCTATTATTTAACAGAAACAGCATCTTTTATAAATGTTCCCCAAGTCAAATTCATTTTTCCAGGTTTCTGCTTTTTGGCCGCAGCGATTGCCATTTTTGCAGCGTGTTCTACAACCCATTCGAAATTTTCTGCTCCAACAGAAGTCAACTCGGCATCTGGTGCAGGATTTCCAAAATCAATAGCGAAAGGAATTCCATCTCGAACTGCAAATTCAACGGTGTTAAAATCATAACCTAAACCTTTGCAAAGTCTTAAAGTATAGTCTTTTACAGTAGCTAATAATTTTTTATCAACCGAAGGTCCATCAATTACATAACGCAAATGATGTGGATTTCTGGGTTCGTATTGCATAATGTGAACATCTTTGCAACCCAGACAATACACACGAAAATACTCTGTAAATACAATCTCTTCCTGTAACATCATTACTAATTGTCCTGTTTCCTGATGTTTTTCCCAGAATTCTTCTTTGTTTTCTAATCGGTAAACGTTTTTCCAACCGCCACCTGCATAAGGTTTCATATAAGCAGGAAAACCGATATATTCAAAAATTCCTTCCCAATCCATTGGGTATTTCAGGTTACGGAAAGATTTTCCTGTGGTATCTGTTGGATGTTCTGCCGATGGAAGAATCACGGTATTTGGTAACGGAACTCCTAAAGTATCTGCTAATGCATTGTTGAAAAATTTATCGTCAGCACTCCACCAAAATGGGTTGTTGATGACATTTGTTCCCGTCAAAGCGGCGTTTTTTAAATAAGCTCTATAAAACGGAACATCTTGTGAAATTCGGTCGATAATTACAGCATATTCGCCATCTTTATTCTGAACTACTTTGTCAATAGAAACCGCTTCGGCAATGATTCCTTTCTCGTTTTTTGAGTTTACTCTGTCTATAAATGCTTGCGGAAAAGTATCTTCCATTCCGAATAATATTCCAATTTTTTTACTCATTTTTATATTGTTTTTTTGGTTTTCGTGAATCTTCGATTTCATCTTATTATTTATTAGTCTTTATACTTATTATTTTTAAAAAAACTTAATTCTTGATAAATAATGCGGAAACATTTCTTTCCAAACCGGCCAATCGTGTTCTCTATCCTGGCGAACATCAAGCCAATGATGAATATTTCGTTCGCTTAAAACTCTGCTTAATTTTAGATTTGCATCATAGCAAATATCCCAGTTAGAAGTTCCTAAAACGATATCCATATTCCAAATTTCGTGGTCATTTAGTCCGTATAAATAATCTTCAGGATTGTTGTAAAAAACATCGTCATTATGAAACCCGTCCATAAAGCTTTTGATGTTGAAAGCTCCGCCCATCGAGAAAACGTGACTCACATAACCAGGATGACGAAATGCAAAATTGGCAGCGTGATAACCTCCAAAACTGCAACCAGCAACGGCAACTTTACCTGTAGGAGTATTGTTTTTTATTTTTTCGACGATTTCGTGGCAAATCATTTTGTCGTACCAGGTATGATTTTCTATTCGGTGTATTGGATGTATGTCTTTGTTGTAAAAGCTGTCTTTATCAATACTCGCAGGGCAAAATATTTGGATTAATCCTTGTTCTATAAACCATTTAGCCGAGTCAATCAGACCCATATCTTTGTTCTCGTGGTAACTTCCCATCGAAGTAGGAAAAAGTATAACAGGATAACCAGCGTGACCAAAAACGAGCATTTCTATATCTTTACTCAGGTTAGGGGAGTACCACTTGAAATATTCTTCTTTCATACATTTATTTTTAACAATTATAATGAAAATATTCAAACGAAACACGTAAATAATTCAGGAAAATAAAAATTTAATAAAAAAGTAATGCCTGTTATTAAATGGCATTTAATTCAAACAATTGCACTTGACTTTTTAACCTTTCGATAAGCATACCCATCATTCTTTTGTTAAGGCTGGAAGAGTTTTTTATATATTGTGAATATTCCTCGGCAGTAAATAAACCTATAACCATTCCCTTCAAAGCATTTCTAAACTTGATGTCTTTTTGAATAGCGTTTTCAATCGTTGCCATTTTTTTATCAATTGAATAGGCATCAAAATCTATTTTATTTTTCGTCACATGATTAATAAAAGAAGCAACAAACAAATCGTTTTGTAACTTTAAAATTGGGCGAAGTACTACATTCTGAAATAGTTCATCTATTGAGGATTGATCGGATACCGTTCCAATAGTCTGCCCACGAAATTCTTTTAAAAAAACATCTCTTTGATTCATCTTTTTTTCTTTAAAAATAAAAAATTTTGCGATAATAATACCTTAATTTTACATTTATAAAAAATAATATGCGATTTCATACTAGAAAATGGGTAAAACCCGAAGATTTAAATCCAAATGGAACTTTATTTGGCGGAAAATTATTGGCTTGGTTAGATGAAGAATTGGCTTTATACACCATTATTCAATTGGAAAATTCCAGGATTGTGACCAAGCACATGTCAGAAATTAATTTTAGAAGTTCAGCAAGACAAGGCGATATCATCGAAATTGGAATCGATGTGGTAAAATTTGGAAATACTTCGCTTACGCTTAAGTGTGAAGCGCGAAATATTATGACACGCGAAACTATTATTTCCATAGATAGCACTACTATGGTAAGTTTAGGTATTGATGGCAAGCCAAAAGCACATGGTAAAACGGAGATAGAATATATTAAAAACCGCTTGGACTTTTAGTTTCTTATTTCAAAATACTTTTTTCTGTTGGTATTTCAGAAATTTCTAAATTAAAAAAGGGAACCGAAGCAATAATATGATCAAATATGTCTGCCATAATATATTCGTAATTTTCAAATTTTTTGTCACTCGAAAAAGCATATACCTCAAGAGGAACGCCATAAGATGTAGATTGTAATTGACGACAAACCATAATTAAATCTTTATTCAATCCCGGATAATTATGGAGATATTGGGTTATATATTTACGGAATAAACCCAAATTTGTCAAATTTCGACCATTGATAGCAATTGATTTATCTATATTATTCGTTGAATTGTATTTGTCGATTTCGGTTTTTCGTTTATCTATATAGTTACTTATAAGTTCAATTTTCTTCAAATCAGCTAATTCTGATTCTTCTAAAAAATGAATACTACTAGCTTTTATAAGAACATGCCTTTTAATTCGTCGGCCATCAGAATCAATCATTCCACGCCAATTTTGAAAGGAATCCGAAATCAAACTATAAGTTGGGATTGTGGTAGTTGTATTATCAAAATTTCGAACTTTAACCGTAGCAAGATTTATTTCAATTACATCTCCATCAACACCAAATTTTTCCATAGTAACCCAATCCCCAATTCGAACCATATCATTTATAGCTACCTGAACACTGGCAACAAATCCTAAAATGGTATCTCTAAAAATTAAGATTATCAATGCCGAAATCGCTCCTAAAATAGTAAGAAGGTCTTTTTGGTTTATTTCAAATAATTTTGAAATAATTATGGTAATTCCGAACATCCACAATACAATATTGATAACCTGAATGAAACTGTCTATAGGTTTGTCGCTATATCGGGGGATTAACTTTAGATAATATCTTAAAATATTAAAAGCAGTACGGATAATCATTATTATCAACACGATAATAAATATACCAACGATTTTTCCAAAAACAAACTCCCAATAATCATATTTTTCTAAGAGTATTGGGACCGATTTGTATATAAATAATAATGGAAATAAATAAAACAGATATTGACCTGTTATCTTTTCAATAACAAAATCATCAAATGTATTTTTTGTTTTTTTAACTATTGACCGAACACTTTTATCCAAAATAAACCGAAATACTATAAAAATACCATAAGCCAAAACACACATTATGGCAATATTTATAAACAAACTTAGGTAAGAGGCAATCGTGTATTCGAATCCTAATTTTCGAAATAGAGGATAGCACCAACCAAAGATTTTTTCGAGTAAATTATGCATTTCTTAAATATTTTTTTTCAACGTAAAAAGTTGCAAAAGGCAAAAGTGATGCGATTAGAACAATTGACGATGTTTTTAAATTCCATTCCTGAGAATTTTTAAGTAAACCCGCCAACAAAACATATCCTATAAATAGTATTCCGTGAGTCATTCCTAGTGGATACAACAAACTTTTATAAAGTTCAATATTTGAAGGCTTTACTAAAAGCATATTGGCAAATAAAACTAAATAAGAGATTCCTTCTAATATTGCAATGATTTTGAACGATTTGAGCATTTTCTAATGATATTTTAAAATTTGTTTCGGCAAAATTAAGTATTATCATTGATTTTTAGAGTATTCATTCCTAAAGTAATTTACTTTTGCATTCATATACATAGTAAATGAGCAAACGCGATTTAAAAAAATACCTTTCGGAACTTAATAAAACCCAACTCGAAGAACAAATTATTGAGTTGTACGAAAAATTTAGTGCTGTAAAAATCTATTATGATTTTGTTTTTAATCCAAAAGAGGAAACGTTGTTGCAGGAATGCAAAATCAAAATTTCGAATGAATATTTTCCGCCAAGAACTTCCAGAAATAAAGCCAGAAAGCCAAAGATGCGTCGTTCCGTTGCCCAAAAATACATCAAGCACTTTATCCTTTTGGGAGTTGATCCATTCATAATAGGAGATGTTCTGCTTTATTCCATTGAGATTGCCCAAACTTTTTCAGCTGATAGAGTAGTGAAGCAGGAATTATTTTATAAAAGTATGTTCAATTCATTCGAACAGGCCGTAATTTTCATGATTGCCAATGGAATACTAAATGAGTTTAAACCCAGAATCATTGCTATAAATGATGAAACTATGCGCCAAAACTGGTATAATAAACAGGAATTTGATGCCATTATTGAACGTTTTGAATATTAGAAAAAAAATCATAACCGTTTTTATTTAATGACTCTTCTTTTTTTACGGAATAATTTAGTGGAATAACTCTTTTTTAGGCGTATTTTTGCAAAAATCCATCAAAAAACAATGTCTCAAAACACTTTAGAAACAGAAACAGAAGATAAAAAAGAGCTTTATTCGTATCAAAAAGGAGATATAGAAACCATTTTTGAGCGATTAGAAAACGCGCCTGCAAATCATCATTTATTATATCAATTGCCTACTGGTGGGGGAAAAACAGTGGTTTTTTCAGAAATTGTTCGGCAATATTTGTCAAAGCACGATAAAAAAGTAGTGGTTTTGACCCATCGAATTGAGTTGTGTAAGCAAACTTCAAAAATGCTGAAAGGATTCGATGTTAAAAATAAAATCATCAACAGCAAAGTCAAAGAACTTCCTGATCAAAACGATTATTCTTGTTTTGTGGCGATGGTAGAAACTTTGAAAAACCGAATCAATGATGAAAAATTGCATCTTGATAATATTGGTTTGGTAATTATTGATGAAGCTCATTACAATTCATTTCGAAAACTGTTGAGTTCTTTCAAAAATGCCTTTATTCTGGGAGTTACCGCAACACCTTTGAGTTCAAATATTAAGTTGCCAATGCATGAAAATTATGATGAACTGGTTGTTGGAGACAATATCAGTTCTCTAATTGACAAAGGTTTCTTGGCGAAAGCCGTTACTTATAGTTATGATGTAGGATTGACTTCGTTGAAGGTAGGAATAAATGGGGATTACACCGTAAAATCATCTGATGATTTATATACAAATATGGCGATGCAGGAAAAATTATTGCACGCTTACACAGAGAAATCATTAGGAAAGAAAACCCTGATTTTTAATAACGGAATCAACACTTCCTTATATGTATATGAAACTTTTAGAGAAGCAGGATTCGTCATTCGTCACCTTGACAACACCAGCAGCACCGAAGAACGAAAAGATATTTTAAATTGGTTCAAAAAAACTCCGGATGCTATTTTAACATCGGTTGGAATTCTTACCACAGGTTTTGATGAACCTACTGTAGAAACCATTATATTAAACAGAGCTACAAAATCACTCACTTTATACTTTCAAATGATAGGTCGTGGTTCTAGAAAATTGCCCAATAAAGACACCTTTAATGTAATCGATTTAGGAAATAATGCAGCACGTTTTGGTTTGTGGAGTGAGCCTGTAAATTGGCAACACATCTTCAAGTCTCCAGAATTCTATTTGGAAAACTTGCGTGATGATACCGAAATCGAATTGTATTTCAAATATACGATGCCACCAGAATTGCGTGCTAAATTCAGCAAAACGGAAATCGTGATTTTTGATGTCGATGAAGAACACAAACTTGCCATTGCACAAAATTTGCGTTCCAAAGTAGTTTTAGACAAATCTTTAGAACAACACGCCGCAATGTGTGTGGACAATTCGGAAGAATTAAGGGATGCAAAAGCATTATGCAAAGAGTTAGAACCAGATATTGAATGTCGTTTAAAACGTTATGCTAAATGTCTGAGCCAATGTAGCAAAAACTACCGTGAATGGCTGGTTGAGGACTACAAACTGAAACTAACTTTATTGATAGGGAAGAAGTATCGCGAAAAAATTATGAATGAAGCGGATTAGTTTTCAGGAGCTATTTCCAGCTATTCGTTTCAATCTTTTTATTGCTTTGTCACCCTGAGCGTAGTCGACGGGCTCTTAATAAAAGCAATAAAAAGGATTTTCACTACTATCTGGGCTATGAAATCCCTTTTGCTTAACTACAATTTTATAAATTATTAAATCTAAAAAATGTCAAAACAATTCGCCGATTTAGGAATTTCAGCAGCTTTACTAAAAGCAATAACTGAATTAAAATTTGTTGTGCCAACAGAAATTCAGCAAAAAACAATTCCGTTACTTTTATCAAACACTACTGATATTGTTGGTCTTGCCAAAACCGGAACAGGAAAAACAGCCGCTTTTGGATTGCCATTACTACAATTAATTGATACAAAAACACCTTTTATACAAGCGGTAATTTTGGTTCCAACACGGGAATTAGGACATCAGATATCTAGTAATATAGAAGCTTTTGCAAAATACCTTCCTGAAATTTCTATCGCAGCAACTTGTGGAGGAATTCCAATTAAACCTCAAATCGAACGATTAACAAATCCTACACATATTATTGTTGCAACGCCGGGAAGATTGATTGATTTAATTCAACGCAAGGCAATAAACTTAGAAGAAACCAAATTTCTTGTTCTTGATGAAGCCGACGAAATGGTTACCATTTTGAAAGAAGGCTTGGACGAAATCATTGCTGAATTACCCAAAAATCATAAAACTTTTCTTTTCTCGGCCACAATGCCAGGAACTATAAAACAATTGATTCAGAACTATTTGAATAAAAATGTAGTTCAAATTAGTGCTGATATGCAAACAATAGGAAATCAAGGTATTGGTCATCAATATATTGTAGTAAATCCTATCGAAAAACTAGATGTTTTGATGCATTTTTTAATATCTAAAGAAGGGGAACGCGGTATAATTTTTTGCAAAACTAAAGCTGCCGTTAATAAACTGGCAAAGAATTTAGCCATTAACAGATTTTCTTCAGGAGCATTGCACGGAAGTTTGTCACAAGGAATTCGGGACCGAATTATGGAACAATTTCGAGAAGGACATATTAATATATTGGTTGCCACAGACTTGGCTGCAAGAGGAATTGACGTGGCGGCAATTTCTTACGTAGTAAATTATCATTTGCCTGATGTTTATGAAGTGTATGTGCATCGTAGCGGAAGAACAGCCAGAGCTGGAGCCAAAGGATTTTCGTTGACGGTTTTGCAAGCCGAAGAAGTTGCTGAAATCGCAGATTTCGAAAAGGAATTGGGAATTAAATTCACCAAGTTTCAAAAACCAACTATAGAAAATATTGAAGAAAACAATACTTTATTATGGGCAAAACAAATCTTCAAAACTAAACCTAACCACGAAGTTTCTTTGGATTTAAAGACTAAAGTAAAAACTGTTTTTCATCATTTAACAAAGGATGAATTAATTGAAAAACTATTGGCTAATTATTTGTTGCAAAATAAAAATGATTCGGTTTCTAAAAATGAGAATACAACAAATACAAAGAAGAGACCAAATTAATGATCTATTTTATTAATATTATAAATATTTATGTATTTGATATTTAATTACTTATATATTTAAATGTCTCTTTTTGAACTATAATTTATATTATACGTAACAGTACGTCCAACTACTTGTTAACAACTTTATTAACAATTTTAACTTTTGAAATTAGGATATAAAAAAACCCCGTTTTATTGGGGTTCATTTATTATTTTTAAATTGATTTTAAAGACAATCCCAAAATGTCGGTAAGTGCTAAAGAATAGGCCTTTAAAATATCTTTATCCCAAGATTGTAAATAATCACTATATTGTTTTGATAAATCAGGATTATCTTGAGGAATACAAACATAATATCTATTACCCCAAACTTTAGAATCAACAACAACCAAAATAGCCTTAGTTTTTTTTGTATTTACATCAACAAAAAGCCTAAAATTAAAAGTATAAAACTGCTCATTATGGGTATAAAAATCTTGTAAGTCATAACCCTGTTTTAAATCCAAACCCTTTTCAACAGCATCTTTTAAACCCTTAGTCAAATAATTATATTCAATTTGAGTAGTTTGGGAATAAGAACAAAGCGAAACAAACATAAAAAGCAACAAAGTAATTTTTTTCATAATTTTAATTTTTAGTAGGTTAATAACGATTAATTGTTTTTCAAAGATAGTGCCAAAATTTAAATCTCGCTAGTAAATAATTCCTACAGAGAATTAATAATAAACCTTAAAAAGGAAAACCGCCCCTCAATAAGGCGGTTTGTCAATAATAAATTTATCAAAATATTGTCGTCCGAGATAAACATCTGTTTTTCGATTGTAAACATTAATATAATGATAATCGAAACCCTCTTTTTGCAGCAACTTATGTAGGTAATAAATTGACTTGATAAATTGGTATTTTAAAGGATGCCTATTTTTATCTTTGTGAAATACATCACATCGGTAAGGAGTAGGGGTATTGTTTGCCATTTAATTTATTTATCTATTGGAATTTCAGGGTCAGGCAACGGAATGTTAAAAAATTCAGTTTCACAAACAGCCTCATAACCAAGAAAAGAAATAACACCAACCTGAGACTGTAAAGATGCAAAAATTTGATAATTATGTGTTTGTGTTTGCACGCTCACAGTTGCGTGCTCTCTATTAGAAACAGAAATAGCACCGAAAACAGTACAATAATAGACCCTATTAGATTGTTCAGGAATTTCCGAAGTGGTACGTATAAAAGGACGAATAATGTATTTTTTGTTAGGGTACATCATTTGCAAATACTCTTTAAAAAATATCTCCTCATTGGTTTTAAGTTTGTTTTTCTCTTCCTTTAAATACTCGTTGTTATAAGACATTGTAACAACTTGCTCACTAGATAAAAAAGCGTTTCGAGGAACAAGTGCCAAATCTTGACTTTCGGAATTAAGAAAACCTAACATATCATTGTTTTCTATGTCATCAAATCCAACACCTAAAACTCTAATATTGTTTTGAAAAACTGAAAGGATAAAAAAGTCTTCAATAATACCCTGAACTTTGAACGTTGTATTTGTTCCATTATCCTCGAATATTACTGACTTTGTTTTAACAATATCTAATTTAGTAACATATTGAATGTAATTATTTTGTTCTGAAGAATTCATATTTTTTTTATTTAAATAAGGTTAGTTTTGCGAGCAATTCTGTATCTAATAATCTAATTATATCTTCACGTAGATTTTTACCCGTTAGAAAAAAGTAACAATTTGAAACCGTTTTAACTTGACCAGAATTTTTTAATTGTTTCAAATCATTATATACTAATTGGTCATTTTCAGTCCAAGTGCGTGGATTTAACCAAGATAAAAAACCTCCCCTTACTTCATATAAAACACCTAAATTAGCCGCTACATTTCTAGCCATATTCTGATAATAGGGTGAAGTCGTAATTTTGTTTAGTTCAGATTGTTGTTGTATTGGGTCTAAATTTTTAGATACATTTAATTTTATAGTTTCCTGTGTGTCGTTCACTTCATTTGCTACTTGACTATCTTTAAGATACCTTAAAACAACAGGAGTAGCCAATATCAACCCCAAAATAACATACCAATAACGCTCTAAAACCGCCAAAAACCCCGAACTATCGGAGTTTCTAGCATTGTTTTGTCTTGGTTGCAAAACTATTTCTTTTTAAAAAGTTTCCAAGCAGCAAAGATAGCTACAGCAACTAGAGCAATGTTAACATACATTGTATGTTCAGTGTAATAAGTTTTAATCTTGTCCCACATAATAATTGAATTTATTTGAATTAATAATTTAACGTCTTTTTTGTTTACTCGATTTTTTTAAAGTGAAATCGTAAACACCGTATAAAAAAGTAATAAAAGGGGTATTAAAATAGCCAAACCCTTTTTGCTTGTGCTAACTTTCAATATCGACGTAGAAACGTCACCCATTAACTGCATACCTTTAATAATTTGAGAATCTGAAACCTTAGAAGCATCTTCGCCGTTTTCTTTTTTAATTATTGCCTTTCCAAGCATTAACAAAAAGGTTGAATTTACGGAAAAAATTTTTTCGTCAGCTGTGACCCCGATACTTTTACTAACATCTTTTATATATTGCGATGTATTGTTTTCGCTAGGTGGAGCATACTCATTGATTAACTTTCTGACTGTATTTTTGCCTTTGTTTATGTCATTAATTAAGTCTTTAAACATTGCCCTGATGCCTAGTTCCATTGTTTCAAACTGTTCAAATTTACCATCGGTATTTTTTGAAAGTGGGATTTTACCTTGCCAAGATA
>NZ_JAYWCK010000005.1:0-33756 GCF_043780635.1 Flavobacterium sp.
GTGGAATTTGTTCCTGAAACAATTTACATTAAAGATGCCATGGATTTACTTACAAAAAAACGAAAAAGCGTGGCCGTTGTGCTGGACGAATACGGAGGAACCTCTGGATTAATAACTATTGAAGACATTGTCGAAGAGCTTTTTGGCGAAATTGAAGACGAACACGATTCCGACGAAGAATTGACTGAAAAAGAACTGGGAGACGGCGTTTATGTTTTTTCTACTCGATTAGATGTAGAGTATTTGAATCTGATCTACAAGCTCAATATTCCCGAAAGTGATTCATACGGAACACTAGGCGGTTTCATTGTAGATTCTACCAAAGAAATCCCTCAGAAAGGTGATGTAATCACCATTGGAATATACCATTTTATCATCGAAGAAGCCACAAATAAGAAAATAGAATTGGTCAAAATCACAATAAAAGATTGATTTTTTTTGGGAAATCAAAATTTCTTGTAAATTATAGCGCGACTAGTATAATTATTAATTAGATAATTGTATTTTCGCAGACTGAATATAAAAATTAATTACATAAAAATGGCAGTTTTAGCAAAAATTAGACAACGTTCCGCTTTAATGATAGTAGTTATTGCACTAGCATTATTTGCATTTATAGCAGGAGATCTTTTTAAGAAAGGGAATTTTGGTAAAAGTTCAAAAGATGTGGGAAGCATCAATGGAAAAGATATTTCTTTTGAAGAATTTAGAGTAAAAGTAAGTAATGTTGAAAAAAGTCAACAAGGCGTTACTTCAACAGCTGCGTCAAACAGAGTTTGGGACCAAGAGGTTTCTATCGCTTTGTTAACTTCTGAATTTGAAAAATTAGGATTGAGAGTAGGTCCAAAACACATAATGGAAGTTTTGAAATCGGATCAAAACATTGGAAAAAACCCAATATTTTTGAATTCAGCTGGAGTTTTTGACGAAGCAAAATTCAGAGAATATTTCAAATCAAATCCGGAACAGGCTCAATATTTAAAAGACAGAGAAAAGGATGCCGAGCTTAACGCAAAATATCAAATCTATGCTACTTTAATAAAAGCCGGAACCTTTACAACTGATAGTGAAGGAAAATTGAAATATGAAATGGAAGCGAACAAAGTAAACTTTGCTTACGTTGCAGGATTATATTCTACTATAAAAGACAGCGAAGTAAAGGTTTCTGATGATGAGATTGTTACTTTCATGAAAAAGAATGAGAAAAAATACAAAGCAGACGAATCTCGTGAATTAAAATATGTTTTGATTGAAGACAAAGCTTCTCCGGAAGACCAAGCCGAAGTGAAAGATAAAATAAATGGATTGTTGTCAGGAAGTGTGGTTTATAATGCAACTACAAAGAAAAATGATACTTTACCAGGATTTAAAGCAGCAACAAATACCGTTGAATTCGTGAATTCAAATTCAGATGTTCCTTACGATTCAACTTATGTGGCTAAAAAAGATTTACCGGCTGCTGATGCTGATAAATTATACAACTTGGCTCCGGGCGAAATTTATGGTCCTTATGTTTTCGGAAAATACTATTGTCTTTCTAAATCAATGGGTAGAAAAGTAGGAGTGAATGCAAAAGCAAGTCATATCTTGATTAGCTATGAAGGAGCTCAGGTTCCAAATCAAAAAGAAAAAAGAACTAAAGAACAGGCAAAAGCAAAAGCAGAATCTATTTTAGCTCAGGTTAATGCAAATCCGGATAGTTTCATGATGTTGGCTTTTACAAATTCTGACGATCAATCTGCACAACAAGGTGGCGATTTAGGTTATTTTGGTCCAAACCAAATGGTGAAACCATTTAATGATTTTGTTTTCAGCAATCCTATTGGTAAAATTGGATTGGTAGAAACTCCTTTTGGGTTTCATATTATCAAAATAACGGATAAACAAGACGGAATTCGTTTAGCAACCATAGCTCAAAAAATTGAAGCTTCAGAAGCGACTTCAGACAAAGTATTTACAGAAGCTACTAAATTTGAAATTGATGCAACTGAAAAAGATTTTGATAAAGCTGCTGCAGCAATGAAACTTACCATTGCAGCTCCGGTGACTGTAAAAGTAATGGACGAGGCTTTTGGACCATTGGGTAACCAAAGAAATATCGTAAGATGGGCATTTGAAAGCGGAACAGATCTTGGTGCTGTAAAAAGATTTGAGGTGGCTAATTTGGGTCACGTAATTGCAAAAGTTACCAAAGTAAACAAAGAAGGATTAATGGCTGTGGATATGGTAAGATCTTATGTTGAACCAATTCTTAAAAATAAGAAAAAAGCAGAATTGATCAAAGCTAAAATGACAGGAACTTCATTAGAAGCTATTGCAAAAGGTACAGGTGCTCCAGTTCAACAAGCAACAGGCGTAACAATGGAAAATCCAGTTTTAACAGGTGGTGTGGGTCAGGAACCTAAAGTGGTAGGAAATGCATTTGCATTGGCTGCCAACCAACTTTCTGCTCCAATCGAAGGAAACACTGGAGTTTATGTGGTAAAAAATACAAGCGTAGTGAAAGCACCAGTATTGAAAGTTCATACTGCTTATGTAGCTAAATTAAAAGCACAAAGCGCTGGAGATTTTAACAGAGTGATTCCTGCATTAAAAGACCTTGCTAAAATTAAAGACAACAGAAAAGACTTTAATTATTAAATAGAAGTTTTTAATAAATATCAAAAATCCCGAGCAATCGGGATTTTTTGTTTTACAGAATCATTTCGTGATAAGGAATTATGGTCCGAAAACCTTTTTCTTTGAAATATTCTCTTGGATTTTCTTTTGAAACGACCAGTACAAAATCACCACCCCAAGCACCAAGACTTTTTATTACCCCATTAAAATCTGAAAATAAGGATTCTTTCACGGTCTGCATTTCTAGAATGGAACTCATTTCGGCTTCGTGTCTTTCTAATGCCAAGGCAAATTGATTAAGAGTTTTTGCATTTAAAACTTCGAAAGTTATTTTGTTGTTTTCAATAATGTCCTCAGCTAAATCTTTGTTCTTGTTGTTATAATAAGCTGCGATAGAAGCTTTGCTGTTTTGTTTTTTGTCCAAATAAACAAAATAGAGATTTTCGGTGAATTCAGGAGCGAAAATTACTTTTTCGACTATTGGTTTGCCATTATCCAAATGATATAAAATAGGGCTGTTATTTTGAGCGCAGGCAATATCGTATCCGCTACCACCAAAACTATTGTTAAGCAAAACAAAGGCGTCAATCTGTAACCATTGCGCAATATTGTTGATCAAGGTTGATGAGGTTCCCAAACCCCAATTTCTGGGAAATGTAAGGGCTGTAGTAACCTGATATCCTTCGGAGGAATGGATGAAATCAGGATTTAGTAAATGCCCTTCGTGCAGGATTTCTATCAGCGTGTTTCTTATTGACGATTTTCCAGTGATTATTTTATTCGAAATATCCAAAAACGAAAAAGTCTCTTCAAACCAAATGCTGCCATCGGCATCAAAACTGGTCCATTTTATTTCCTGAGGAGTTCCTTTTTCAATAATCAGATTTTGTCCGAATTTGGTTGGCAATGCAAACGCTTTGGCACCATCAAGAACCAAATATTCTCCTGTGATTAGTAGTTTTCCGTTACTGTAAAATTCTTTTCTCATTGTCTTTGCGAGGCACGAAGCAATCTCATTTGTTGCTTTGTCACATTTTTAATTATAATATCAGTGTTAATCTGTGGCCGATTTCTATACTGGTCTTCTTAAAATTTCTATATATTCAACAACAGCACTATGTGAAACCACGTGATGCTTAAAATGTTTCCGAATTAAAACCCGTTCTTCATCGTTGGCTTCAAATTGATTCAGGATATTATTCAAATGCATTTTCATATGTCCGTCCTGAATTCCTGTTGTGGTCAACGAACGCAAAGCGGCAAAATTTTGAGCTAAACCGGCAACTGCCACAAATTGCATCAACTCCTTCGCCGATGGATTTTCCAGCATTTCCAATGATAATTTTACCAAAGGATGCAAAGAAGTTAAGCCTCCAACAGTGCCTAAAGCCAAAGGAACCTCCAGCCAAAAAGTAAAGATGTCATTTTCGATTTTGGCATGTGACAAACTCGAATAACTTCCTTTGCGGGAAGCATAGGCATGAATTCCGGCTTCAACAGCGCGAAAATCATTGCCGGTGGCAAGCACAACCGCATCGATTCCGTTCATAATTCCTTTGTTGTGGGTTACGGCTCGAAAAGGTTCTACTTCGGCTATTTTAACAGCCTGAATGAAGCGCTCGGCAAATACTTTGGGATTCTGAATGTGTTTTTCTACTAAGTCATCCACTAGGCAGGAAACTTCGGCACGCACAATACAGTTGGGAACATAATTCGAGAGAATGCTCATCACAACTTCAATGTCTTTTTCTTCTTCGGAAAATAATTCATACCCTTGCGCTTCTTCTTTCAGTGTTTTGGAAAATTGCTCCAAACACGAATTGATGAAGTTGGCGCCCATCGAATCTTTAGTTTCAAAAGTCGCGTGCAATTGAAAGTAATTGGGCAATAAATTGGTTTTATTTTTTAATACAATATCAAGAATACCGCCACCTCGTTTTTGCATATTTTTGGTAATGCTTTCGGTATTTACAAAAAAATGAGTTTTGGTTTGGGCAAAAAATAGCGCCAGTTTCGATTCATCACCTTTGAAAATAAAGTGAACTTGTCCTATTTTTTCGGTATTAATAACGGTGGTTTTAAATCCACCACGACTGGACCAGAATTTAGCTGCTTTTGATGCTGCGGCAACGACGGAACTTTCCTCAATCGCCATGGGAATACTGCTGTATTTTCCGTTGATCAGAAAATTGGGAGCAACACCAAGCGGAATATAGAAATTACTTATAGTGTTTTCAATGAATTCATCGTGTAATTTCTGTATTTTTTCGTCAGAATTCCAATACTTTTTAAGGATTGAAATTGCCTCTTTAGGACTAGAAAAGTACTCTTTGGCAATCCAGTTTATTTTTTCTTCTTTGGATAATTTAGAAAATCCGGCAACAGCGTTATTCATTCTCAATTGATTATGGGATGATATTTGCAAATATACAGATTTAGCTGTTTTGTTTGCTAATGGAGGATATTCAATATAAGGGTAAGATTGATATTTTTTTTAACATTTAACACTCGAAATGTGAAATTATTGTAAAATTTTCACTAAAATTGACCTCATTTATATTTAATAAAATTCAATGAATTCAAATAAGATTACCTTCTTGCTTTTATTGTTGTTTACAAGTGTCTTTGGACAACAAAAAATTTCTGTCGAAGCCATTTTTAGTGGCGAATATACTGCTAAAAGAATGGACGAATTGCAGTCAATGAAAAATACCAATCAATTTACTGTTTTGAATGCCGATGAAGCATCCGCAAGTATGCAAATTGATTTATTCGATTTCGCAACCTTAAAAAAAGTGACGACCTTAATAGACACTAAAAATCAGTCTAAATTATTAGGCGGAATTGATAGTTACACGTTCAGTTACGACGAAAAAAAGATTTTGATTGCCAACAATACGAATCAGATCTACCGCCATTCTTTTACTGCCGATTATTTTCTTTTTGATATGGTTTCGAAAGAATTAACCAAAATTCTGGAGCAGGTACAGGAACCTACCTTTTCACCTGATGGGAAAAAGATTGGGTACGTCAAGGAAAACAATCTTTTCATTTATGATATAGCTTCAAATACGAATAGCCAAATCACAACGGATGGAAAGAAAAATGCCATAATCAATGGAATCACAGATTGGGTTTATGAAGAAGAATTTTCATTTGTTAGGGCTTTCGATTGGAGCAAGGACAGTAAAAAATTGGGCTTTATTCGTTTTGACGAAAGTCAGGTTCCTGAATTTTCAATGTCCATTTTTGGAAAAAATTTATATCCTAAAATAGAAACGTTCAAATATCCCAAAGCAGGCGAAAAGAACTCTATTGTTTCCCTGCATTTGTACAATGTCGAAACAAAAGTCACAAAAAAAGTAGATTTAAGTCAGTACAATGATTTTTATATTCCAAGAATTGAATGGACAAATGATGCCAATGTATTGTCTGCTAAAATATTGAATCGCCATCAGGATAGTTTGGATTTGCTGTTTGTTGACGGAGCAACAGCTGCAACAAAAGTAGTTCTGAACGAAAAAGACAAAGCCTATATCGATTTTGTGGATACGGATAATTTGACTTTTCTCAAAGACAACAGTTTTATTTGGACTTCCGAAAAAGATGGATTCAACCACATTTACTTGTATGACAAAACCGGAAAACTAAAAAATCAGGTAACCAAAGGCAATTGGGAAGTAACAGAATATTATGGTTTCGACGAGAAAACAAATACTGTTTTTTATCAATCGGTAGAGAATGGTTCTATCAATAGAGATGTTTACAGATGTAGTTTGGATGGAAAATATAAAGTGCGATTGTCACAAAATGTCGGAACAAACGCAGCTACTTTCAGTCCGAATTTTCAATCTTTCATCAACACCTTTTCCAGCACAACACAGCCAACAACCTATAGTTTGAATGAATCTAAAACGGGCAAACAGATTCAGGTTATAGAAAACAATGAAGCATTGGTCACAGAATTAAAAGAATTCAATTTGCCACAAAAAGAATTTTTTGTGATGAAAACGGAAAAAGGCAATGAATTAAATGCGTGGATAATGAAACCGGCAACTTTCGACCCTTCAAAAAAATATCCTGTATTTATGTATCAATATTCAGGTCCCGGCTCACAACAGGTCAATAACGAATGGAATAATAGCGATGATTATTGGTTTATGATGCTCTCCCAGCAGGGATATATTATAGCTTGTGTTGACGGTCGTGGGACAGGTTATAAAGGAGCTGATTTTAAAAAAGTGACCTATCAGCAATTAGGAAAATATGAAGTCGAAGATCAGATTGATGCCGCAAAAGTGATAGGAAACTATCCCTATGTGGATAAATCCAGAATAGGAATTTGGGGTTGGTCTTATGGTGGTTTTATGTCAAGCAACTGTATTTTGAAAGGGAATGACGTTTTCAAAATGGCGATTGCCGTTGCGCCGGTAACCAACTGGCGTTTCTATGACAATGTTTATACCGAAAGATATATGAGAACACCTCAAGAAAACCCTAAAGGCTATGACGATAATTCGCCAATAAATTTCGTTGACAAACTAAAAGGTAAGTTTTTGTTAATTCACGGTTCAGGTGACGACAATGTTCATGTGCAAAATTCAATGCAAATGATGGAAGCCATGATTCAGCAAAACAAACAATTTGACTCGCAAATTTATCCTGACAAAGACCACGGAATTCGTGGCGGAAAAACAAGAATACAATTGTACAATAAAATGACTAATTTTATCAAAAATAATTTATAACACAAACCATTAACCAAAATAATTAATATGAGTGAAGCAGCATTGAAAACAGGACACCCAAAAGGACTTTGGGTATTATTTGGAACAGAAATGTGGGAACGTTTCAATTTCTATGGAATGAGGGCAATTCTTACATTATTCCTAGTGAATTCATTAATGATGAAAGAGGAGGATGCTTCTATAATTTACGGAGGTTTTCTCGGATTGTGTTATTTAACCCCAATGTTGGGTGGTTTTGTTGCTGATCGTTTTTTCGGAAATAGAAATTGTATTTTATTAGGGGGTTTGATGATGGCTATTGGACAATTTATGTTGTTTTGCAGCGCTAGTGTTTTTGGCACCAATATCAGTTTGGCTACTACTTTAATGTGGACCGCCTTAGGAATTATCATTTTTGGAAACGGTTTTTTCAAACCCAACATTTCTAGTATGGTGGGTAGTTTGTATCCAAAACAAGAAAAAAGTAAACTGGATACTGCCTTTACCATTTTCTATATGGGAATTAATTTAGGGGCTTTCTTAGGTCAATTAATATGTCCAATCGTAGGAGATGTGAAGGACGATGCCGGAATTCGGGATATTCACGCGTTCAAATGGGGATTCTTGGCAGCATCAATGGCAATGTTGATTGGAACAGCTGTTTTTTATGTGTTGAAAAATAAATATGTTGTCACTCCTGAAGGAAAACCACTTGGAGGATTACCTTCAAAAAATGAGGCTTCAGATTTTGAAGAAGGGGAATCTCAAAAAGCAGTTTTTTCTCAAAAAGCTTTGGTAATTGCAGGAATTGTATTCTTGACATTAGGTACAATAATTCATTTTGTTTTTGACCAAAATTTAATTTACACCTTGATTTATTCCAGTGGTTTAACATTGGCTGGATTAATTGTTTCGGATACTTCATTGACCAAAGTGGAAAGAGATAGAATTTTTGTGATTTATATTGTAGCTTTCTTCATCATTTTCTTTTGGGCAGCTTTCGAACAAGCTGGTTCCTCACTAACTTTTATCGCCGATAATCAAACTGACAGAAATTTCTTTGGGTGGAATATGCCACCGTCAATGGTTCAGATTTTTAATGGATTATTTGTAGTTGCTTTTGCAATACCATTTAGTATGCTTTGGGATTATTTGAGAAGCAAGGACAGAGAACCTATATCGCCAATGAAACAGGCTTTTGGGTTGGCATTAATTGCTTTGAGTTATTTCATAATTGCTCACAACGTGAAAGATCTAGGAAACAGCGGACTTCTTGCTATTAAATGGTTGATTCTTTTATATTTAATTCAAACTTGTGCCGAGTTGTGTTTGTCACCAATCGGATTGTCATTAGTAGGGAAATTATCTCCAAAACGTTTTTCATCACTATTATACGGCGTTTTCTTTTTGTCTAATGCCTCTGGTTATGCATTGGCAGGAACTTTGGGTTCTATTATGCCGGCAACGGGAGATAAATTTATAAAAGCCAAAGAACTGGGAATTGATTTACAGGGAATTTTGGATAAAAAAATTGTGCCTACAGCCGAACAATTAAAAGTATTAGCGACCAATCAGATTAGTGACCATAATCCAATTTTTGCGGGATTTGAAATTCATAATTTATTTGAATTCTTTATGGTATTTGTGATTTTGACAGGACTTGCGGCCATAATTTTGTTCTCATTGACTCCTTTTTTGAAAAAAATGATGCACGGCATTCGATAATATGGAACAAAAGTTAACAATCGAACAAATACAAAACTTTAAAGGCAAGTACCCCAAGCAATTGTGGTACTTGTTTTTTAGTGAAATGTGGGAACGTTTCAGTTTCTACGGAATGCGCGGAATGTTGGTTATTTTTATGGTCAACCAATTGATGATGAATGATGAGGTGGCCAATTTGCAATATGGAGCGACCCAAGCCTTTGTTTACGCATTTACATTCGTGGGGGGGCTATTTGCCGATAAAATTTTAGGCTACCGAAAATCCCTTTTTTGGGGTGGAATCCTGATGATTGTTGGAAGTGTTATCCTGGCAATTGACCCCAAACAATTCTTTTTTATTGGAATCGGTTTTACGATTATTGGGACAGGTTTTTTCAAACCCAATATTTCCACCATGGTTGGAAAATTATATAAAGATGATGACAATCGTAGAGATGCAGGCTTTTCTTTGTTTTATGCCGGAGTAAATCTTGGTGCATTAATTGGCGGATATTTGTGTATTGCGGTGGCCAACGGAAATATGCTTTCTTCCATAGTTCCCTTACATTTAAGGTGGAATGTGGCCTTCGGATTTGCTTCAATCGTTATGATTATAAGTTTGCTGACATTCGTGCAAACCCAAAAATCATTGGGCGAAATCGGACTTTCTCCATTGTTGGATTTAGAAAGCTCAAAAAAGAAAACCTATGAGTACCTGACCTACATAGGTTCTATACTGGTAATTCCTGTAATTATCTTGTTGGTTTCTAACTCGAAATACACGGATATATTTATGTACATCATTGGGCCTTGTTCTTTGTTGTATTTGCTTTATGAAATGAAAAATTTCTCCCTAAAAGAAAATAAAAAACTAATTGCAGCCTTGGTTTTCATATTGTTCTCTATTGTTTTTTGGGCCTTTTTTGAGCAGAGTGGAGGTTCGTTAAGCCTTTTTGCAGCTAGTAATCTGGAAAATACGGTGCTTGGTATTAAACTTGATCCGAATGGAGTAAACAACTCTGCCAATTCCCTTTTTGTGATTGCATTTGCCGCTTTGGTTGGATTAGTTTGGCTTTGGATGAGTAAAAGAAAAATTGAACCCAACACCGTGGTCAAATTTGGACTAGGATTCTTATTCCTGGCGGGTGGTTTTTGGATATTTTATTATACTAAATTTTTTGCTGATGCGAATGGGATTACTTCCTTAGACTTATTTACTTTCGGTTGGTTTGTCATAACCTTTGGTGAATTATGCTTGTCACCCATAGGAATGTCAATTATGACCAAATTATCGCCTGCGAAATTACAAGCTGTAATGATGGGAATGTGGTTTCTTGCAAGTGCTTATGGTCAATATTTTGCCGGATTATTAGGAGCTAACATTGCAGTAGCATCAGAAAACGCAACCAATGTTGAAAAACTGATGGTCTACGCTGATGGCTACAAACAACTGGCAATTTATGCCTTAATTGCGGGATTACTATTAATAGTAATTTCACCTTGGGTGAAAAAATTAATGCAGGAAGTAAAATAAAAATTTATGTCTGAAAACACCACCGACCAGTTTTTTAAAACTCCCGTTTTAGGACATCCCGCTGGATTATTTATCTTGTTTTTTACCGAAATGTGGGAACGTTTCTCCTTCTACGGAATGCGCTCACTGCTCATTTTATTCCTGACAACATCAACAATTGATGGAGGCTGGGCTTGGACTCGCGAAAATGCATCCTCTCTTTTTGGGTCTTATGTGGGATTAGTGTATTTATCCACAATGCTGGGCGGTTATTTTGCCGATAAAATTATTGGTTATCGTTGGGCAGTGGTTATTGGCGCATGTCTAATGACTTTGGGACACGCATCTATGGCGGTGGAAACGCAGTTTTCTATTTATTTAGGATTGGCTTTATTAGTGTTTGGCAACGGATTCTTTAAACCGAATATGGTTTCCATCATTTCAGAAATGTACAAAGATCGTCCCGAGAAAAAAGACGGAGCCTATACCTTGTTTTATATGGGGGTGAATGCTGGCGCTTTCTTTGGAATATTACTTTGCGGATATCTGGGCGAAAAAGTGGGCTGGAGTTATGGTTTTGGCTTGGCAGGAATTTTTATGTTCTTTGGCATGTTGCAATTTTGGTTGTCCCAAAACATCTTTGGAGATATTGGGCTAAAACCAAACAAAGAAAGTAAAGCTAAAATACAGGCATCAGATACTGATAAAAGAAATCCCTTCACACCTATTCAATTGGGATTAATTGCCTTAATGGTTATGTTGGGATTGCTTTGGATTTTGAACGCTCCGGCATCAAAAATTTCAGGTGGCAAAATTGATGTTTTTGGTTTTCTGGGTGGGAACGGGAATAATATTGCCATTGTTACAGCCTTGATTTTGTTTATTATGTTGCTTATTTACCGATTTACCCAATATTCAAAAACCACTAGAGAAAAATTGATGGCGGTGACTTTTTTTGCCTTTCTAACCATTTTCTTTTGGGCAATATTCGAACAATCACCAAACAGTTTGACCATTTTTGCTTCCGATTATACCAATCGGGTTTTAGAAGGAAATTGGAGTATGACTTTTTTAGTGGTAAATTCCTTAATTACGATTTTGCCATTGGCTATTATCACTTGGGTGTTATCCTTATTGTTCAGACAAACTTTTAAAACATATACTTTGGCGGCGGTTATCTTAAGCAGCAGTTTCGTGATTATCTGGACAATTGCCTTTTGGATGTTGGCCAAAGATTATTACACCGCAGGCTATTTGACATTATCCGATGGTACTTTAGAATTTTTAAAAATCGAGAAAGTGACGGTGCCATTGACCGAGGTTCCTGCAACATGGTTTTCGACTCTGAACTCCTTATTTATTATTTCTCTTGCTCCTTTATTTTCGAAATGGTGGGAAAGTAAATACAATCCTTCAGCAAATTTCAAATACGGAATCGGAATGTCCTTGCTCGCTTTGGGAATGGCTTGTATCGCTTTTGGGGCAAACGGAATAGAAGCTGGAGCCAAAACGGCTTCTGTGAGTATGATTTGGCTAATCTTGGTTTATCTTTTTCATACGATGGCAGAATTGTGCATCTCTCCTGTAGGATTGTCTTATGTGAGTAAATTGGTTCCGGCCAGAATGATTGCATTTATGTTTGGAGTTTGGTATCTTGCGGTTGCAATTGGAATGAAAGGTGCAGGAATGTTTGGAGAAAATATTGATAAAATAGCTGACGAACACGGACTGAGCTACTTTTTCTGGATGCTGACGCTAATTTCTATCACGGTGGGGGTATTCGCCATAGTGATGGCTCCGGTTGTCAAAAAATTAATGCACGGTGTGAGATAATGGCACTGTTTTTGAAAATGAAAAATAAATCTAAAACCAATAAAATGAAGAAGACACTTATAATTTTAGTATTATTATTAGGTTCTTTTGCGATTCACGCACAAGAATCAAGCGGTGGCAAAAAGGCGAAGGAATTAGTTTGGCAAACCGATATTAATAAAGCCATCTCAATCTCCAATAAGTCCAAAAAACCAATGCTTTTGTTTTTCACAGGAAGCGATTGGTGTGGTTGGTGTATTCGTTTGCAAAAAGAAGTATTGTTAACGCCAGAATTCGCAAAATGGGCTAAAGATAATGTTGTCTTGGTCGAATTGGATTTCCCGAGAAGAACACCGCAATCAGAACAAATTAAAGCTCAAAATAATGGGATGCAACAAGCATTCGGAATTCAGGGATTTCCTACTATATATTTTGCTACGGCAAAGATAAAAGAGGGAAAACCAAGTTTTACCGGTATCGGTAGTACGGGTTATGTTGCTGGCGGACCTACTGCTTGGCTCGCTGTAGCTGATGGAATTCTGAAAACTAAATAATTTTTCATTCCAATCTATAAAATCCCTTTTCGCCAGTAGCGTGAAAAGGGATTTTCTCTTTGATACAAGTTGCTTCCCATAGTTTTTGAATCGTTCTGTAATTCGAAGCATCAGCCACAACCATTTTGGGTTTGATGGTTTGTAAAAAACGGTCGAGGTTTATCTTTGGCGATTGGGTTAATATAACAATATCTGGACTAATATTTTTTGGATATACACTTAAACTATCCAAAATCAGTATTTTCTTTTCTTTAATATAAAGTACATTTTCAAGTTTTTTTCTAACTTTTAAATGACTAAAATTCCCCATCAAATAAGCGGAAAGAGTTTTGTTTTTCAAGCCTTTTTTCAAAAGACTGTCATTAGCATATAAAATAACATTTTCTCCATTTCGTTCTGCAATTTGAGTGTTTTTCTTTGAATTGAAAACAACTAATTCTCGTTGGTTTTGTATTTTCCAATGCGTTTCAAAATATGCGAATTGGTAAATAATTGTCGCAATTAATACTAATGTCAATCTGTTGAAACTAGGTTTTTTGAACCAAATAATCGTTGCAATAATTAGCAAATAAACAGTCAACAACAACTGCCAGTTGAACGGAATCTCCTGAATGATGAATTGCTCTAACGAGGCAATCGAATTAATGATTTTATTCAGGATAAAAATGCTCCATTCCAATGATTTGACAAGAAATAGTGGAACATAATCGAAAGCTGCCAAGACCATTACTAAAACGCCCAATGCCATGATTACACTCAAAAACGGAATAATAACTAGATTAGTTACAAAAAACAATCCCGGAAACTGATGAAAATAATAAATACTCAAAGGGAAAGCACCTATTTGTGCCGCAAAGGAAACCGTGAGAATTTCCCAAAAGTAATTAATGATTTTATTTTTTGGCTTCCAAAGTTGGGCCAATAAAGGCTGTAGCCAAAGTATAAAAAACAAAGCAACATAACTCAATTGAAAACCTACATCAAACAAAAATGAAGGTTCAAAGAGTAAAATGAGCAACATAGAAACCAGCAAAGTATGAAAAATATTGGAGCTTCTTCGCAAATACATTCCAATGGCAACAAACGAAAACATTGTAACTGATCGAAGTACTGATGGTGCCAAACCGGCAATCAAACCAAATGAAGCCAAGGAAGCCAGGATAATAATCAACTTGATAAACGAACCGCGTTGTGTGTTAGGAAAAGGTTTCAAAAGAAACGTGACAAACAACAAAATAAACCCAATATGCAATCCCGAAACGGATAAAATATGCACCGCACCGGCAAATTGATAATCCCTTATAATCTCGGGCGAAATATCCTGTTGTTGACCTAAAATTAAGGCAATGGCAACATTGAGTTCGGCCTTGTTGAAATTGTTTTTCTCTAAGTTCCGAATGATTTTGCTTCGCAATCTCGAAGTGTAATACCAGACATCTTTTTGGATGAGGTTGCCTATTTTGATATCCGAAACATCAGTATAAATCTGGGCATAGATTTGTTTGCCTTCAAGGTATTTGCCGTAGTCAAATTGGTTGGGATTTTTTGCCGGACCGCTTTCGTATAAACTCCCCTTGATTTGTAAATGAGTTCCTATTTCGAATGAATGGTTCAGACTATCTTTTCGAACATTCAGAAGGATTCTTCCCGTTTTAATTGAATCGTCAATTTGGTTGACAAGGACGATGTAACGGTCATTATAATTTGAACTTCGCAGCTTTTCCCGAAGAGTAACTGCAACTAAATGTGGTTTCTCAAAAATGTCACTCTTGTGTATATAATTGCTTTTCTGAAAAGAATTGGTATGGATGATTTGAGTTGTTGTGCCAATCCCAAATGCCAGAAAGTAACTGGTCCACCCAAAATAAATGGGAATTATCACGTTGCTTTTCGATACAAAATAAGCAATTGTAAAAGCACAAAAGGCGAAGATAAGCAAGGCAAATAAAAGCTGTGGTTGTGGTTGAAAATTATAAGCAAGTAGAATGCCTAGCACAAACCCAATTGTTATTCTCGCTAAAGGGAATTGCAATACTTTCATCTTGATAAATGTACACCTTTTTTTACATAAAATAACTTTAAGTGTTTATTAAAGAGGGAATTTTCTTAAAATACAGTAAAATAATAAATAAAATTTATGAGAAATTAATTACAAGTAATTGATTTAAATAGATATATTTGTAAGAAAAGAGAACTTTTTTAATTATCGTTTGTTTTTTTATCATTAAATATTTTAGAAAAACCATTTTTGGTTTTCATCAGTATTCATTTATATTTTATAGAGGTATTATCACAAAACATAATTAGTAAATAGGCTTTTTTGAGGCAAATTGACAGGGATTTTATTATCTAAAAGCTTTGAAATTCATTATTTTGTATGTTATTACTGACAATTTTTTACCTCTACGTTGTAGAAAACACAAAGCCCTTACTAATTGAAATAAGAACAAATTGAAGTTCAACATATTAATAAAAGAATATCGCTTATGAAGGTTTTTTTACAAAAAAAGATACAACAGTTTTTATTTTTAACTATAATGATGTTTTCGTTAAGTGCAAATGCTCAAGACATAATTTATTGGAATAGTTCATCTGCGAATGGAGAATGGGATTGGGGAAGTGGCTGTACTTCAGCTGCTGGAGGAAATTGGTGGTGGACTAATTCAGGAGTTGGGGCTAGACAAAGACCAGATTGTAGTGCAAGTTTTAATATAATCAAATTTGATAATGTAATATATCCAACAATGAATTTAAATAGTATTAATGATTATAGTGTAAATCAAATATTGTTTATGAACGGAACTCCTGATAGAATAATAAATACGAATGCTTCAAGAGGAATTTATTTTCAAAATAATAATGGTAATTGTAAAATTGAAAATTATGTAACATATACAACACATACTTTTAATGTGAATATTTTCGTAAATTCTGGAGGAAATTTTATGGAGATTAATCCAATTAATGGTTATTTACTTTTTAATAATAGTATTAGAAACTTTAGTGATAATCCTATTAATATTTATGGAGCGCAACAAGTAACCTTTTCGGGAGACATTGCAGGAACTTCCGGAGTAACAATCAACAATACAGCCACAGTGGTTTATAGTGGCTCTCCTAAAACGTACTCCGGCATTACTACAATTAACACTGGCTCAAAATTAAAAATAAACTCCAATCAAACCCTTGGTAACATAGCTTTAAACGGTGGCACACTTCAAATTGACACTGGAGTAACTCTAACTATTACAGGAGTGTATTCCTCAACTGGAGGAACTGTAGATAACAAAGGCACTATTAAATTTGCTGGTGGCTCAGTTGTTTTTCCTGATAATGCAACTGTTAATAATGGCGTAGCTAATACTTTAACAGGTTTTGAAGCATCATCATCAGGAATCGTTACATTAAATTCTATTTTAAATGTTACTGGTGCAATTGCTGTTTCTGCTGGCAAGTTATTGCTTGGAGGTAATGATTTGCGCCTAAATAATGCAACTTTAAGCGTAGCTGCTGGAGGAATATTTGATAATGGAGCAGAAAATCAAATTATAAATGGAGGAGGTACTTCAATAATTAACATCACTGGGACATTTATTACTCGTGATAAAGACGGTTTTGTGGGCACAAATACTACTATCCCCTCAATTATCCCTACTCTTAATCCAGGAAGTACTGTAGAATATGGTTTAAATGGGAATCAAGCTGTGCAGGGCTTGACGGCTCCAACTTATCAGAATATTACCTTTTCAAATGGTGGTACAAAAACATTAATAAGTAAAAATAACACAATAGGTACAATTACAATTTCAGGTTCAACTGTTTTTGATGCAGGGAACAATAATTTTGGTTCTGATACTTCTAGCATCACTATGGTTGGAACTTCGAAATATATATTAGGAGGAACTACATTTTCTAAACCAGAATCAGGTGGAACCTATTCTCTCGGATCAAATACTATTTTCGAATATACAGGAACATCGACTACAAATATTAGATTGAGCGCGCCAACTATAACTTATGCTAATATTATTGTTAGTGGTACGAATGTTTTTAATTCTGGAACTTCAACAGGAATTAAATTTCAAACTGGTGGTAAATTTACTGTAAAGAATGGAGCTACATTCAAACTAAATAATACAGCTGGTTTTACCGGTAACACAAATACAGGAATTGATACGGTCACAAATGGTGGACCAACAATTACACTCGAAACAGGTTCAAAAGTAGAATATGCTGGAGCAGATCAAAACATTACCCCCTTTGCTTCCTATTATAATGTTGGTATTTCGGGTTCTGGAACAAAAACAATTTCTAGTTCGAGCGAAATACTTATTGGAAACGAATTAACAATTACGTCTTCAGCACTTCAAATTGATAGCAAGAAATTATTGACGGTTACTAATGCAATAAAGAACACAATCGGAACAGATATTTTGATTAAAAATGGTGGAAATTTAGTTCAAATTACAGAAGTTGATAACGCAACGACAAACATAAATACGGGCAATATCAAAATGACTAGAACTGCACGTTCGATGGATGCGAAAGACTATGTTTATTGGGGCTCTCCTGTTAAAGGGAACGTATTGTCACAAATACCTTTGGCTTATGATCGAAGTTATATGTGGAATTTAGATGGAACAGTTGAAGGTAAATGGGCTGATATAACAACAACTGTTCCTGGAAGAGGGTTCATAACAAGAGTGGCTGCCGCTGGAATTAATAACTTTGATTTTACTGGAGTTCCTAATAATGGGATCGTTAAAGTACCAGCAGATAGTTATGATGGAACTTCTGATGTCACAGGAAATACCATATTATTAGCCAATCCGTATTCAAGTGCTATAGATGCTACTAAATTTTTAACAAATCCTGCAAATGTTGGATTAGACGGAACATTGTATTTTTGGACTTCTTCCACACCATTTTCAGGAACGCAATATAATGTTGCAGATTATGCAAGTTGGAATGTTACAGGAGGAACAGGGACAAAAGCCACAACAGATATTACAGGGACTGACAATTTAAAACCTACTGGAATTATTGCTGCTGGACAAGGATTTTTTGCGGATATTCATTCTGACTTTGATGTTACCTTCAAAAACAATATGAGGTTGAGAACTACAGGAGACAATTCACAATTTTTTAAAACAACAGTAGCAGACAAGACGACATTATTAGAAAAAAATAGAATTTGGTTGAATCTTTCGAATAATCAAAAGGTCTTTAGACAAACATTAGTGGGGTATGTAGCCGGTGCAACAAATGATATCGATAGATTGTATGATGGAGAATCTTATACAGACAATGAAATCGATATTTATTCCATTATAAATGATAAAAATTTAGTTATTCAAGGTCGTGCTTTGCCGTTTGAAGACACTGATTTAGTTCCACTTGGATATGTAATTACTAATGCTGGAAGCTATAAAATTGAAATTGATGAGGTTGATGGGGTTTTTATTAAAGATGAAAACATATACTTGGAAGACAAGGTATTAAATGTAATTTATGATTTGAAACATTTACCTTATACTTTCACTACTGGGAGTGGAACCTTCAACGACCGATTTGTCCTGCGTTATACCAATAAAACTTTAAGCAATAAAGGTTTTGAAACACTCGAAAACCAGATTCTGGTTTCCAATAAAAACAAACAAATAAAAGTAAATTCAGCAATTGAAACAATTGATAAAGTGTTAATATATGACCTTCTAGGTAGACAAATGTACAAAAAAGAGAAAGTCAACCGTAACGATCTCTCGATACTTAATTTGGTTTCTAACCAACAAACTTTAATTATAAAAGTGAGCTTGAAAAACGGACAAACAGTCACCAAGAAAATTGTGTATTAAGAATTATCACAAATCTCCCACAATCAATTTTGCAGTTTTTTCGCTGGCTCCGATGCCTCCCAACTTCGCTTCCAACACTTCATATTTATGTAAAAGTTTTTCACGATAACGGGGTTCCAGTATTTTTTTCAATTCTTCACGGATGCGTTTTGTATTGCAGTTTTCCTGAATCAATTCGGTAACGACTTCTTCGTCCATAATAAGGTTCACCAGAGAAATATATTTTAAGGTAATGATGCGTTTCGCGATTTGGTAGGAAGCCCAACTTCCTTTGTAACAAACCACTTCCGGAACTTTAAAAAGGGCAGTTTCAAGTGTTGCTGTTCCAGAAGTTACCAATGCGGCAGTTGCATTCTGTAATAAAGGGTAGGTTTGGTTTGATACAAACTTGATGTTTTCGTTGGTAATAAAGCCCTCATAAAAAGCAAAATCCTGACTTGGCGCACCGGCAATCACAAATTGGTATTCCGGAAAATCATCAACCACACTCAACATTATTGAAAGCATTTTGGTGATTTCTTGTTTTCGGCTGCCGGGTAAAATGGCAATAATGGGTTTCTCATTTAATTGATTTTCAGCTCTAAAAAAAACAGAGTCAATTATCGGTTGGTTGTGAATGGCATCAATCAAAGGGTGGCCAACAAATTCAATTAGGAAATGATGCTTTTTTTCGTAAAAATCCTTTTCGAAAGGCAAAATCACATACATTTTATCGACATCGCTTTTGATATCTGCAATTCGACTTTCTTTCCAGGCCCATATTTGGGGCGAAATATAATAATGGGTTTTGAAACCGGCTTCTTTGGCCCATTTGGCAATACGCAGATTGAAACCCGGATAATCAATAAACACAATCACGTCGGGTTGAAAAGCAGTAATATCCTTTTTGCAAATAGTGATGTTGTTCAAAATAGTTTTCAAATGAAATAGCACTTCCACAAAACCCATAAAAGCCAATTCTTTGTAATGTTTCACCAAAGTACCGCCAACATCCTGCATCAAATCGCCACCCCAAAACCTAATATCGGCGTTTGGATCTTCTTTGAACAAAGCCTTCATCAAATTGGAACCGTGTAAATCTCCCGATGCTTCTCCTGCTATAATGTAGTATTTCATTTTTGCTGTTTAATCAAATTTAGGCAAATAAAGTAACAATGGCAATTATAATGACAGCCAAAACAACACCGCGAGCCATAATATCTTTATTCAATTTTAGTAAAACGCCAAAAGCAACCAAATCAAGAATGGAACCCAAAGTAATTAATTTTCCCAATTTTCCCTCTGATTTCATGCTTTCAATTCCAGAAATAAAATCAAAGTCAGTAAAAAAAATAACGAAGATATAGCATCCAACTATTGAAGCTAAAATTCCTATAGCAAAACCAATCAATAAATCTATTTTATTCATTCCATTTCCAGGTGTTAAGTTGTTGCATAGCGTGGTATGCAGTCAAATCAAATTGTACTGGGACCACAGAAACATAGCAATTGGCAAGTGCCCATTCATCAGTATCTTCTCCTTTGTCTTCGTTAATAAATTCTCCGGTGAGCCAATAATAATCTCTTCCTTGAGGTGTTTGACGCTTGTCAAATTTTTCTATCCAAAGCGCTTTTGCCTGACGACAAATTTTTATTCCTTTTATTTCTTTTTTCTCCAATTTTGGAAAATTTACGTTTAGAATTACACTTTCAGGAAGCCCGTTTTCCAAAACTTCCAAAGTAATTGTTCTAATAAATGATTTTATGGGTTCAAAATCGGCATTCCAACTATAATCTAGAAGTGAAAAACCAATAGCGGGAATTCCTTCGATTCCGGCTTCAACAGCAGCACTCATCGTTCCGGAATATATAACATTTATCGAAGAATTCGAACCATGATTAATCCCTGACACGCACAAATCCGGTTTTCGTTTCAGAATTTCGTTTACGGCTAGTTTGACACAATCAACAGGAGTTCCGGAAGTGCTGTATTCCTGAATAGCATCCTTTTCCTTGGAAATTTTATTGATAAACAACGTGTTATTTATGGTAATGGAATGACCCGTGGCACTTTGAGGACTGTCAGGAGCAACCACTACAACCGTGCCTATTTCTGCCATAATTTCAATTAATGCACGGATTCCGGGAGCCGAAATTCCATCATCGTTGGTAACCAAGATTAGAGGTATGCCTTGTTTTATGGAGGAAGTTTTCAAATTAGTTTTGTTAAATTTCAAATAATAATGAGGTAGTTTTCAGTAAACAAAGAAACAAAATTAATCTAGTTCAAAGATTAAACCCGAAATAAAAAAAACTATTTTATACCTTTAACAAAAATTTATGCGAGCCTTAGCATTTGTTGGCATAGTTTTTTCCGTAATTTGGATTTTATATATTTATGGATAGAATTATTGACTTTATGAAAAGAAATATTAAAATAATTATTGCTGTAGTTTTACTTTCAGTATCACTATTTGCATTCAAGATTAATTCCGCTAAAAGTAATGATCCTGAAAAGGATAAAATGCTGTTGGAGTTATTGACGTTTGTAATCGAAAAAGGACATTATAATCCTGCCGCTATTGACGATGCTTTTTCTAAAGGCATTTACAAAGATTATATTGAAGCATTGGATCCCTCCAAAAGGTTTTTCCTGCAATCGGATATTGATGAGTTTTCAAAATACGAATTGCTACTTGACGATGAATTGCTGAATAAAGACCTCACTTTCTTTGAACTTACATACAACCGTTTGATGAAAAGAATGGATGAAGGAAAAAAACTGTATAAAGATATTTTGAGCACTCCTTTTGATTATTCAGTTAACGAAACTTTCAATACGGATTACGAAAAAGCGCCTTATGCTAAAAATGCAACCGAATTAAAAGAAAGATGGCGCAAACAAATTAAATTGTCTACACTTTCGTCATTGACAGATCGCTTGAAAATTCAGGAAAATAAGGAAAAAGGTATTGTTGATAAAGATAACAAAAGCGCTTCGGATGTCTTAAATCCAGACGAAATTGTTGATAATTCGAATGATTCACAAAAAGACAAAACAGATAAATCTTCGGGTGGTAAACCCAAAACTTTTGAAGAATTAGAAAAAATTACTCGTGATAGTTCTATGAAATCATTGGATGAATATTTTGGTTTCATGAAGGATTTAACAAGAGATGATTGGTTTTCTGTATATGTTAATTCCATTACATCTCGATTTGACCCACATACTAATTATTTTCCACCTGAAGAAAAAGAACGTTTTGACGTAAGCATCAGTGGGAAATTCGAAGGAATTGGCGCACGTCTTCAAAAGAAAAATGACCTTACCGAAATCACGGATCTTATTTCCGGAGGTCCGGCTTGGAGAGGAAAAAAACTCGAAGCAGGCGATATAGTGATGAAAGTAGCTCAGGGAAGTGATGAACCTGTTGATATTGTTGGAATGCGTCTAGATGATGTTGTCAAAAAAATTAAAGGACCAAAAGGGTCTGAAGTGCGTCTTACCGTTAAGAAAGTGGATGGTTCAATAAAAACGATTTCTATAATAAGAGATATTGTTGAAATTGAGGAAACGTATGTAAAATCAAGTGTTGTAGAGAGGAATGGAGTAAAATATGGGGTGATATATTTGCCTAAATTTTACATTGATTTCGAAAACAAAGACGGAAGAGATGCAGGAAAAGATGTGGCAGCTGAAGTGGAATCTTTGAAAAAAGCTGGCGTAAACGGAATTGTTCTTGACGTTCGAGATGATGGCGGAGGTTCACTTTCAACAGTAGTTGATATTGCTGGATTGTTTATTGAACAAGGTCCAATTGTACAAATAAAATCTGCGGGAAGAAAAAAAGAAGTTTTGTACGACCGTGATAAAAAAATTGAATGGGATGGACCATTAGTAATTATGGTTAATAGTTTCTCTGCTTCGGCTTCTGAGATTTTGGCAGCAGCCATTCAGGATTATAAAAGAGGAATTATCATTGGCAGCAAACAAACTTATGGTAAAGGAACTGTTCAAAATGTGATTGATTTGAATTCATTTGTTAGAAGTAGCAGTGAAGGAGATTTAGGAGCTTTAAAAACAACTACCCAAAAGTTTTATAGAATAAATGGTGGTTCAACACAACTTGAAGGAGTGAGCAGTGATGTTGTTATGCCAGATAGATATGCCTATTTGAAAATGGGGGAACGCGATGTTGATAATGCGATGCCTTGGGATAAAATAGATCCTGCACCATATAATGTGTGGACAAACAACACTAAATTTGATAAAGCAATCATTGATAGTAAGAAAAGAATTGCACAAAATCCTCAGTTTAAATTGATTGAAGAAAATGCAAAATGGATTGATGAAAGAAGCCACGAAAATCTATATAGTTTAAAAATGGAAGAATTTAAAATGAGTCAAAAAGCAATAGAAGAAACCAATAAAAAATACAAGCCAATTGCGGATTATGATTACCACGTAAAGTTCACTTCATTGCCTCAGGAAGCAGAATTAATGAAGACAGACGCTTCTCTTAAAGAAAAAAGAGAAAGATGGCACGAGAGCTTAACCAAAGATATTTATGTGGAAGAAGCCTTAAATGTTTTGGATGATTTACAATCTAAACCGGTTGTGAAAAAAAGCATACCTCAAACTATAAAGAAACAAAAATTAGTTAAAACATAAAGCGATTATTTTATCAAAAAATAAATCAAAAAAGTCGTTGATTGCTATTACGCTGCGGAGATTCGTTAAGAATTATCGGAGCGTTTTTAGTTTTGGAGTTATAACAGTTTTACTTTTTGGATTGTTTTTTGTTTTATCGAGGGATAATTGTTTTGACAAAGTATATAAGGGCTACTTTTTATATGCCAAATGGTAAAGTTGAAAAACCATTATGTGATTTTGTGGTTTTGGTTGACAGTATTGAAAAGATGACTGCAATTGATTTCTTTCCAAAATTACACGATAAGAACGAAAACACTTTGGAAAAAAGAAGTGATTATAATTGGTGGAGCTTTAATTAATTACCACTCATTTACCTTATTGGCATCCATTTTTATAAAAATAAAGAGCAAAATGGTGAAGCCCCAAAGCCCGGAACCTCCATAAGAAAAGAAAGGTAGAGGTACACCAATGGTTGGAAAAATCCCCAATACCATAGCAATATTCACAAAAAAATGAATGAATAAAATTCCCGCTACGCAGTAGCCATAAACTCGGCTAAACTTTGTTTTTTGTCTTTCTGCGAGATAAATTACCCTTAGAAATAACCCCACAAACAAAGCAATTACAAACATAGAGCCTAGGAAACCCCATTCTTCTCCCACGGTTGTGAAAATATAATCAGTGTGTTGTTCTGGTACAAATCCTCCTTTAGTTTGTGTGCCTTCAAGAAATCCTTTTCCAAACCAGCCTCCGGATCCAATAGCAATTTCGGATTGATTGGTATTGTATCCAATACCTTTCATATCAACTGATTTTCCTAATAAGATATTAAAACGATCTCGGTGATGTTGCTTAAATACATTTTCAAAAACATAATTTACAGACAAGACAAATCCAGAAATCAGAATAAAAAGAATACTGCTTAAAACCAAATTTCTATCTCCTAATCTTGACTTGAAATGAATAAATACAATCGCAGCTAAAGCAAGAAGTATCACATATTGAGGTTGTAATACAAGCGTTAATACAAATAAAAGGATAGTGATAAATCCAGTCCAAACATACCAAGCGGGTAAGCCTTCGCGATATAAAACAATGATAAAAATACTATATATCAATGCACTTCCCGGATCGGGCTGAGGTAAAATTAACATCACAGGTAAAAAGACGATAGCTAAGGCCTGAATTTGCCTATTGACATCTTTTAAATTAATTTGAGAATCACTTAAATATTTAGCTAATGCCAATGCGGTTGCAGCTTTAGCAAACTCAGATGGTTGAATAGTAAAACTTCCAATGCCATACCAGCAACGTTGTCCGGCTATAGTTTTGCCAAAAGCGAATAGCCCAACCAGCGATAATAAGGAAATTCCGAAAATTATACTGGCATATTTTTCATAGAATTTTCCATCAACATAAAGGACAATAAAAATTAACGGAATGGTTAAAATTATAAATATAAGCTGTTTGTCAGCGATTCCTTCCATTGAAGATAAGGATGAGGAATAGATGTTCAGCCAACCCATTAGCACTAAAACTATATAGATAGCGATACATATCCAGTCGATGTTGTTGGTTAAACTTTGATTTTTCATTTGAAATGAATCGCTTATAGTTGTTTAGTTGTATCTATTTTTATTTTTGGAACTATTATTTTACTTTTCAAAATAGAATCCTGTTTTCTCATTTGCAATTTTACGGTTTCAGAAAGTCCACCTAATTTTGCATATTCACCTTGTAAACTTTTTGCAAGAATCCGAGTTTCTAAATCAGTTCTTGTGATTTTATTTCTAAGGTATTTTTCAATCATCAAACTGGCAATTGGCCCGGCTATTGTAGATCCAAAACCTCCGTTTTCAATCATAATAGCAATGGCAATTTTCGGATTGTCTTTGGGTGCAAAAGCTACAAAAATCGAATGGTCTTGCAGTTGTGTTCTTTTGCCATTAATTTTCGCAAAATTTTCGGCTGTTCCTGTTTTTCCACAAATATCGATACCTTCTACTTTTAAACCAGCAGCTGTTCCCATGTTGTAAACATCAAATAAACCGCTTATCATAGGTTTAAAATATTTTTTATCTATTGTGGTTACATGTTTTGTTGTAAACCGAGTGTCAATTTTTTCACCTTTAATTTTTTTGATGATATGAGGAGTGTAATAATACCCTTCATTGGCAACAGCCGCCATCATATTCGCAAGTTGAATAGGTGTCATTAAGACTTCTCCTTGTCCGATGGCATTTGAAATAATAGTTTTACCACTATAACTCCAATCGGGATACATTTTTTTATAGGTTTTTGAAGTGGGAATCTTTCCTTTTTTACCAGTAGGTAAGTCATAGCCCATAAATTGTCCTAATCCAAAACTTTTTATATGATCACTCCAAACATCAACCGCATAAGGAGCGCTTGCATATTTACCGATAGTTCTTAAGTAAACATTCGAAAAATAGGCATTACATGATTTATAGATTCCAACGTGAAGATCACGAACGCCACCGCCACAATGGCATCTTTGAAATCGACCAGGAGCATAAGCAAAACCGTGATTACACATAAAAGTAGTGTGTTCATTTACTACTCCTTCTTGAAGACCTACAAGTCCAGTCATAATTTTGAAAGGGGAACCAGGAGAATATTCAGCCAATAATCCTCTATCATAAAGAGGTTTTGCAATTGAATCGCGATATAATAATGTATAATTTTTGGAACGTTGGCGACCTACTAAAATTCCCGGGTCATAAGATGGGGCGGTTATAAGTGCTAATATCTCACCGGTTTTTGGTTCTATAGCAACAATTCCACCTCTTTTATTGATCATTAATTCCTCTCCATATTTTTGAAGTTCAGCATCAATAGTTAAATTTATATCTTCACCTTGAACAGCAATAGTGTCGTATTTTCCTTCTTTGAATGAGCCGATTTCTCGGTTGTATTTGTCTTTCTGAAAATATTTCACCCCTTTTATTCCGCGCAGAATTTCTTCATAACTTTGTTCAACACCTTGTTTTCCTATTAAATCACCACTGTTATAATATGGATTCTTTTCAATCAATTTATCATTGACTTGAGTAATAAACCCAAAAACATTGGCTCCAAAATTAACCTGATAATCACGAAGGGAACGTTTTTGAAAATAGAATCCATCAAATTTTCGAATTTTTTCCTGAAATGCCGCAAACTCACTTTTATTCAATTGAGCTAAAAAAACCGAGGGCAATCGTGGACTGTATACTTTGGCTTTGGCTATTTTTTTTAAAAAGTCCTCTTTTGTAACATCCAATAATTGACAAAATTCCAAGGTGTCCAAATTTTTTATGTCTCTTGGAATTACCATAATATCATAAGAGGGCTGGTTTGCAACCAATAATTTACCGTTTCTGTCATAAATATAACCTCTTTCAGGATAGTCATATTTAATTTTTATGGCATTATTGTCTGATTTTAATTTGAAAGAATCATCAATAACTTGCAAATAGAAAAGGCGTAACACCAGTAAAGACGCTGCAATAATAATCAAGGTAGGAAGCAACACTTTTCTCATCTTCGATTAGGCTTAATAAGATATATTATAATGATGCAGATAATAATTGTAAAGACGGTACTTAATATGGTTCGAAGTAAAATGTCTAAAATAAAGCTGAATTTAAACGCTTCTAAAGTAAACAATATAAAATGATGAATTAATACCGATAGTAATATAAACGAAAACCTTTCGGGAGTAATTACATCATTCAATTTAACGGTTTGGTATTCATAGCTAAGACCAAAAGAGAACTTAAATAAATAAGGTCTGTAATACGCTAAAATGACACAAGCTGTTGTGTGAATCCCACCCGAGTTACTGAGCATATCCATAATAAGTCCAAGGAAAAAGCTAGCTACTAATAAACCTGATTTATTGCCGTTTACGGGATATAATATGATAAAAAGGATATAGGGATATGGACTGATATAGCCCAAAAAGTTCATATTATTGAAAATAATAATTTGAACCGCTAGTAGCAGAATGAAACGAAAAATATTTACGAATAATGTGCTATTCATTTTTACTTTTCTTTTCTAAATTAATAATTTCTTCCCTGTTTTTACTTTTAAGAATATAAACGTGACCTAAATTAGTCATATCATTAAATAATTTTACCTGTATAGTATAATAATGGGTTTGATTGTCAAATTCTATTTTGTCAATAGTTCCAATATTTATGTTTTCAGGAAATATAACCGATTGTCCACCAGTTACGATGGTATCTCCTTTTCTTATGGAGGCTAATCTAGGAACATCTGTCAATTGAACAAAACCAGTGCTTTTGCCATTCCAACTCAAAGAACCAAAATGATTTGATTTTTTTAGTTTTGCGTTTATTTGGGATTTGACATTTAAAATACTGATTACCGTTGAATAGTTGCTCGAGGTGTTGTCGATTATCCCTACAATTCCCAAACTATTAATTACACCCATATCTTGTTTCACGCCTTGAAGACTACCAGAATTAAGGGTTAAATAATTTTCGTGAGTGTTAAATGTATTGTGAATTACTTTTGAAACTATGATGTCATCAGGATGAAGTCCTTTTATACTATCTAATTTTGGAATTGCAGTAGTGTCTTTAGCATTGAAAAGAAGGCTTCTCAACTTTGCATTTTCTTGGGCAAGAGCATCGTTTTGAGTTCTTAAATTCAAATATTCACTAACATTATTGATTCTTTCATAGACTCCGCCACTCAAAAAATTAGCAGAACTTATGATTTTACTTCGATGATAAGAATGGGATTGAATAGATAGAAATAACGAAATACCCAAAAGCAGCAAAAACAGCAATCTATTACTGTTTTTATAAATAAAATTAAATATTTGCTGCATTTTTTACCTGTATAATGTATGTTGAAAATTTAAACTCGTCACTAAATTAAACATTTTTTATTTAATTAAAACACTTTTAAATCTAGCAAGATTTTTTAGCGCCATTCCAGTTCCTCGAACAACTGCTCTTAAAGGATCTTCGGCAATATAAACAGGTAAATCTGTTTTTTGTGAAATTCTTTTATCAAGGCCTCTCAACATTGATCCTCCGCCGGCAAGATAAATTCCTGTATTGTAAATATCAGCAGCTAATTCTGGTGGCGTTTGAGACAAAGTTTCCATAACAGCATCTTCAACTCTTTGAATTGATTTGTCTAATGCTTTTGCAATTTCTCGGTAAGAAACGGATACTTGTTTTGGTTTTCCGGTAAGTAAATCTCTACCTTGAACTGACATATCTTCTGGAGGAGTTTCTAAATCTTCGATAGCGGCTCCAACTTGAATTTTTATTTTTTCTGCAGTACTTTCTCCAACAAAAAGGTTGTGTTGGGTACGCATATAATATACGATGTCATTGGTGAAAACGTCACCTGCAATTTTTACTGATTTGTCGCAAACAATACCGCCTAATGCGATTACTGCGATTTCAGTCGTTCCACCACCTATATCCACAATCATGTTTCCTTTTGGTTGCATAATGTCAATACCAATACCAATAGCGGCTGCCATAGGTTCGTGTATCAAATAAACTTCTTTACCATTTACTCTTTCACAAGATTCTTTAACAGCTCTCATCTCCACTTCAGTAATTCCGGAAGGAATACAAACGACCATTCTTAATGCAGGAGTAAACATTCTTTTTTTCAAAGCAGGAATGCTTTTTATAAGCATGCTTATCATTTTTTCGGAAGCATCAAAATCAGCAATTACACCATCTTTCAAAGGTCTTATCGTTTTAATGTTTTCATGGGTTTTACCTTGCATCATGTTGGCTTCTTTGCCAACAGCAATGATTTTTCCAGATACTCTGTCGCGAGCAACTATCGAAGGGCTGTCAATAACTACTTTATCATTGTGAATGATTAAAGTGTTTGCGGTACCAAGGTCTATCGCAATATCCTCGGTCATGAAATCAAAAAATCCCATAAGTTTAATAGGGTATAAAAATTTATAAAAAAATAATGTACAAAGCTAAACAAATTAATGTTTGAAATGACGTGTTCCTGTAAATACCATTGCAACTTTATTTTCATTGCAATAATCTATGCTTAATTGGTCTTTTATTGAGCCTCCTGGCTGAATTACGGCTGTTATTCCAGCGTTCTTTGCAATTTCAACACAATCCGGAAACGGGAAAAAAGCATCACTCGCCATAGAAGCTCCTTCTAAACTAAATCCAAAAGTTTTCGCTTTTTCAATAGCTTGTAACAAAGCATCAACTCTTGATGTTTGACCAGTTCCAGACGAAATCAAAGTTCCATTTTTTGCAAATACAATCGTGTTTGATTTTGTGTTTTTACACACTTTAGACGCAAATATTAAATCATTTATTTCTTGTTCTGTAGGAGTTGTTACTGTAACGGTTTTTAAGTCTGCTTTAGTATCTGTGATGTTGTTTCTTTCTTGAACTAAAATTCCGTTCAAGCAAGTTCGCACTTGTTTTTGTGGTAATTCTACTTCGTTTTGAACCAATATAATTCTGTTTTTCTTTTCTTGTAAAATGGCAATGGCAGCTTCGTCATAACTTGGAGCAATGACAACTTCACAAAATAATTTGTTAATTTCAGTTGCAGTGGCTACATCAATTTTTGTATTTGCAATCAAAACTCCACCAAATGCGGAGGTTGGGTCACAAGCTAAAGCTACATTATAAGCTTCGCTAATGGTTGGCCTTGTTGCTAATCCACACGCATTATTGTGTTTCAAAATGGCGAAAGTTGGTCCGTCATTTTTAAACTCATTAATTAAATTTACGGCTGCATCTACATCCAATAAATTATTATAAGACAATTCTTTTCCGTGAACTTTTTTGAACATTGCGTCAAAATCGCCAAAGAAAAATCCTTTTTGATGTGGATTTTCTCCATATCTCAATATTTGCCCGTCAGCAATACTTACTTTGAAAATAGTTTCGTCAGTATTGAAATAATTGAAAATAGCCGTGTCATAATGAGAAGAAACGTGAAATGCTTTAGTAGCAAACAATTTTCTGTTTTCCAATGTTGTTGCACCATTTTGAATTGTGATCAAATCCAAAAGCAAACTATATTCGGCCACAGATGGAACAATTACCGTGTCTTTAAAGTTTTTTGCAGCAGCACGGATTAGAGAAATACCACCAATGTCAATTTTTTCGATAATATCTTCTTCACTTGCGCCAGAAGCAACCGTTTTTTCAAAAGGATACAAGTCAACAATAACCAAATCAATTTGTGGAATGTTATATTCCTGCATTTGCTGAACATCAGTTTCATTGTCCTGACGATTTAAGATGCCTCCAAAAACTTTTGGGTGCAAGGTTTTCACTCTTCCGCCAAGGATAGATGGGTATGAAGTTACATCTTCGACCGGTATCACAGGAATGCCAAGGTTTTTGATAAATTCTTCGGTGCCACCAGTGGAGTAAAAAATTACATTTTGCTCGTGTAATTTTCGTATTATTGGTTCTAAACCATCTTTTGAAAAGACAGAAATTAATGCAGATTTGATTGTTTTAGTTGTGTTCATTGTGTAGTGTGAATTTTGTCGTGCAAAAGTAGTTTTTTTGATTTTAAAATTCAAATCTATTTCTGTAACAATATTTTAAAAATAACTACCAATGGGTTAGTGAATTTTCATTAGGTTTATGAATAAAATTTTTGGAATTTTACAATAACACAAAACACCGTTTTATGCTAGTTTATTTCCGACTATTATCTGAGAGTTTCCGTTTTGCAATGAATGCTTTGCGAAACAATAAATTGCGTACCCTTTTGTCCTTACTGGGTGTTACGATTGGGATTTTTTCGATAATTGCTGTGCTTGCCGCAGTAGATTCTTTGGATAGAAAAATTACAAAGGATTTGAGCTCTTTAGATAAAAACACCATTTATTTAATGAGAATGTCGTTTGGTCCTTCCGAAATTCCGGAATGGAAAAGAGAACAATTCCCGAATGTAAAATATGATGAATACCTCTATTTGAAAGGGGCAATGACCAACACTGATCAATTGGGATACCAAATATTTACCAAAAGAGAATCCATTAAGTATGAATCAAATACGGTTTCGGATGTAAATATCGTTCCGGTTTCACACGAGTTTATTGAAATACAAGGATTGGAATTTGAAGAAGGAAGATTTTACAATGAATCTGAAGCCAATTCTGCTGCTTCGGTTGTGGTTATTGGATATGAAATTGCAAAATCACTCTTTGAAGATTCTGAACCTATTGGCAAAAAGATACGTTTGTATGGACAACGGTTTACTGTTATTGGGGTTTTGAAAAAGAAAGGTGGCGGATTGTCTTTTGGAAACAACAATGACACTTCTGCTTTCATTCCTGTAAATTTTGTCAGACAATTATATGGTGATAATAATAAGTCAATTGTAAATGTAATTATATTTAAACCTCAAAGTGGAGTTGATATGGAAGCTTATAAAGCTGAAATTACTCAAAAATTAAGAAACTTTAGAGGATTGAAAGCTGGAGAAATTGATAATTTCTTTATTAATGTTTTTTCTGGTTTTACAGATTTTATTGATGGAATTATTTCAAAAATGAATGTAGTAGGTTGGATAATCAGCGGATTTTCATTGCTTGTAGGAGGTTTTGGTATTGCCAATATTATGTTTGTTTCTGTAAAAGAGAGAACCAACTTAATTGGAATTCAAAAATCTCTTGGTGCCAAAAACAGATTCATATTATTCCAATTCCTATTTGAAGCCATTATTCTTTCTGTGATAGGAGGGATTATAGGTTTGTTTATGGTTTGGATTATTGCACTTGTTTTAACTAAAACCTTGGAGTTTGAATTCGTTTTGGGAATGGGAAATATTCTTTTAGGAACAGGACTTGCTGCTATAATTGGTCTAATTTCGGGCATTCTCCCTGCAATTTCTGCTTCAAAATTAGATCCTGTAGAGGCGATTAGAACAGGAATGTAATTCCCGACTTCTCGGGAATTACAGTTTTCAGAGTTAATATTTTTCTAGATTAAGCAAAAAAAATCCCGAGCAATCGGGACTTTCATTTATCTAACATTGATATTCTGGGTCAAATTTAATTAGTAATTGGAATATACTCTCTATTGACTTCTAATTCAGAATAATTCCAACTTTGAGACTGAACATTATATGATACAGGATATTTCACTGTAGAAGTGGTAATTAGTTTGTTGTCTTTTAAACTATATTTAATTATATATCCAGGAATAAAATTACCTAAAAGATTAGTTGTCAAATATTTTAATTCAATTGTGTTTGGACCTGACATTATAAATGTTCCAGTATATCTGCCCGTATTTAAATTTGTATTACATTCGAATGATTCAATAGTATTGTTGGCACTATAGGTCGTTAAGCCAACAAAATTAGAGTTTATGAGTTCAAAATGAATATTGTCATATGAGTTAAATCGAATTATCTCATTTTTTTTACAATCAAACTCTTCTGTCGCATCCAAAGAAAAAACGCCATCCTTATTTATATCAACAGCTTGAGATAATTTTTCACTATTCAAATGCCATCCATAGTTTGTAATATTTGAACTATCATAAGTCGTTACATTGTCTGAACTTTTCGAACAAGAAGCAAATGCAAATAAAACTAACAAAAAAAGATATTGAATACTCGGGATTTTCATTTATCTAATATTGATATTCTGTATCAAATCAATGTACAAATTGATGGAATCTTTCAAATCTTTTCTTGGTGTTATAAAGTCTAGAAAACCATGTTCAAGAACAAATTCGGCAGTTTGAAAACCTTCTGGCAAATCTTTTCCGGTGGTGTCTTTTACAACTCTTGGTCCGGCAAAACCTATTAATGCTCCGGGTTCAGAAATGTTGATATCACCAAGCATCGCATAAGAAGCTGTTGTTCCCCCCGTTGTTGGATCTGTACATAATGAAATATAAGGAATTTTTGCTTCGGCTAATTGGGCCAATTTTGCAGAGGTTTTTGCTAATTGCATCAACGAATAAGCTGCTTCCATCATTCTGGCTCCACCTGATTTTGAAATCATTACAAATGGAATGTTGTTTTTGATAGAATAGTCTATTCCGCGTACTACCTTTTCGCCCACAACACCACCAATGGAACCACCAATAAAGGCAAAATCCATACAACAAACCACTAAATCTTTTCCTTTTGATTTTCCCACTCCGGTGCGAACCGCATCGGTCAATTTGGTTTTTTCCATCACGTCTTTCAAACGGTCTGAATATTTTTTGGTGTCAACAAAATGCAATAAATCCTTGGAGGTCATTTTCGCATCTAATTCGATGAATTCATTGTTGTCAAATAAAATTTCGAAATATTCCTTGCTTCCAATTCT
>NZ_JAYWCK010000006.1:0-10097 GCF_043780635.1 Flavobacterium sp.
CCTGTTTCGGCTACAACCAATACTGGATGTACTGCTACTGGTGTTGTTTTGACTGTTCCAACAACTGCTGATAATTGTGCGGTGGCTTCTGTTACCAACAATCATCCTTCTACCACTTATTCTCTAGGAAACACAACAGTGACTTGGACCGTGACCGATGGCGCTGGAAATACTGCCACTGCAACTCAAGTGGTGACTGTGACCGATACTGTTAAGCCAACTATTAGCACTGTTCCTGTTTCGGCTACAACCAATACTGGATGTACTGCCACTGGAGTCGTTTTGACTGTTCCAACCACTGCTGATAATTGTGCGGTTGCTTCTGTTACCAACGATCATCCTTCTACCACTTATTCTTTAGGAAACACAACAGTGACTTGGACCGTGACCGATGGTGCTGGAAATACTGCCACTGCAACTCAAGTGGTGACTGTTACTGATACTGTTAACCCATCTATTAGTACTGTTCCTGTTTCGGCTACAACCAATACCGGATGCACTGCTACCATAGCCATTTTGACTGCTCCAACAACAACTGATAATTGTTCTGTTGCTTCTGTTACCAACGATCATCCTTCTACCACTTATTCTTTAGGAAACACCACCGTGAATTGGACCGTGACCGATGGCGCAGGAAATACTGCCACTGCAACTCAAGTGGTGACTGTTACCGATACTGTAAATCCAATAATCAATTCTATTACAAATATCTCAACAAGTGTTACTTCTGGAACTTGTTCAAAATCAGTTACTACAACTAATCCTACAACGTCCGATAACTGTACTGTAGCCAAATTAACTTGGACTATGAACGGTGCTACAATAGCTAGTTCTCCTTTAACAGGCATCAACACTATTGGAACTTATTCTTTTAATCTTGGTATTACTACTATTACATATTATGTTTTTGATGCTGCTGGCAATAGTTCTAATACGGTTTATACTGTTACCATAACAGACAATATTGCACCTACAATTATTTGCCCTGGTAATTTAACTGTTAATGTAGGCACAGGTACTTGTTCTGCTTCTGTTACTACAAGCAACCCCACTATTGCTGACAACTGTGCAGTTACTAAATTGACTTGGAATCTAACCGGTGCAACTACTGGAGTATCTGCTGCAACGGGTATTAATAATTTAGGTGCCAAAGTGTTTAATTTAGGGTTAACTACAGTGAGTTATCGAGTAGAAGATGCTGCTGGAAATTTTGCAACTTGCTCCTATACTGTCAAAGTAATAGATAACGAATTACCTTCAATAACATCACTTCCAGCGATAACAGCAAATTGCTCAGTAACCATTTCTGTTCCTCCGACATCGCCAGATAATTGTGGAACTATAACTGGTGTTACAGGTGATATAACATTGCCGTATACTTTTTCTACTCCGGGATTTTATATAGTGGGATGGAATTTTACAGATGCTTCAGGAAATAGCAAAAACATCTCACAAACGATTACAGTTGTTGATAATACAGCCCCTGTGCCAAGCGCAGCAAGTTTGCCTAATTTAAACTTTACAGCATGCGAACTGTTAAGTTCCCAATTGACCTATCCAACTGCAATTGATGGATGTAACGGAACAATTGTTGGCGTACCAAACGTTCTATTTCCTTATAGTGTTTTAGGAAATTCCATTATCACTTGGACTTATACGGACACAACTGGAAATGTATCCTCACAAAACCAAAACATTCAAATGACCTCTGAAGTTATTGATGGTGGTATATTAAAAGGATATTTAACCTCTGCTGGTGCTACAACTGCGGCTACAGTAGTAAATATAACATCTTGTAATAGCGGCGGGAATGAAATTAAAATAAATCTAACCGGCCAAATTGGCACCATTGTTCAATGGGAAAAATACGAAGTTGGTGATGCTATTTGGGTATCCATTCCGAATACAACAAACAACTATACTGTTACTTTTTATCCAGCGACAACAGAATCTACCTTCTTTAGAGCCTTAATTAAAGTAAATTCTTGTTACCAGTATTCTAGTAGTTTTTATGTAAGAGCTTTACCTGCTGACAAACCCCCAATTTTAGTTCAAAGTTTATTTAATATTTGTTTAAACGAAAATGTTACATTAGTGGCACGTCGAGGGTACACCATACAAGAAGATGCTTTAGCTGGAAAAGGCGGAGACTTTAACACAGGGCAATTCCCTGACAAATTCAATGATGACATGTGGAGAATTGACGGTAAACCTTCTGCTTCACATTGGACTGCAAATGGTAATGCTACAAAAGACACTAACTGGGCAGGAACAAATCCTCATCCTTTTGGTACTATAACTTATGATTCTGGTGATCCAAAATTTGGAATAGCTCAAGGAAATTACTATTCTTCTTGGATTCAACAAAAACAACCCCAAGTTTATACAACGGTATCAACTCTAGAAACTCCAATATTTAGTTTGAAAAATATGAGTTCGGCTTCACTTAATTTTGACCAAGCTTATAATTTGGTTTCTGGCGATTATATTAAACTAGAATTATCTCTTGATGGCGGCCTTACTTATACAATTACGCTTCAATCTTTTATAGGCCCAAAAACATGGGACTGGGCAAGTCATCTAGGTTCAACCGCTACTCAATATAATTTTCAAAACGATAATTCTACTTTTGATCTAACTCCATATGTAGGACAACCTAAAGTAAGAGCACGATGGACTTTTCATGGAACATCTGATAAAAGTGTATGGGCCATTGACGGAATTACCATCCCTATAGTCCCTAAATTAGATGCAATTGAATGGACGGATGGAATTGGAAATCCAGGAATTCCTCCTATTGCAAATGGAGTATTAGAATCTTCTTTTACTTATACCCCTGAAGCTCCAGGAAAACATCAATACGGCGCAACTGTTCTGGTAGATGGATGTAGATCTTATGACGCCTCAGGAACTGCTATGGCTGATGTAAATGTGAGTTATTCTTATGCAGGAAATAATATCACTTTAGGGCCAGAAGTTTGCGGGTCAAACACTGTTAAATTAAATGCTTATGACAATTCTAAAACAGCCAATCAAAATGAAGCTAAAGGTTCCTATACCGCTCCTATTGGATGTTTAACCTGTAATGATCCAGGAACAGAAGTAGTAGGCAGCTGGTCTATAACTGGCTCTAGCAGCTGCGGAACAGGAACTTTTTCTAATATAAATGATCCTGACGCAATCTTTACAGGTGAAGTGGGAAGTTATGTATTGACTTGGACAGTAAAAGGATGTTCAAGTTCTGTTAATGTTCTCATTTCTAATTGTTCTACAGTAGACTTTGATGGAACGAATGATTATATCGATTTTAAAAAGCAAAATTATGATTTAAATTCAAATTTCAGTATTGAAGTATGGGTAAAAACAGCAGTATCATCAAGTAATATCCAAACAATATTTTCTAAAAGAAATGGAAATGTTCTTGGAAATGGATATGACTTGAGAGTTCAAAATGATTATGTTACATTTAGATGGAATGGTACAGGAAGTTTAACTTCACCACATAAAATTGGATCAAATAGATGGTATCATATTGCTGTTACGTATTCAAATAGTGAATATAAATTATATATTGATGGAATTTTAATGGGTACTAAAAACGGAAGCAGTTTACCAATTGTAAATACTTACAAAGCATTATTAGGAGCAATGGATCAAGATAATAATGCTCCTAATAATCCAATAAATTATTTTAAAGGTTGGATTGATGAATTTAAAATTTGGAATGTTGCTTTAACCGATGAGCAAATTCGTCAAATGATGAATCAGGAAATTAAAGAGCAAATAACTGGTAACAATGTGGTGTATGGAGAAATTATTCCTATGCCTATTTATGGTTTGACTTGGTCAAATTTAAAAGGGTATTATAGAATGAATCAATTTGGCTGTGGTTATCTAAAACCAAATTTTGGTGTTGGTGTTGATGGAAAATTGAAGAATATAACTTCGGCTGAGCCACAAACCGCTCCACTGCCCTATTATTCAATTATTGGTGGTGATTGGACAGATACAACTTCAACAACTCCGTGGGCCTATGGAAACTCTGTTTGGGATTATCCAAATAGTAAAGGTATTAACGGAGCGGATATAGATTGGAATATTGTAAGAAGTTTACATAATATAAATTCTACAGCAAAAGACATTACTTTATTAGGATTAAAAGTTGAATCTGGAAAATTAACTATTGCAAAACCTTCACAACCATTAGACGAAAAAAATAATGGACAAGGACTATGGATTACTCATTACTTAAAATTAGATGGAAATATTGATTTAGTTGGAGAGTCACAATTAGTTGAAAAAAGATATACAACAAATCAGTTTAGTGAAAGCATATTAGACGAAACTAGTACAGGATTCATAAAACGCGACCAACAGGGTAAAAAAAATAGTTACAATTACAATTACTGGTCATCTCCTGTAAGCATAATTCAGGGAAGTCTAAATAATATGCCTTATATAATTAAGGATCTTATTAAGGATGGCACAAGTTCAGCTAATCCCAAAACAATAAATTTTGGAACTGCTTTTGATTTTGCAGATGGAACAATTTCAAATCCTATAAAAACATCAGATCGCTGGATCTGGTCTTATAACTCTCAAATACTCCAAGGTGATGAATGGGCTAATTATTATCAATGGTCCCATATTACAAGTCAAGGCGCAATAAAAGTTGGCGAAGCATTTACTATGAAAGGTACTGGTGGAGTTGCTAATGTCACAGATACGCAAAACTATTCTTTTATTGGTAAACCAAATTCAGGAACAATAACATTGAACTTGACCCAAGATAATAGTTATTTAATAGGAAATCCATATCCATCAGCTCTTGATGCCGATGAGTTCATAAAAGACAATCTTAAAGATTGTTTGGGTTGCAGGTCAACTGTAAATTCCTTCAGTGGAGCGCTTTATTTTTGGGATCACTTTGGGTTATCAAACAATCACATTTTGGCTGAATATGAAGGAGGATACGCAACTTATACATTAATGGGAGGCGTTGCAGCTATCAACAATAGCGCATTAAATTTAAATGATGGAGCAATTGGATCAAATGTGCCTAAACGATATATACCAGTAGCTCAAGGATTTTTCATAGATGGTTATATTGATTTTGAAGTCGTAGGTGCTCAAATACCAACTGTGGTTCAAGGCGGTCCAATACTTTTCAAAAATAACCAACGAGTTTTTCAAAGAGAAAGTACTCCAAGTTCTGTTTTTATGAAAAAAAGAGAAACAGCAAAAACAAGTGCGGATTCTAGACAAAAAATAAGATTAGGATTTGAATCATCAATTGGTGCGCATCGACAAATTTTAGTTGGAATAGATAGCAATGCAACGAATCAATTCGATATTGGTTATGATGCTCCAATTTATGATATAAATGAAAATGATATGTATTGGGAAATTAATACAAATAAATTTGTAATTCAGGCAGTACCAAATTTTAATACTGAGCAAACAATTCCTTTAGGTATAGTCACTAAAAACGAAGGTGAAGTAAAAATAAAAATTGATGAACTTGAAAATATTTCCTCAAACACAACTGTTTATTTATATGACAACCAAACTGAAATTTATCACGACCTTAGAAATAGTGAATTTAAAATAACACTTGCAATAGGCGAATTTAACAAACGATTTTCATTGAAGTTTAATAAAAATCAAACACAACAATTACTTGATGTTCAAGAAAACGAATCCAGTGATGATATTATGGTATACTATTCTAAAAAAACACTCTTCATTAAAAACAATGAATTAGATACAACAGTAAATAAGGTTTCATTATTTAATATATCAGGACAAGCTGTCGAAAATCAAAAAACAGAAAATCAAGAACAACAAAACATTCAAGTTCCAGTTAAAAATGTAAGTTCTGGCGTATATATTGCCAAACTTAAAACCTCAGAAGGAGTAGAAATAAGTAAAAAAGTCATTGTCTTTGATGATTAATTAAAAACTATAAAAAGAACAGTCTTTGTTATTATATTTATTCCGTAAACTTCCTAATAAAAAATCCCTCCGAATCTATATATGGAACTGGAGGTTTTCTTAGTATTTACATCTTTCATTTTCTAATTGTCCTTCACAAATTTTCAATAAATATTCAACCTTTTTTCTTATAAATTTTTAATTATTTGTGTATTTCATCGATTAAATATGTTTTTAATCGTGTTTTTTAAAATATTTAGCTATCTTTATTAAAGAATTAAAATATAAAATATCAGGATATTTTATTTTGAATTAAAAAAAAATAGCATTCATCTACCCTTTTTACCCCAAAAAGAAATGAAAACACCTACCAACATCGTAATAAAAATTCACCTTACTTTTGGGTGTCTTTTTATTGCTTTTTTGGGATTCGCACAAACCATGAATATTACTCCATTAAATCCGACTATTTGTGGAGAAAATAATGTTTTAACAATAAAGGCCACATTTGGCGCTGTTACTTGGAGTTTTGTAACACCTGTAGATGCTTACATTAATAATCCACCTACAATTCTTTATACTAATCAACAAGTCAGCACTATATATTTAAAACCAAATTTATCACAGCTAGAGTCTGAAACCTTTACTATTAAAGCAAACAACTCTTTAAGCGATGGATCTATAGTTTCTCAAATTATAACTGTAAAAAATAATACTAAAATTTGGCGTGGCGGCAGAGCTACTGATTGGACAAATCCTAACAATTGGAAACCATTTGGAGTACCTTCTGCATCAAATTGTGTGATAGTAAATGAAAACGCAGTGATTACTGGACCAAATTACAATGCTTATGCAAAAAACGTAACAGTTAAATCTATAGGTTCTTTTGAAATACAAACAGGCAATAACCTGACAGTAACTGATTGGGTTAATGTAAATACTGGTGGCGCCTTTAACATCAGAAACAATGCCAGTCTAGTACAAACTAACGAAGACGCTAATACTGGGAATATTAGAATAGAAAGAATTACACAACCAATGAGTTATTATGATTACACCTATTGGAATTCCCCTGTAACATTAGCTTCCGGATTCACTTTAGGAAGTCTTTCTCCTCAAACATTAAGTGATATTTGGAGTTACAACCCGAGCGTTTCCGGAGGTAGTGGAAATTGGGTAAATTTAAGCCCTTCAACGATAATGAATCCTACCAAAGGATATATTTTAAAAGCTCCTGACACTTTTTCGAGCAATCCTTCAACAAAAGTAACTTATACTGCAACATTTATTGGAACGCCTAACAACGGAACTATTTTAGCTCCTATATCTAAAGGAACAAACGCAAACATTGGAGGATTAGTTGCCGATGAAGATGATGAATGGAATCTCATAGGAAATCCTTATCCTTCTGGAATAGACGCAAAAAAATTCTTGGATTTACCTGAAAATTTGTCAGCTATAGACGGAACAATATACGTTTGGACTCAGATTCCCCAACCTACAACTACGACTCAAGATCCTTTCTACGGGGACTATGTTTTAAACTACACCGCTAATGATTATGCCAGTTTCAACAAAACTGGAGCTACGGGAACAGCGTCTTCTGCAACTAATGCAGTAACAACTCCCACAGGTTTTATAGCAACTGGACAATCGTTCTTTGTAAAAGCGGCTACAACAATGGCAAATGGAACAACAAAAAATGTTACTTTGAATAATAGTATGCGAATTGAAGGAAACAACCCTGATTTCTTTAAAACAAATAATAATACTAAAACTGTAATTGTAGAAGAAAAAAATAGAATTTGGTTAAATTTAACCAATAATTCTGGTGCTTTTAGTCAGACGTTAATAGGCTATATAACTGATGCAACGCAAGGTTTAGATAGAGGATTTGATGGAGAATCTTTTGGAGGAAACAACGTTACCTTCTATTCTATTATTCCAGAAGCTAAACTTACTATTCAAGGTCGTGCGTTACCATTTGATGCAAATGATACAGTAATTCTTGGATACAATGCAGCAAAAAAAGGAAACTATTCTATTCGGATTGATCATTTAGATGGTGTTTTTGCTAGTCAAAGCATCTATTTAGAGGATAAAGACCTTAATATTATTTATGATTTAAAACAAAAACCATATGTTTTCAGTACTAAAGTGGGAGATTTCAACAACCGATTTGTGCTTAGATATGGTGGAAAAACACTAAGTGTTGACGAGAATAACATCAAGAATAATAACATAAAAATCACTTATATAAAGAACAGTAATAATCTTGTAATTAATAATAATTCATTAGACGCAACTGTAGAAAAAGTAACGTTATTTAATATTCAAGGACAATCCATTTCAACCTGGAAAGTCGAAAATCAGGATCAACAAAATATTCAAATTCCAATTAAAAGCATTAGTTCTGGGATATATATTGCCAAACTGAAAACTTCAGAAAGTGAATTAAGCAAAAAAATTGTCATTAACTAATAAACAGACTATTGTGAAAAAAATATTTAGCACAACACTTAGGGTTATTATGGAACCACAAACTTTTCTAGTTCTTTTGTACGGTTCTTTCTTGATTTACTTATTATTGATTTTTGACATTTATCTGAAATAAAAATCCTATAATAAAAATATAAACTGTCTTTTTAGACAGTTTTTTTGTTTTAAAAAGGGAAACAACTCTTTTTCATATATTAATAAAAAAAAGTATTTTTCGTCAATTTTATTTTTATTTATTCTGCAAATCTAAAAAAATGAAAACTAAACTTATCCCTCATTAAGTTATGATGATTTAAGATTTTGTGCTTACTTAAGATTAAACATTTCTTCAAAATAAATTGTTTTTTTACTTAATTTTTTCAGACGAAGTTTAGAAATAAAAAGGTGTCGATTGTGTAAAAAATCGATTTGCCCCGAGAACAATACCTTGTTGAGTGTTTTCTATTTGTATAGTTTACTTAACAACATTAGGAAAACCATACATTACCACAACATTAACAATTTGTTGTGGTTTTTTATTTTTTTTTAGCAATCGTTATATTATTAATTTCTCAGTATAAATCAAGGTTTTTTTGATATTGTAAGTAAAATATCAATTTTTTTAAGAATGTGTAGTTTTTATGCATACAGTTTAATTTCTGCTTCAATTAATAGCTTTAGATTTATATTTTACTTTCTGTTACTTTTTTAAGTCTTTGATGAAGAATAAAAAACAATTTTTGATGTTCCATAAAAGTCAGATTTCTGTTTAAATAACGTCCCTTTTTTCATTAATTATTTAAGAAAATTATAATCAAGAATACCTTTATGATAAAAAATTACACTACTTACAAAAAAACCTACTTCACTTTAGCTTTTTTTATCATTACATTTTTCGGATATTCACAAACAACAACAACCTTTACATCAAATAGCACTTGGGTTTGTCCGGCTGGAGTCACCTCTATAACTATTGAAGCTTGGGGAGGCGGTGGTAATGGTGGTGGTGCTAATGGTGATTTGCATGCTGGTGGTGGAGGAGCTGGAGGAGCTTACGTAAAAAATAACTCTTTGAGTGTGACTCCCGGGGCATCATACAATATTATAGTTGGATCTGAAATTATAGGAGATTATGGATTTGGACGAAATGGAATTTCATCTTCCTTTGCCTTAACCGCAACTCCGGCTGTTTTGCTAATTAATGCAGTAGGCGGTAATGGAGGTATTCCTGCCACTAATACCAATCCTTATGCCAATGGAGGAGCAAGCGTTACAACTGGAAACATTGGGGGTACCACCTCTGATATTTATGGCTTACCTGGAACGGCTGGAACAGCAGCAAAAGCTGGAGATGGAGGAAATTCCGGTGGCGGAGCATTAGGAGGCATTGGCCTAGATACTCAATTTACCAACCCGGGTAGTTTATATGGCGGTGGCGGTAGTGGTGGATATACAACTGCTAACGGTCCTAGTAGAATTGGAGGTACTGGTGCGGGTGGAAAAGTAGTCATTACTTGGAGTTACCTTGATTTTAAAGGAACTACCAACAACGATTATGTAGATTTTGGCAATAATAATAGTTTAACAAACCCGTTGGGTGCAATTAAATTATTTGTGTTTTAATATTGTTTATTGGTCTTTCAAAAATAAATTTATTGATGAATTGCACCAAAGTTAATGCTGTT
>NZ_JAYWCK010000007.1:0-4224 GCF_043780635.1 Flavobacterium sp.
CCAATTCTGCGGTAGTTTGGAAGAAAAATTACCATTTTTTATTGCAAAAAGTGCTTGAAGTAACATTTGTCCTTGTGATTCTTGAGAATCTTGAATAATCTCCTTTTTCATAGCTGATAAATTTCAGGTTAGTATTTATGTTCTTTTTTATATTGTTTGACTATTTCTTTGGATGAGTAATTGAATATCCGTTCAGCTCCCACATTCCAGTAAATAATAATCCCATCCATTGATTTACTGATAATGGTATCATCAGAAGATTGCACAATGGCAGCCAAATGTTCTTGCAAGGCCGATTGCACCCGCTCAACATCTTTATTTAGTTTTTCTTTCATGTTTATGAATTTTTAGTGTCCAAAGTAACGAATTTGTTTCTATTGTTTTTTTTTGGGGTTGATAAATTTTGCTCTTTTCATTTTGTCGTTGCGTTGGTTTCGTTTTTTATTGGTGGTAACGGCCAGTTGTAAGATGTTTTCCTCGGAAAGATAGGAAAAGCATTTCAAAGTTAAGCCCTTCTTCAACTTTCGTAGAGTATTAATTTTTATTTATTGTCTCCAATCACTGATTGGCGCAGTCATTAAAAATTGATGTGAAAAACAAAACGTGTTGATTTTTAATCCGTTAGCTGAAATAAAATTTGACTTTGTCATTTTTTTTCGATAACTTAGCCAAGCTTTATTAGCGATTTAGCTTTGAAAATACATTTTCAGCAAACTCTTTTGCAAAAGCTTGAAGCAAAACAATCATTTTACTCCTCACCCAAAATCAACTCCTTTAAGCCACATAATTAATCCAGAAAGTTGGGCTTAATTTCTTACAACTTGTATATACTCGCTATTGAGTACAGATTGCAATAATTCTCAAACCTAGTGATTTTACTTACAGAAAACTAATAAATTTATAAATAAATTCTTATATAGAAGCAATTCAGATAAGGCGGGAAAATTGTCCATCCTTTTGCGTCAATGCTCCATTGGTGCAATGGCTGGTTTTTTGCATCTTTGTGTTTTATAAAAGTTATTACAATCCCTTAAAAACAACTCGTATGGAACAAAAATTGCCTCTTCCGCCATTTACAATGGAAACCGCCTTGGAAAAAGTACAACTCGCCGAGGATGCTTGGAACAGCAAGGATCCCGAATGCATTGCCTTGGGGTATACGATTGATACCGAATGGCGCAACCGAACCGATTTCATCAACGGTCGCGAAAAAGTAAAGGAATTCCTGAAGGGAAAATGGGAAAAGGAACTTGATTACAAACTCAAAAAAGAGTTATGGGGTTTCCGCAACAACCGTATGGCGGTGCGTTTTGAATACGAATACCATAATGCCGAAGGACAATGGTTTCGTGCTTATGGCAACGAAAACTGGGAATTTGACGAAAATGGCTTGATGCAAAAACGTTTTGCCAGCATTAATGATTTGCCAATTGACGAGAAAGACCGAAAATTGAAATAAGTATTGAAAGGCTGACCGCCAAATTGGAAGAAGCGGGAATTATACCATTTTGATTTTAGGGGTTTATAAAAAACGCTATAGCTTTCCGTCACTTCGAGTGATTTTGAATAGTATTGCGACAGCTTTACTATTCAATCCCGAAAGCTTTCGGGAGTATCGAGAAGCCTATATTACAATGGTTCTCGATACAAATTTTCTGAAAAAGCTGTCCGCATTTTCTGAAAATTCACTCGAACTGACGAGATAGTTGTAACATCATTTTATATTGCTTTTTTAGAGTATAAATTATGCCTCGAACAGACTTCAACAAAGTAGATTGATTTATAACAGTAAATGTAAAGATTAAATGGTTTTACTAAATTTACAAAAAAGAACACAATGCTCGACGAATCAACTTTCACTTTAATCAATCCGCAAAACGGAAACCTGGCTTTCAAACTGTCGACTTTTGACAGCAAATGCCAGTTTAACGAAATTCAAAGACTGAACTATTTTTCCCTGATTTGGATTCAAAAAGGGAACGGAATTGTCACGGCAGATTTTTCTGAAAATCCATTCGAAGCGGGAAACCTTTTCGCTTTTTCGCCTTACCAACCTTTTATGCTGGCTTCCGAAGAAAATCTGGAAGGGATTGTTATCCACTTTCATCCCGAGTTTTTCTGTATTTACAAGCACCAAGCCGAGATTGCATGCAACGGAATCCTGTTCAACAATATCTTCAAACTGCCTTATGTCGCCGTCGATGAAGCGTCAAAAAGTATTCTTGAAATGGTGATCGGGCAAATAAAATCGGAAATGCAAAATCCTGAAATGGCACAATATGAATTGCTGGTTTCTTATCTCAAAATATTTTTGATTACGGCCACCAGGCTCAAAAACCAACAACATCCTGATGAAGATTACTTTGAAACAGCCGATGCCAAAGAACCTTTTATTCTGCAAAATTTAAAAAACTACATCGAACTCCATTTCAAGACCAAGCATTCTGCCAGTGATTATGCCGATTTGTTAAATATTACGCCAAAAGCCTTGGCGAAAATTACCAAGAACCATTTCAATAAAACCCTGACCCATCTAATATCGGAACGGATCATCATCGAGGCCAAAAGAGAATTGTATCTCACCAATAAAGCCGTCAAGGAAATCGCTTACGAATTGGGGTATGATGATGAGCATTATTTCAGTCGTTTTTTCAAAAACAATGCCGATGTTTCTCCACAAATGTATCGGGACACCGTGGGTTTTGCCAGAGGAATGGCTTAATGTTTTATTGAAATTGTTATTGATTTTTTTGTAACTTTATACAAACAAATGCAATGAAAAATCCAATTCATATCCACAAAAAGGAAATCTTAAAACGCTACAAACCCATTGACGCCCATACTCACAAAGGAATTCAGGGTCACGCTTTGTTAATTGGCGGCAGTTATGGAAAAATAGGGGCGATGAGTCTGTCTTCCAAAGCATGTTTGAAAACCGGTTGCGGCCTAGTGACGGTTTTTATTCCGCGATGTGGTTATGAAATCCTGCAAACTGCCAATCCGGAAGTGATGGTTTTGACCGATGTTCAGGAAAAATACATTTCGAAAATAGAATTTGATTTTATGCCCAATGCTATCGGATTTGGACCCGGAATCGGGCAGGAGATAGAAACCCAAAATGCGCTTCACGAATTCCTGACCAATGACAAAACACCTTTGGTCATTGATGCCGATGCGCTGAATATTCTATCCCAAAACGCAGCATGGATTTCGTTGTTGCCAAATAAAACGATTCTCACGCCACACCCAAAAGAACTGGAACGACTCATTGGGAAATGGAATTCGAATGCGGAAAAATTCGAAAAAACAGTTGCTTTTTCAAAACTGCATCACCTTATCATTGTGATGAAAGGTGCACCAACATTCATCATTGACGGCGAGACTATTTACGAAAACACAACAGGAAACGCTGCCTTGGCAACAGCCGGAACTGGAGATGTGCTAACGGGAATGATTACGAGTTTATTGGCGCAATCCTACGAGCCTATTGACGCTGCCATTCTTGGTGTTTTTCTACACGGATTGACTGCCGACATCGCTTTTCCCGAAACGGGCTATCAGTCGTTTATCGCTTCGGATGTTATTGCGAATATTGGTAAAGCGTTTTTGAGTTTGGAGAAATAATGACGTTTAAAATTTAAAATTAATTATAATTAATCATTGTAATCTTACTCGTCAGTTCGAGTGATTTTTAAAGCCCAAAAAAATGTTGATGAAGTGAAAAATTTAATGCTTTAAAAATTGTATCGAGAACAATATGCTTTGAAATTCTTCTCGATACAATTTTAAATAGTAAAGCTATCGCATTACTATTTTAAACCACTCGAAGTGACGTTTTGTTATATTCCTGAATCATCGAACCATCAATACTATGAAATTCTTTTTTCCAACACCATAAATTCCAGAGGTTCATTTGTAGTTTGGCTAAAAACTTCGCTTACTGGGAAGGGTTCTCTTGCCCCGGTGTCTGCATAGCCGTGGCGTTCGTACCACGAAATAAGTTCTTCCCGAACGGTTATCACTGTCATGCCAATTTTAGACAATCCCAATTCCGAAGCAAAAATTTCGGCCTGTTGCATTAATTTTTTTCCAATGCCACTATTTTGCAACTCAGGCGAAACCGTTAACATTCCTAAATACAATTGATCTTTTTTTTCAATTAGTAACACACAACCAATAATCTCGTTGTTCTCAGTGAATCTTAGAATGGTATTTTTTTTGTCT
>NZ_JAYWCK010000008.1:0-3195 GCF_043780635.1 Flavobacterium sp.
CGAGAATTCAAAATTTTCAAAAATATGTCAAGAACATAACGTTAAATTTATAGGTGCATCGCCAGAAATGATTGACAGAATGGGTGATAAAGCTTCGGCCAAAGCCACTATGAAAGCAGCTGGAGTACCATGTGTTCCAGGTTCTGAAGGACTTTTAGAGTCTTTTGAACAAGCGCAAGAACTTTCAAGAAAAATGGGATATCCAGTTATGCTAAAAGCGACTGCTGGAGGCGGAGGAAAAGGAATGCGTGCTGTTTGGAAAGACGAAGAGTTACTAAAAGCTTGGGAAAGTGCTCGCCAAGAATCAGCTGCAGCTTTTGGAAATGACGGAATGTATTTAGAGAAACTTATTGAAGAGCCTAGACATATCGAGATTCAAGTTGTGGGTGATTCTTATGGGAAAGCCTGTCATCTTTCAGAAAGAGATTGTTCTGTACAAAGACGTCATCAAAAGCTTACTGAAGAAACTCCTTCTCCATTTATGACTGACGAATTGAGAAAAAAAATGGGCGCAGCTGCAGTAAAAGCAGCGGAATTCATCAAGTATGAAGGTGCAGGAACAGTAGAATTTTTGGTAGACAAACACCGTAATTTCTATTTTATGGAAATGAATACTCGTATTCAGGTGGAACACCCAATTACTGAACAAGTAATTGATTATGATTTAATTCGCGAGCAAATTATGGTTGCTGCTGGTATCCCAATTTCTGGTAAAAATTATTTGCCACAATTGCATGCTATCGAATGTCGTATCAATGCTGAGGATCCTTATAATGACTTCAGACCATCACCAGGAAAAATAACTACTCTTCACATGCCTGGAGGTCACGGAGTTCGTTTGGATACGCACGTGTATTCAGGTTATACTATTCCGCCAAATTATGATTCTATGATTGCAAAGCTTATCACAACAGCTCAAACTCGTGGGGAAGCAATTAGCAAAATGAGAAGAGCTTTGGATGAATTTGTGATTGAAGGTATAAAAACTACTATTCCTTTCCACAGACAATTAATGGATGATCCGAGATATATTTCCGGGGATTATACCACGGCTTTTATGGACACTTTTAAAATGAATGATCCAGAATAAATTTAAATTTATATTTTAAGAAACCCTCATTTACATACCTAAATGGGGGTTTTTTTGCTAACACGAAGAATCAAAATTCAACTATATTCTTTTAATAGATTAGACTATTACTTAATAATCTAGATTGTTTTTCATCACTTAATAGTAATTATATTGTTCCAAAAAAAAGCTACCTCAATTGAGATAGCTTTTGATTTAAAATTTAAAAAGATTATTGTTTTATGAAGCGATTTACTGAAGTTAATTCTTTGTCAGTAACTTCTAAAAGATAAATTCCAGAGCTTATGTTGGAAACATCAATCAAACCATTTGAAAGTTTTCCGTTCATTATTGATTGTCCTAACATATTATAAACTTTAAAGGTGGCATTTTCAGAAACTGAAGACACATTCAAAATGGATGTTGTTGGATTAGGGTACAATTTAATTTCTGTAATTGCTTTTCCAGATACATTAGCAATTTTGGCTACACTAGAAACAATGTTTACAGTGTAATCTTCAACTTGTCCTGATGCAAATGTTTCGCACATTGTTGGGATTGCATTGTACTTCATTGAAACTCTCATTCTAGTAGCTCCAAGGGTTGCTGTCGCAGGGATAGTAAAAGTCCCAGAAACTGGAGTTGTTTTTGTAGTTCCAGTTGAGAATGCTAATTCACCAGCATCAGCAAAATCGCCGTCTCCGTTGTAATCAATCCATACAGCATATCCTTCAAATCTTTTTGCTCCTGACCAAGTTGGTGTTATTGTAATTGTGTATGCAGTTCCTCTAGTTGCATTTGTTGAAATGGCAGTAAAGTTTACATAGCCAGTTCCTCCTGTTGAAGTATTGTTTATGCTTCCAAAAACAACTTTTCCAATTGATTCACTTGCCACACTAGTTCCTGTTGAAGCACAATAAGTAGCCGTAAGAGTTGTAACATTTACAGCATTGCTTGAAGCTGAAATATTTCCAACAGCATCTTTAGCTTTTACTGAAAAGGTATAAGCTGTTGAAGCAGACAAACCACTTACTGCAAAACTTGCAGAGGCAGTTGTTCCTATAAGTGTAGCTCCATTATAAACATCATATCCAGTTACCGCAGCATTATCTGATGAAGCTGTCCAAGATAAATTAGTAGAGTTTGAAGTAGTTCCAGAAGCAACTAAACTTGTTGGAGCAGTTGGAGCAATTGTATCAGCAACAATTACAGTTTGGTTTTGAGTTGCTGTGTTTCCATTACCATCATTATATGTCCAAACAATATTGAAAGTTCCTTGTGTTGAATAAGTCAAAGGACTTGGAGTTGTTCCTATAATAGTTCCAACACAAGCATCAGTGGCAGTTGGAGCAGTAACGGTAACCGAAGTTTGCCCTAATGCATTTGCCAAAGTTGTTACATCAGCAACTGGAGCAACGGTATCGTCTACAATTACAGTTTGGTTTTGAGTTGAAGTGTTTCCGTTTCCATCATTATAAGTCCAAGTAACGATTGTCGTGCCTTGAGTTGTGATAGGAAATACTGTTGAAGTAGTTCCAATTACTGCTCCAGTACAACTACTTGTCGCAGTTGGGGCAGTTGTATCAGCTGAACATTGTCCAGTTATTGTTGGTAAAACTGTTAAATCAGCAACAGGTGCACAAACAGATAAAAAAGAAATAGTTTGACCAGTTGTTGTACCGCAAGAATTAAAAACTGTAACCGAAGCTGTTCCTCCAGTTGCAATATCGGCAGCAGGAATAGCAGCACTAAGTTCAGTAGAACTAACAAATGTTGTTGCTCTGTCTGTTCCATTCCATCTAACAATTGATTCTCCATTTACAAAATTAGTTCCATTTACTGTTAAAGCAAAATCACTTCCGCCTGAAGCTATTGTAGTTGGTGAAATAGTAGATAAAGTTGCAATAGGTTTAACGTTAACTACAACTTCCTCTCTAAGACCTTTAATAGGAGCAAATTTCCAATTGAAGAATGGCAAGAAAGTTCCAGTTCCACTATTTGATGTAATTGAAACAGTTCCGTTTGTTAATGGATAAGTAATTCCAGATGTAGCTACTACTAAGTTTGTATTGGTTATTTGTCTCGAAACTAAACGTAAGCCAGTTGCAACTGGTAAAAAGAAATCC
>NZ_JAYWCK010000009.1:0-27941 GCF_043780635.1 Flavobacterium sp.
TGTCTATAAAGGCGAAAGGGGCTTTATGAAAGACAGTTATGAAATCAGCCAACCTGTTGACATTGTTTTTACTGTTGTCACCCGAATGGAATTAATACGCCTTAAAAATCTGGTGCAAAAAATTGACCCTAAAGCTTTTGTATTTACCAGTATCATTAAAGAAACCGCTGGTGGAATACTCAAACGCAAGGTAAGACATTAACTTTTTTTATTCCATCACCTCATAAGTATTGACGGGTTTTGCTTTATTTTTTAAAGTAAATTCACCGTTCGGCACACATTTAAAGGATTCCTTGGTTTTTATATATACTTCTTCTGTGATAATAATTTGACCTGCTTTGGCAACTGTCTGAAGGCGTTGAGCAACATTAACCGCATCACCGATAACGGTATAATCCAACCTTCTTAATGATGCTGAACCAATATTTCCAGATACCATTTCACCTGAATTGATGCCAATTGATATTTGTGGTTTGTATGTTTTATCCCCATCCAATGCTACCTCAACATTACTGATTTGTTCTTTGACGGCCAATGCCACATCGATAGCTCTGTCAAGATGGTATTCTCCTCTAAAAACGGCCATAACAGCATCGCCCATAAACTTATCCACGTGACCACCTTGCGCAATGATTTCTTTCACGATTTTGTCAAAAATTCCATTTAGTAATGCTACAACTTCATTTGCCGGAATCTGTTCGGTGATGGCTGTGAATCCGCAAACATCTATAAACATAACTGTGGCATCCAATAATTCATTTTTCAGCAGGCTGCTTTCAAACTCTTTGTTGGTCATAAAGTTCAGCACATTCGAATCCACATACATTTTCAGGATATTATTTTCCTTAATGGCTATAATTGTATCCTGCAATTGTTTGACGTGGATTATTGTCTTTTCCATTGTTAGGTCAAGGTCATCAAAATCAACCGGTTTGCATACAAAATCAAAAGCTCCCCTATTCATAGCCGTTCTTATATTCTGCATATCACCATAAGCCGAAACCATAATAGCTTTTAATAAAGAATTGGCTTCAGGCAATCGGCTCAACAAAGTAAGCCCGTCCATAACTGGCATATTAATGTCGCTCAGAATAATATCCAGATCCGGATGTTCTTGTATTTTCAGAAGTGCTTCCTCGCCGTTTCTGGCAAAGATAAATTCATAAGTGTTTTCCCGAATTTTTCTTCTAAATTTCTGTTTAACGAGCATTTCTAAATCTGCTTCGTCATCTACTACAAGTATTTTTGCCATTATTCCAGAAGGTGTTTGAGTTTTTCTTTCAATACATTAAAATCAAGAGGTTTGGTTAAAAAATCATTAGCACCATTTTCTATGGCTTGCCGGCGATTTTCGTCATCACCATAAGCTGTAATCATCATTACAACTGGGTCGGGTTCGTGGTAATTATGTCGGATTTTAGACAAAAGCTCAATACCGCTCATTCCAGGCATATTAATATCTGAAAGGATCAGTACGATTTCCGAATGTTCTTTTTTCATAAATTCAAGAGCTTCCTCACCAGAAAGGGCAAAGTCAAATTCTAATTCGTGAGCCCTTAATTCTTTACGGAAGCGTTGCTGGAAAAGTGGCTGTACATCAGCTTCATCATCGACTACTAGTATTTTTATCATAAATTTTTAAATTTAATTTGTAATTCAATAATTTTCAACTAATTAGAATTTTTTAAATATAACCTTTAATGTGTTAAAAAAAACATTTCATTTATACTAAGGGCAATTTAATTGTAAAAACGGTATATTCATTTTCTTTGCTATCAATACTAATTGTTCCGCCATGACTCTTCACAATAATATCATAACTCAATGACAATCCCAAACCTGTTCCTTCACCTGCAGGTTTAGTAGTGAAAAAAGGCTGCATTATTTTGTCTTTAATTGCATCCGGTATTCCCATTCCGTTGTCTTTTACGGTAATTTCAACGACGTCATTTTTCAGAGCAGTCGTTACGGAAACTAAAGGTTTATATTCATCTTTTGCTATTTTTTGCTTTTGATGGGTTGCATAAAAGGCATTGGTAAACAAATTCAGCAGCACCCGACCAACATCCTGCGGAATCACATTTATTTTTGGAAGGTCTGAATCAAAATGTGTTTCCAGTTCGGCGTTAAAACTTTTGTCTTTGGCTCGAAGTCCGTGATAAGCCAACCTCAAATATTCATCGGCAAGTACATTAATATCAGTTGGTTCTTTTACATTATTTCCGGCTCGGCTGTGTTGCAACATTCCTTTCACGATACCATCGGCACGTTTGCCGTGATAATTTATTTTTTCCAAATTTTGTTTGATGTCAATTGCAATGGTTTTAGCTTCTTCCAAATCTCCTTTTCTTATTTCGGCTTCCATTTCGTCAATCAATTCCATACTCACTTCCGAGAAATTATTGACGAAGTTCAACGGATTTTGTATCTCATGAGCTATTCCTGCTGTGAGTTCTCCCAGAGAAGCCATTTTCTCAGATTGAATTAACTGGGACTGGGTAGTTTTGAGATCTAGATATGCTTTTTCTATTTCTTTGGCTTGTGCTAATTCTTTTTGTTGCGCTCGTTCTCGTTCTTTTCTTATGGTGCGTTTTTTTTGGAAACGATGAATACTGAATCCTAACAATATAAAAAGAAGTAAATAAACCGAATAAGCCCACCAAGTTTGCCACCAGGGTGCAGAAATCGTAAATTTAAATTCAGCTGGCTTGCTCCAAACCCCATCTAAACCTTTCGAGACCACTTTAAAAGTATAATCTCCTGAGGGTAAATCTCTATAGTTTTCACTGGTGTTTTCTTCAGAAACAGGACTCCAGTTTTTATCGATACCTTCTAAAAAGTAGCTATAAACCAGTTTGTCGGGATTATTGAGTTGAAAACCATTGTAAGTGAAACTCAAATAATTTTGGTTAGATGGTAAAATAAGATCTAGCGGTAAGTTGTAGGGACCTTTAACTGTATTCCAGTGCATATGGTTTTCAGCATTTTCTAACTCATTTTTTAAGGTTAAAAGCGTATCCTTAGTTGACACCCAAGCTTTATTTAATCCTTTCCTGTTTTTTTGTATGCTAATTTTATCCTTAAATACTTGTTTTTTATCTAAGATGTTTAATCCAGTAATAAAAGTGGTCGGTTCAAAATTATCTTTCTGTATTGGATCTATTACAGTTAGCATTATTCCTTTGACACCAGCCCATAACCTGCCGTTTTTATCAAAAGTGAAACTATTTTCTGAAAAATCGACCTGATCTAAACCTTGTCTTTTGCCCAAGGTTTTTACTTTCCAAAAAGGATGAGTATTATTTTTTTGTTCAATTGGTTGAAGAATGGTCAATCCTTTTGAGGTTCCATTAAAAATTTCGCCCTTATGTGTATTTATAGCATATACATCGTTAGCTGCCAAACCTTCATCAGTAGTAAAGGTGGTAAGTTCTTTCTTTTGTGCATTTATGAGTACTACACCTTTATCAGATGCAGCCCAAATATTTTGGTTCTCATCTCGCATTAAAGAATATACTTGATTGCCTATTAAGCCTTCAGCTTGTGTTAAACGAGAACGGGTATTGTTTTTGAGATCTATTCTTTGAATACCTATGCCTACAGTTGCTATCCAAATATGATTTGTTGCATCACTTAAAAAAATATTATTTCTCACTTTAGTTTCTTTAGTGGTAGCCTCATAATATTTAAAAATGGAATGGTCCAAATCAATAGTTTGTATTTCGCCTAATTCCCCACCAATCCATATAAGTCCATTTTCATCTTCGAAAACTGCAATTATATTATTTGTTTTTAATCCTTGATACGTGCTAAGTTGCTGAATAGTGCCTTTTTTTGGATCAATAATACTTATACCTGATGGGGAACCACAAGCCCAAATTTTACCTTTCGAATCCTCCATTAATCTAGAATTTCTATTGTCTACAAGACCTTGTTCCACGCCCAAATGTTTAAGGGTTTGTGCTTTTGGGTCATAAACATCAATTCCATTATAAGTTCCAATCCAAATTTTACCGTCTTTTGTTTCCAATGTACTCCATACCTCATTGTTGGTTAAGCCGTCAGCGATACCATAATTTGCGGGTCTCCCATTTTTAGGATCTAATTTATATAAACCACCTTGTATAATAGCAGTCCAGATTTGTCCTTGCTTATCTTCCAATATGTCAAATAAAAGCTGGTCTCCTTTATTAATTTCAAATTTTTCAATTTCTTTTTTTGTTTCATCAAAAGAATACATAAAACCATTATCAGTTCCCAACCAAATTTTACCATTTTTATCTTGATAAATATTTCCGACAGCTCCACTTTCTTTCAATCCTTGTTTTTGGGTGAGCGAGGAAATAGTTGTTTTCGCCCCATTAATAATTTGAACACCTCCCTGATTACCTATCCAAATTTTGCCTGCTCTATCTTGCGACACTGTAAAAATAAAAGAAGGTTTTAGTAATTTATTTTCGATAGTTAAGGCTTTGTTCTTCCCTTTTTTTAAGTCAATAATATTTACGCCTTTATCCGCTGTAAGCCAAATGAGACCCTCTTTATCTTGAAAGGGTGTTATACTAAAATTGCCAACTAGGCCGTGTTCCGCATCTAGTTTCCGAATTATCCTTGCTTCCAGATCAACAATATTATAACCATTAGGACTATTAGTCAGCCAGATTTTGCCATCTTTAGCTTCTATTAAATCGTATTCATTACCCATATCGAATGAGCTGCTTAATTCATGAATAAGCTGTGCCTTAAAGTCTATAACAGTAATTGTATTTATATTGTTACCTAACCAAAGTCTGCCTTTGGAATCCAAAAGCATAGCAAAAGTTCTACTAGCTGTCAATCCTTGATCCGTACCATAAATTTCCAGATTTTCTGAATCGTATTTAGCAACACCTCCGTCTCCACCCATCCAAAGCATTCCGTTACTATCCTTTAAAACACTTAATGTATTCCCGGGAAGGCCAAAATTAGCATCAAATTGCACGATACCTCTACTTGCTTTAGGCATGTTAATAGGATATCCGGCTTTTACAATTTTAGGTTTTCCTAAAACGGTAGTTTTAATGCTAATTTTTGCTTTTGGCAGACTTTCTAAATCAAAATTAGTTTCGGGTAAACTATTCCAATCCAATGGTTTTTGTGGTAATGCCTCAGTTAATGCATACGGAATGTCAATGTCAAAAGGTTTTGATGGTAATTTATCCCAGCTAAAATTTTTAGTAGGTAAAGGTTTTATTTTAGATTTATCTACTGTAGTCCATTGGATGGTATCAGTTTTTGAAAATTCAAAACTTTTAGTTATGGGTTGTGCATATTCACTTTTTAAGATTGGAAAAGGAGGTGCTTCTTTACTGTTTTTGCAAGCTTGCAAAAATAAGATACCCAGAATTAGAAAGAGATATTTCAGGTTGATTGCAGTTGATTTTTTCATTTCTTTTTCTTTAATTTTATTAAATTAGATTACTATTTATCTAGACTGTTTTTTTTTAGAATTATTAGCTTTCAAAATTGTTATACTTTGAATATCAGAAATATAATACTTTTATTTATTTTAGTACGTAATAAGTTTCTTTATCAAGATAGTTTAAATCGGCAAATGAATAATAAACTCAGATCCTTCTCCTTCTTTTGTCTCTACTAATAACTCCCCGCCATGTGCTTTTACAATATCATAGCTCAAACTCAGTCCCAAACCTGTTCCTTTACCTGTTGGTTTTGTGGTAAAAAAGGGCTGAAATATTTTGTCCAATACTTTTTGAGGAATTCCATTGCCATTGTCTTTAACGATTACTTGAACAGTATCGCCGACTTTTTTCGTGCTGACGAAAACCGTTGGTTCATAACCCTCAGCGATTAGCTTTTTCTTTTCATCTACTACATAAAACGCATTGGTAATGAGATTCAGAATCACTCTTCCCATATCCTGTGGAATGATATTAATTTTACCAACGGTTTCATCGTAATCTGTTTTCATCGTAGCGTTAAAACTTTTGTCTTTGGCGCGCAAACCGTGATAAGCGAGGCGCAAATATTCATCGGCTAGTTTATTGATATCGGTTGGCTCCTTAATTCCGCTGCTACTGCGGCTATGTTGCAACATGCCTTTGACGATGCCATCGGCACGCTTGCCGTGGTAGTTTATTTTTTGCTCATTTTCCAATACATCTTTTGCAATTTGTTTTACCTCGACATAATTTCCTTTATCCAATTCCTCATTCATTTCTTCCAATAATTCTGTATTTACCTCCGAAAAATTATTCACGAAGTTCAATGGATTCTGGATTTCGTGGGCAATTCCGGCTGTGAGTTCTCCCAGAGAAGCCATTTTCTCGGATTGGATGAGTTGCGATTGAGTTGATTTTAGTTCTGTAAGTGTTAGTTCGACTTTGTTTTTTTGGATGTTGATTTCTTCCTTTTGTTGGCTGAGTAAATTATTGGCTTTTTGTTTGTTCTTGTTGTTGCGATACAGAATAAACAGTAATACCATTGTCGAAAACAAAGCCGCCGCAATGGTGAATATCCACCAACGTTGGTTTTTATTTTCGGCTTCTTTGTCTAATCTTTGTTTATCGATTTTTTCTATTTCAAGCTTACTTTTTTCAAGAATAGATTGAATTTCAACATTGGCAAGACGGTTTGAGGCATCCAAGTCATCAGAGGCATCCTTTAGCTGCTGATAAATTTTGAGGTATTTGAAAGCATCGTCTTTCTGTCCATTTTGTTCATATATGCGAGACAACAATAAACTTGATTTTAATTCGATTCGTTTTATTGCATAGTTTTTGGATTCATTATAAGCAAGAATACCATTATCTAAAGCTTTAGGCAAACTATTTACTTTTTGATAGCACTCGCTTAAATAGCAATAGATAAAAGGTGTTACTGATTTATTATCTTTCATAAACAGATCGAGTGCGGTATTAAAAAAAGGTATTGCCGCTGCATAATTACCTTGCGTCATTTCAATTTGACCATTTGCATCATTATTTCTGGCTACTATATAAGTTGCTAATTTCTTATTTGGTTCTTGTGAAGTTAGTGCCATATATTTCCTTGCTTCTTTATATCTTTTTAGTTGTATTAACGGAAACACTAATGTACCATAGGCATCGTAAATTTTAACTGTATCATTCATTTTTTTAAATAACCTTTCTCTCTTTGTAAAATACTCGAAAGCTTTCGATTGGTTGTTCATACTTTCGTAACATCCTGCGATGCCTGAATAGATATCACCAAGTAAATCCTTATCTTCTATATGAATATCCTCTTCTAAGGCAGTAGCACTTTTTATATAATATTCAATGGCTAAACTAAATCGACCTGCAGTAGAGTAATTATCAGCCATAGGAAGGGATAAAAGCGCGAGTAACTTTTTATCTTTAATCGTAGAAATCATCTTTACTAATTCAACTTCAATCTTATGGGCTTCTTCTGGTTTTCCTTTATAATTAAAATTAGACATCTCAAAAGTTGATAATAGAAAAATAGGATAAGTATCATTCAGTTCTTTAAAGAGGGAAAGTGATTTTAGCAAAGTAGTCATAGACTCTTTAGGTTTTTGCAACATAGCATAACTCCAGCCCATTAAAATCTGAATATTTGCCTGCATTTCCTTATCCTTAATCTGTTCAAAATAAAGGAGTGCATTTGTAAGCTGGGATAAAACTTTTTTCTGATCCAGATTAATTGGCCAGACCAAATTTTTTGAATTCCTGTTCTGAGCACTTTCCTTTTTTTCTTGTTCTGTAGAAAGCCAATCTGCCTGTTTACGATAGTAGAAAGACAAAATGTTATCTCTGAATAAATCATCCATAGTGCGGTAATACTGCACTTCACCATTTTTGTAGTTCAGCTTTTTAGAAAGTTCCCTTGCCTGTTTTGTTGCAATAAGTCCCTTTTTAAATTGCAAACAATGATTAGAGAACCTAGCAAAATCATTTAACAAAAGCACTTTTTGTAAGTCTTGAACACTATATTTAGATAGGATTTTTTGCACACTATCAGCTTTGACAATATACTTGTAGGGAGTTTCCTGTGCATTGCAAAATTGAATCACAACAAACAAATGCAAGAATAGGATTTTAAATGATTTCATAAACTATATTTTAAATTATAGGTAATTGAATAATAAACTCGGAGCCTTCTCTTTCTTTGGTTTCTACTAGTAATTCTCCACCTTGTGCTTTTACAATATCATAACTCAAGGAAAGTCCAAGTCCGGTTCCTTGTCCCGTTGGTTTTGTGGTGAAAAAGGGTTGAAAGATTTTGTCAAATACCTTTTCAGGAATACCATTACCGTTGTCCATGACACGTATTATAACAGTATCGTCAACTTTTTTTGTACTGACTGAAACGGTTGGTTCGTAATCTTCTCCTATTTGCTTTTTCTTTTCATCCACAACATAAAACGCATTGGTAATTAAATTTAGAATTACTCTTCCCATATCCTGTGGAATGATATTAATTTTACCAATGGTTTCATCGTAATCTGTTTTCATCGTGGCATTAAAACTTTTATCCTTGGCTCTAAGTCCGTGATACGCTAGCCTTAAATATTCATCAGTCAGTTTGTTGATGTCTGTTGGTTCTTTTTGTCCCGAACTGGTTCGTGAATGTTGCAACATTCCTTTTACAATACCATCGGCACGTTTGCCGTGATAGTTTATTTTCTCTAAATTTTTGCTGATGTCATCAGCTATAGCAAAGCCATCGTCAATAGCTCCTTTTTTGAATTCTTCTTTCATTTCATCAATTAACTCATTGCTCACTTCCGAAAAATTATTGATAAAGTTTAATGGATTTTGTATTTCGTGAGCAATTCCCGCCGTGAGTTCACCCAATGAAGCCATTTTCTCTGATTGAATGAGTTGTGATTGGGTTTCTTTCAATTTATGATAGGCTTTCTCAATTTCTTTGGCTTGAGCCAGTTCAATTTCTTTGGCCATTACACGTTGTTTTTCAAGAAGTCTTTTTCGTTGGAATCTGTCAATCGAAAACACAAGAACAATAAAAAGAAGGCCATAAATTGCATAAGCCCACCAAGTACGCCACCAAGGAGGTGTAATACTGAAAGGTATGGAAGCTCCCGTTTCATTCCAAACGCCATTACTGTTAGCTGCTTTTACTTTAAAAGTATAGTCGCCAGGAGGCAAATTATAATAATAAGCCATACGAATATTTCCTACTTCACGCCAACTGTTATCATAGTTTTCGAGTTTATAAGTAAATTTATTACTCGCAGGATTGGCGTAGTGAATTCCTGTATAATTAATAGATAGGTTGTTTTGATTAAACTTTAGCACAATATTTTCCTTCTTATTGGGACCATTCTTTGTCAATGAATTGTTATTCGTAAAAAGGGAAATATCTCCGATTTTAAAATCAGTAATAAACACTTTTGGTGGCGTTGAATTCTTTGTAATATCATTAGGATTGAATACTGTAATTCCGTTTTGACCACCAAAAATCATAAGGCCATTCGAAGTTTTGAGGCAAGAGCCATCTGCAAATAAACGACCCTGAATGCCGTCTTCCATCGAAAAGTTGTTAAATTGCTCTTCTTTTAAACTGAATCTACTCATTCCTTCAAAAGTACTAAGCCAAAGTGCCTTGTTTTTTTCGTCGGGTAAAATACCCTGAATACCCATAGAAGGCAAACCATCCTTAATAGTATAGGATTTAATTTTTCCGGTTTTAATATTGTATTTATTAAGACCACCATTCCAAGTCCCAACCCATAGGATTCCTTCTTTATCAACATATAGCGAATTGATGTCTTGTGATTTTAATATATCCCCTTTTTTATTGTCAAATCCATATCGTTCCACTTTTGCTGTAGCATAATTATACAGAAACAAACCGTCATCAGTAAGCAACCATATTCCGTACCTTGAACATTCATAGATAGTGTTTACTAAATTACTTGTAATATTGGACCCTGGAAGTTTCTTTAAATCAATATGTTGTAATGTCTTTTTATTTTTAATTTTTAAAAAAGCACCATTAGCTGTGCAATACCATTGATTGCCCCTACTATCTATTTTTAGGTTATAAATATATAGTTTATTTAGCTTAGGATCTAGTATGGTTTTTTTGCAAGTCTTAGTATTAACATTAAAAAGGAAATGTTCCTTATTCGTTTGTATGAGTAATTCTTCATCAGAGAACTCACCAATGGTAGTACACCATCCAAATTCAGGCAAAATAGCGGCATATGGAAATGGTGTTAAGGAATTATCTTTAGAATCATAAACATTGAGACCTTTTTCAGATGCCATCCAAACTTTACCATCTTTTTTCTCAAACATTTTATTGACCCAACCATATGTAATGGTATTTTTATCCTCTTTATCGTGAACAAAGGACTTTAGCTCAGCTTTTTTGGTATATCTAAGCAATCCCTGAGATGGTGTTCCCATCCAAATATTATCAAAGGAATCCAAATGAAGACAGACAATTTCAGCTTTGGCCATTTTAGGATCTTCACTTTCTTTCAATAATTGAAATTGTTCCCTTTTTAAGTCAAAATAACCTAAACCTCTATTTGTTCCAATCCAAATATTTTCCTTTGTATCCATCTCCATTTCACTAAAATAAAGAGGTTCTTTCTCATTAATTTGTTTCAAAGAATAAGATTTAATTTTCCCAGAAATGGGGTTCCAGACACTCAGAATAGAATGAACGTCATTTCTTGAAACCATCCAAATATTGCCTTTAGCGTCGCTTTTAATTGTGCTAGAGTATTGACTAGTCAATAACTCAGGTATTGGCCACTTTTCTCTATGAATATTTTTATTTTTATCAATCCTAAAAAATCCATTGGATGCAAAAACCCAAATATTGCCCAACTTATCTGTTGTCGTTTTATAAACACTTTTTATTTCCACCTTATCTGGAGCATCAAAGCGCTGGAGCTGTTCCTTGTTTTTGTCTTTATAGAAAATAGTATGACTTCTTTTAATACCTAATGCACCCCAAGCCCCAAAATAAATTCTACCTCCTAAATCCTCATTTATAGTTATTATTGTGATTGGTTCGCCCAAAGTGAAATCAGTGAGTTTTGAGAAATTATAATTCTTGAAAGTTTTAGTTTCCGGATTGTATTCACTTAGCATATCTGTACAACCGATCCAAATATGTCCATCCTGAGCCTCATAAAGTGTATTTGGTAAAATACTGCCCATTGCTTTTGGATCTTTGGGATCAACATCATAATGTTTGAATTCGTACCCATCGTAACGCACGAGTCCATTATTGGTCGCTATCCAAACAACGCCAGATCTGTCAGTAATAAGATCATTGATAAAAACACCCTCCGATTCATTATAAGAACTAAGGTTATTAGGCTTAAGTTGTGCTGAAACTGGAATGAAAAACGAATTAAAAATTAAAATAATAAGAATTAGTTTTTTCATAATGCTATTTTTTAATTAGTTATTGGCAATTGAATATTAAAAATACTAGTAAGGGAAGTCTTTTCTTCGGCAGACAAATGTTTAGCTTGCTGTATAAAATTTAAAATGGTATGCAGGTGCTGATTCATTATTTATCTATTTTTTAATTCCACTTAACAAGTTTCTTGATCATGTTTATTACGTTGCCATAGAAGGTTATGGCAAGTTTTTACATTAGAAAAATATTATACATTTCCAAAAAAAAACCTGAATCTAAATCTAATCAGGTAAGATAATCCGTAAATACTAAAAAGAATGGGGGCAAAATAAATAATTCAATAAAATAACAGATTTTATAATATATCGATTATTGAATTGTAAATTAAATGAAAATTTATGATAAAAATCATTTTTTATCCACAATATTATTGTGATACAATTCATAGAATAAAAAGAACTAATTTTTAATAGTAAAATCTTCCAATCTGTTTTATTGGCTCGACATTCCCCATATAAAAGAATAATAGTTACAACTTTCATGAAAGTTTGGCCACAACTAGGATTATATTAACTTTGTTACTCTTGAAGCCTATATTTTGTCAATACAACATTAAAACCGCATTTAGCAACTTGGTAAGCATCATTTTAAAATAAACTTATGAAAAAAATCATTTTCCTGTTGTTATTAATCACTTCACTTTCAGCAAATGCTCAGCAACAGTATGAAACGGAGAAGAATATTCCGTATTATGCCGAATCCATTTCTAAACAAGATGCATCTCTTGCCTCGCAATGCACCTTAGATATATATTTTCCCAAAGGATTAAAAAACTTTGCTACCATTGTATGGTTTCACGGAGGTGGCCTTACTGGGGGTAAGAAAGAAATACCCCAAGCACTATTAAATAAAGGTTATGCAGTCATAGGTGTTGGTTACCAGCTTTCGCCTAAAGTGGCAGCGCCTAAATATATAGAAGATGCTGCAGCGGCAGTAGCCTGGACGTTTCAACACATCAGTCAATATGGAGGCAATCCCAATCTTATTTTTATATCGGGACATTCGGCAGGTGGATATCTGGGTTTGATGATTACACTTGACAAAAAATATTTAAAAAAATATGACATTGATGCCAACCGTATTGCAGCCCTTATTCCTTTTAGCGGACAAGCCATCACTCACTTTACCATACGCAAAGAAAGAGGAATTCCGGAAACTCAGCCGACTATCGACGAATATGCTCCGCTTTACTTTGTTCGCGCCGATGCTCCACCGTTATTGCTTATTACCGGTGATCGTGAAATGGAACTTTTGGGCCGGTATGAAGAGAATGCCTATCTCGCCCGAATGATGCAATTAACGGGAAATACCCAAACCACGCTTTATGAACTGCAAGGTTTCAATCATGGTAACATGCCTGAGCCCGCTTTTCCGTTATTGATAAAAAAAGTAGATGAAGTCACTAAAATAATTTTAGAAAAACAATAGCTTTTAATTTAAAAAAAATCTTATTTGAGTCCTATAATTGTAACATTCTTTACTCAAATACTATTTCTCTTCTTCATGCAAATGTCTAATGATTTCAGCAATGAGTCCTGTCCAGCCAGTTTGGTGATTGGCACCTAAACCTTTGCCTGTATCTCCATCGAAATACTCAAAAAATAAATGATTTTTATTGAAAAGTGTGTCCTTTTGGAATTTTTTGTATTCGCCATACATTGGGATTTTTTTGTTGGCATCCGGGATAAAAAGTGCCAATAATCTTTTGGCAACTCCTTCTGAAGCTTCTTTAAGATTTACTTCATTTCCTGATTCGGTTGGAAATTCTACCTTGAAATCTTTTCCGTAATAGCCGTGAAATTTTTCTAAAGAGTCCAAAATCAAATAATTCATAGGAAACCAAATAGGTCCCCTCCAATTGGAGTTTCCGCCAAACATATCTCCTGTTGCTTCGGCTGGTGTATAATCTACCTGAATAGTCCCGCCATCATGTTTGAATTTATAGGGATGCTCTTTGTGGTATTTGGATAAAGAACGAACGCCAAAATCTGATAAAAATTCCTTTTCGTCAAACATACGTTTTAGAATCATTTTCATTCTATGTCCTCTAAGAGTCGAGAGCAAACGGGTTTCTCCTTTACCAGGCGCATACCAACTAGAAACTAAACTAGCCAAGTCAGGACGATTTTTCAGAACCCAATCTACTCGACGCTTGAACAAGGGCAATTTTTCCAGCAAATCAGGGGTTAATACTTCGACAGCAAATAGTGGAATTAAGCCTACCATCGAACGGATTTTCAACAATTCGGCATCACCATTATTTTTGTGAAGCATATCATAATAAAACTGATCGTCTTCGTCCCAAAGGCTTATTTGATTGCCTCCCAATGATTGCATTGCCCCAGAAATATGAAGAAAATGCTCAAAGAATTTGGATGCCATATCCTGATAAACTGGATTTTTAAGCGATATTTCACAGGCAATTCGCAACATATTTAAACAATACATTGCCATCCAACCTGTTCCATCGGCTTGTTCTAAGTGACCACCTGTAGGCAAATCAGAAGAGCGATCAAATACCCCAATATTATCCATTCCAAGGAATCCACCTCCAAAAATATTATTGCCATTTTCATCTTTCAAATTCACCCACCACGTAAAATTGAGTAGTAGTTTATGAAAAATACGTTCCAAGAAAACAGTATCTCCAACACCTCCATTGGCTTCTTTGTCAATTTCATATACTTTCCAAGTAGCCCAGGCATGAACGGGTGGATTTACATCCGAGAACGACCATTCATAAGCCGGAATTTGCCCGTTGGGGTGCATATAGTATTCCCTAAGAATAACTGATAATTGTCTTTTGGCAAAATCAGGATCCAATCTAGCCAAAGGTAAGGTGTGAAAAGCCAAATCCCAAGCGGCAAACCAAGGATACTCCCATTTGTCCGGCATTGAAAGAATATTGGAAGTATACAAGTGTTTCCATGTGCTGTTTCTCCCTTCGTTTCTCCTTTTTTCTGGTTTTGGTGTAGATGGATCGCCTTTTAGCCATTCAAAAACATTATAGTAATACCATTGTTTAGTCCAAAGCATTCCTGCATAAGCCTGACGCTGAATGGATTTTAATTTTTCGTCTTTTACTCCTTTTTGAATGGGAGCATAAAATTCATCGGCTTCATCGATTCTTTTTTGGAAAATAGTATCGAAATCTTCAAAAGCATTGTCTGGAGAATTATTTGTAAATCGGAGGCGGTACACTTTTTTTCCATTTGCTGGAATGATATCCTTATAAAGTACGGAAGCTTTGGTACCAATTCCTTCTGAATTTATACTGCTGCGTTTTTTATTTATAATATAATCATTAATCCCATCTTTGGCATAAGGCGATTGTGCAGGTGAACCGTATAATTTTTCGAAATTGGTTTTATTGTCACAAAACAAAATGTTTTTAGCCTTTTCTGCATATAAATTGAAATGGCCTACCAGTTGATGATTGACTTCTATTAACGATTTTCCAACACCTGTAAGTGTAGGTTTGACTTTGTATTTTTCGTATCCCCAACTCCAAGTATTCCTGAACCATATTGTGGGTAAAACCGTAATTGGAGCCGAAACTTCAGCACGATTTTCAACAGTAACTTTAATTAATATGTCTTGCTCTTCGGCTTTGGCATATTCTATCGTGATATCAAAATACTCATCATTATCAAAAATACCAGTGTCAATTAATTCGTATTCGGGTTGAAGCCGTGATCTTTTTTTACTTTCTTCTATCAATTTTTCATACGGAAAAGCCGCATGTGGATATTTATAAAGCATTTTTTGATATGAATGTGTAGGCGTAGAATCTTGATAGTAATAAATTTCTTTGACATCTTCCCCATGGTTTGATTCAGCCGGGGTTAAACCAAAATAGCGTTCTTTTAAAATTCGATCTTTGTGATTCCAAAACGAAAAAGCAAAACAAATATGCTGTTTATTATCCGATATTCCGCCAATACCTTCTTCTCCCCAACGATAGGCTTTGGAACGTGCCATATCATGAGTGGTACTTCCCCAAGCATATCCACTTTGAGAGTAATCTTCTCTAACAGTTCCCCATTGGCGATCTGTCAAATAAGGCCCCCACTTTTTCCACCCTTTATTGTCGGTTCTTAATTTTAAACGTGCTTTTTCTGCATTAGTTTCAACCTCTCTTTCTGACATGTCTCTCGCTTTAATTCTGATTCGCAATGTATATAAAACGCGCTAAAAAACAGGTATAGAATTGGCAAAAATCAAAGGAGATAATTAGTGAAAAGTAATTTATAAATTGTTTTATTCAATTATTTATAGAATTACATAAAAATCAAAATAAGTTCTACTTAATTTTTGTAAAAAATTTTTCCTTTATCGTGTTTTCTATCATAGAATGCAGAGTTATGCTTATGGGAATCGAAGTTTGAAGTTTAAATAAATATTATCTTTGTTCGATGAAAAAATATTCTTTTCCTCCCATTTCGAATCCAAATGCCACTATCTTAATTTTGGGAACGATGCCCAGTGTTCAGTCCTTAGCATTAGGGCAGTATTATGGGAACCCAAGAAACACTTTTTGGAAGTTGATCTTTACTATTTTTGACACTACTTTTTCTACTGAATATGAAACCAGAAAAAGTGTTTTATTGCACAATCATATGGCCTTATGGGACGTTTTGCAAGCCTGCGTAAGAGAAGGAAGTTTAGACAGTGCCATTGAACAAGAAATACCCAATGATTTTAATTCATTTTTAAAAGCACATCCCCATATCCAGCATATTTATTTTAACGGACAAAAAGCAGCTGCCTATTTTAAGCATTATGTTAAGTCCAACAATAAATATATACTGGTTACTTTACCATCTACTAGTCCAGCCAATGCCGGAAAATCTTTCGATTTGAAATCAAAAGAATGGGCAGTTATTAAACATGAATGAGTCCTTCCTCGATTTTTTATTTTAAAACTGTTAATAAATATTTTTAATTATTTCGGTGGCGTATTTGCTGGAAATTTTTTTGATAAAGGATGGAAAATCAATGTGCGACTTGTCATCTGCTGTATCTGAAATGGTGCGAATTATGGTAAAAGGAACTTCATATTCATAACAAACTTGTGCTACCGCTGCCCCTTCCATTTCTACACATAGGATATTTGGCAATTGGGTGTTCAGAGCATGTTTTTGTTCCTTGCTGGAGAAAAACTGATCTCCGCTAGCAACATCGCCAATAACTAACCTGGGTTGCGAAATATTGAATTCCATCAACTCATCCTCCCCGATTACAGCATATAAACTATTGTTTTCAAAAACGGTATTTATAGCATTTGCAGCACTATCCAAGAGGGTTGAGTCACTTTCGAAATAAGTCTGGGAGAGTAATGGTATTTCATATTGTTTCATTAATGGTCTTGCATCCATGTCGTGCTGAATGAGTCTTTTGCCCAATACAATGTCGCCAATTTTTAAGTTGTCACTAATGGCTCCTGCAACTCCTGTAAACATCAATTCGGATATTTTAAATTCGTGAATCAAAGTGGTGGCAGTGGTAGCCGCGGCCACTTTGCCCCATCTGGAAAATACCACTACGGTGTCAATCCCATTTATCTGACCTGAAAAGTAAGTGCGTTTACCCATTGATGCCTCAACGCAATTACTTAACAAAGCCACCACACCTTCAATTTCTTCGGGCATGGCGCCCATAATTCCTATTGTTCTTTTTTTCATATTACTATTCTGGTAGTTGTCTTTGTCAATATATTAAAACCTTAATGCCTAAAAATACAAAACGATTTTAATTCAAACTTACATTGAAGTAAAAAAATATAAATTTAAAGTTCCACTCTACTTTTTGTTCTTAAACACACTGACCTTTAGTTATATTAATATGTAAATTATATAAATTTTAAACCTTAAAATATAACAAAAGCCGTTAATCGGTTATTTACTTTGCTATAAATTTAAAATCAATGCTAGTGCGTAAAAATACCTCCCTGTTAATTCTATTTTTCTTATCGTTTTTTTCTACTTATTCACAAATTCAATCCTTATTTAATGATAAAGTAGAACTCCATTCAATGTCAGCCCGTTGGGAATTAGATTCCACTTCGGCCAGAGGAACTTTTTTGGTCACACCCTACAAATCGATCTATGTTTTGCCTTTTGATTGGTCTAGTAATATAAATGAGCAACCTCATTCCGGAAATAACTCTTCCGATTATGTAACACCCAAGACCGATTATGATGTTGTGGAGTTAAAATTTCAACTGAGTTTTAAAACAAAAATTTTACAGAGTTTTTTATGGGGTCGCGCTGATCTATGGGTTGGTTATACACAGGTGTCCCATTGGCAAATTTATAATGTTGGTTTATCACGTCCTTTTAGAGAAATTAATTATGAACCCGAAATCATACTTAACTTTCCTGTAAAATTTAATTTTCTCGGTTTTAAAACCAAAATGATTGGTCTTTCATTCAATCATGAATCCAATGGAAAAGGCTTTCCTAGCACCCGGAGCTGGAATAGAGTTATTCTCATAGCAGGTTTGGAGCGAAAAAACCTGAATATTTATATCAGACCTTGGTATGTCATTCCAGAATCAAAAGGAGATAATCCGGATATTTCAGACTATATTGGTAGTGGAGATTTGACTGTAATTTATTCCAAAAACAGAAGCGTTTACTCCTTTGAAGGGAGTCACAATTTTAGTTTTGCTGGGCAAATGAGAGGAAACGCTACTTTTTCTTGGTCCTATCCCATAAAAGGAAATCTGAAAGGGTATTTACAATTAACTCATGGTTATGGAAATTCACTTATAGATTACAATAATAATCAAACCACTGTAGGTCTTGGTGTTTCTTTAATTGAATGGCAATAAAGAATAGTCTTTCTTTCATAAATGCGACTTTCCAAATTATATTCCTATTAACTTCATAAAATTATGTCTTCTTTTTTCCGGCATTGTCTAGGAAGATATTTTGCCTTTTCAAAAAATGATTGTAGCTTTGGACGACGTCCCTTATTAGGGTTATAATCCATTTAATAGCCTTATAGCTTACTCTTTTATGAAGAAATACTTCCTACACAACGGAACTGAAAACAGTGGTCCATTTGATTTGGACGAATTGAAAGCCAATGGTATCAACAAAACAACTCCTGTGTGGTATGAAGGCATGGAAAATTGGAAATATGCCGGGGAAATAGCCGAATTAAGCAGTGTTTTCGCTGTAGTGCCTCCTCCTATTTCATCCTTTATAACACCTCCATCAACTACAAAAACAGAGCAGAAAAAGGAACCCCGAAAAATTATCGGGTTATCTAAAACCAGCTTTTTTGCGATTACGGGTGCCATCGTTATACTAGTTAGTGTTAGCGTTTTAAATACATTGCAAGAAAAAAGAAGTCAGGAATTAGAACTCAAAAATCATAAAACTGAAATTGAAAATCATCAATATGAGCTGCAACAAAAAGAAATAGCAGACCAAAAAGTCATCGCAGCCCAAGAAGAAGAGGCAGCAGCCGAAAGAATGTCGAAAGAGAAAAAAAATGCAGACAATAACAGACTTTTGGTCATTCAGCAAACCATCACTAATTATCAAACTAACTTAAAGGAAACGGAAAAAAAATTAAATGACGTCTCCGGTTTTAAGTTATTGAGAACTGCGGCCGAGAAAAAGGAGCAAATGAATTTGTTGCAAAAGAATATTGATTCCTTTAAAATCGAAATGGCAAAATTGAAAAACGAATCCGATCAGTTGAGATTAGAATTGGAGAAAATTCAGTAGATTTTGAATATGGTAATAATTTTAACTTTAATTTAAAATGTACTATTGAAACCTTATTATTTTTTATTTTAAATGTACCTAGATTGCGAACCTTCAACAAAAATGGCCTAATTACATTATCTCCTTCTACGGTGTATTATCCCTTTGCACCCCCTTTAAACACATAGTTTTTTATGATTTTTTTAACATTTAATATTATTATTTTTTTGTACTTTTAGTCGATATACAGAACGTATATTATTAATTTCGCAAAAAGTAATAAATATTTTTTTAAATTTTGCGAATTCAATAATCAGAAACAAAATCATTAACATTAAAATTAATGAAGTTTTCACCCCAAAAATATTCTTTGCCGGATCTTTCGATGGAACCCTTTATTGATGCAAATGAAATTTGGGATATCTTAAAAAATACCAGCTCATCCAAAGCAGCTGTCGAAAAGGTAATTGCAAAATCTTTATCCAAACAAAGACTAAATTTAGATGAAGTTGCTGTTTTAGTAAATGCAACAGATGCTACATCAGTTTTAGCAATTAAAGAAGGTGCCAAAACGTTGAAAAAAGATATTTACGGCAACAGAATTGTACTTTTTGCTCCCTTATACATTGGCAATAAATGCCAAAACAATTGTTCCTACTGTGGTTTCAGAACTTCCAATAAAGAAGCCGTACGCAAGACACTTAATGATCTGGAAATTATCAACGAAATAGAAGCTCTTGAGGATAATGGTCAAAAAAGGTTGATTTTAGTTTATGGTGAACACAAAGAGTACAGCCCCGAGTATATTGCCCATACTGTAAAAGTAGCTTATAGCGTAAAAAAAGGAAATGGAGAAATCCGCAGAGTCAACATCAATGCTGCCCCAATGGATATTGAAGGTTTTAAAATTGTAAAAGAGGCTGGAATCGGAACTTTCCAAATATTTCAGGAGACCTACCATCCTGAAGCTTATGCATCATACCATTTAGGAGGAAAGAAAGCCAACTTCGAAAACCGATTAACTTCTTTAGACCGTGCTCAGGAAGCCGGAATTGACGATGTCGGCATAGGTGTTTTGTTTGGTTTGTATGACTGGCGTTATGAAGTTATGGCATTAGTTCGTCATACAAATCACTTAGAAGCATGCTATAATGTGGGCCCACATACCATTTCATTTCCAAGAATTAAAGAAGCGTCGGGTTTTGAAGGCAATCCTAACTATTTGGTTTCTGATGAAGATTTTTCCAAACTCATCGCTATTTTGAGATTGGCCGTTCCTTATACAGGAATGATTCTCACCGCTAGAGAACCCGCTGAACTTCGGGATGAAATTATTCAATATGGTGTTTCTCAAATCGATGGCGGCACCAAAATAGAATTAGGTGGCTATTCGAAAACGCTTAACACTGCACAAAACCTCAACAGAGGTCAATTTAAAGTCAACGACGAGCGTTCCCTACATGAAATTGTCAATGAATTACTAGATAAAGAAATGATTCCTTCCTTTTGTACTGCTTGTTATCGATTGGGCAGAACTGGTGAACACTTTATGGAGTTTTCAGTTCCTGGATTTATCAAAAAATGTTGTACCCCCAATGCTACCTTAACTTTAGCTGAATACTTGATTGATTATGCCGATGAAGCTACAGCAGAGAAAGGCTGGAATTTGATTCAGAAAACTGTTGATGAAACCGAAAACAAAAAACTTAAAAAATCTCTCATAGAAAGAATAGAAAGAGTTAAAGCCGGAGAACGGGATTTAATTTATTAAAGGAAGGAGAAAATAAAACCTGAGAAATGAATACAGGGAAAGACAATAAACCACATATAGGAATCTACGGCCGACGAAACGTAGGGAAAAGTTCCTTTATCAATGCACTAACAGGAATTGATGTTGCTATTGTTTCTGAAATAGCAGGAACTACTACAGATCCCGTAAAAAAATCTATTGAGATTTTTGGAATTGGTCCTGCAATACTTGTTGACACTGCAGGGATTGATGATTTTGGAGATTTAGGGGCTAAAAGAATTCAAAAAACCATACAAACCCTTGAACATATTGACGCGGCAATTTTATTAATTTCCGAAAATGTCTTTGGTTCGTTTGAACAAAAGTTAATCGAGGAATTTAATAACTATGAAATTGAATATATCATCGTTCACAATAAGGAAGACCTCGAAAAACTGAGGGATGAAACGGTTTTGCAAATCCAACTCATTTCCAAAGCACCTATTGAAATTTGCAGCATTAAAAAGTCTCAAAATATTGGAGAAGTCATTGAATTATTAAAAATTACCATCCCCGAAACATCCTATCAAAAAAACACTTTATTGGGCGACATTATCCAAAAAAATTCCATCGTTATGCTCATCACCCCAGTAGATTCAGAAGCTCCCGATGGCAGAATGATTTTACCACAAGCTATGGCAATCCGGGATGTATTGGACAATAACGCCGTAAACATTGTCCTCAGAGAAACGGAAGTGAAAGCTTTTTTTCAAAAAACACAACTTAAGCCAGACCTTGTAATCACCGACAGCCAGGCCTTTGAATATGTAAATAAAATTATCCCCAATGAAATTCCATTAACCAGTTTCAGTATTGTCTATGCTCATATGCGAGGCCCATTTGACGAATATGTAAAAGGAGCCTATAAACTTTCGGAATTGAATAATGGGGATAGAATTCTGATATTGGAATCCTGCGTTCATCAGGTCAGTTGCGAAGATATCGGACGCTTTAAAATTCCCAATTGGATTAGAAAATTCAGCGGTAAGACATTGGAATTTGATATTGCAGCCGGACTTTCAGCAATTCAAAAACCCATTACAGACTACCAATTGGTTGTCCAATGCGGTGGTTGTATGATTACCCGAAAACAATTAATCAACAGACTAAAACCCGCTTTGGAAGCTGGAATCCCAGTGACAAATTACGGCTTAGCCATAGCTTATATGAATGGAATTTTAGACCGAGTTGTGGAACCTTTTTTAGAAGAATATAGAAAATAGAGCAAAAAAAATAGAAGCAAGAAAATAGAATATTGAACGAATAAATTCAAAACATTGAATGCCTTTTCAAAAATAGTAAACCAAGAAACGTTTAACAAACAAGACCTCATCTCGATGCTGAATACTGTAGGTGATGAACAAGCCTTATTGTATCAAAAATCAAGAGCCGTCAAGGATTATTATATTGGAAATACGGTGCATTTGAGAGGCTTGATTGAATATTCTAATGTATGTATCAAAGATTGTTTGTATTGTGGCATCCGAAAATCAAATAAAAACACGCAACGGTATACTCTTTCAGATGAAGACGTTTTTCAATGTGCTCTTTATGCTTTGGAAAATAATTATGGCAGTATAGCCATTCAGGCCGGTGAACGAACTGACCAACTTTACATCTCCAAAATCACTAGTTTACTTAAAGAAATAAAAAAACTAAGTAATGGAAAATTGGGGATTACTCTCTCATTGGGCGAACAAACTTTAGATACTTATAAAGAATGGTTTGATGCAGGAGCCCATCGCTATTTGTTGCGTATTGAAACCTCAAACAGAGAACTTTATTCTAAAATTCACCCCAACAATCGCTTGCATAATTTTGATAAACGCATAGAAGCATTACAAAATATAAGAAAAGTAGGATTTCAATTGGGAACCGGAGTTATGATAGGTTTACCTCATCAAACCATAGAAAATCTAGCCGATGATTTGTTGTTTTTGAAAGCTATGGATGTGGATATGGTGGGAATGGGACCTTATATTGAGCATCAAGACACTCCTTTACATGAAATGAATCACCTTTTAAAATCACGTCAGGAACGTTTGGATTTAACTATTAAAATGATTGCTACTTTACGAATTTTAATGAAAGACATCAATATAGTTGGCGCTACAGCCTTGCAGGCTATCGACAAAATGGGTCGTGAAAAAGCCATTCGGTATGGGGCCAATATCCTTATGCCCAATATCACCCCGGGAAATTTTCGCAAAAAATACAAACTCTATGAAGACAAACCCTGTACAGATGAAAATTCAGTCGATTGTAACAACTGCATCGATGCCAGAATGAGCCTGATTGGAAGTCGTATCGGCTATAATGAATGGGGAGATTCAAGACATTTTACCAATTCAAAGTTTAATCCATAAACCTTAAATGACATACAATGGGAACCATAAAATCAGTAGCTGATTTGAAGAAAATCAGAACCTCAATTCAAGAAGCAAATCAAAAGCAAATTGCTGAAAATGATAATAAAAAATTGATTGAAATTAAAGTGGCCATGGCAACCTGTGGCATAGCATCGGGAGCAAAAGCCATAATGGATTTCTTTATTGAAGAATTACCCAAAAGAAACATTGTTGCCAAAGTTAAACAAACCGGATGTATGGGATATTGCTATGCCGAACCTACTCTGGAAATAACTATACAAGATGAAAAGCCAGTAGTTTTTGGTTTTGTAGATCTTAAAAAAGCAGATGAAATCATTGAAAAATTCATCAAAAAAGGAGAATTGGTTGATGGGATTATACCTATTAATTACGAATTAGCCACTTAATAATTTGAATCCAACAGCATAATACGAACTCAAAATAGTTTCAAAATGAGTAACAGGTACAGGAAGAATTTACTGGTATGCAATGGCAGTTCATGTCAGCTAGCATCCGATTTCGATTTAGTAGCTTTTATCAATTTCAAATTAAACGAATACCATCTAGAGAACGAAATTAAGGTCGTACATTCAGTTTGCTCTAGCCGATGTACCATAGGTCCCAATATCATTGTTTATCCGGATAATGTGGAGTATTCAAAAGTAACAAAAGCGGATATTGACGATATCATTATTGAACATTTACTGAATGATAGAATTGTAGAAAGACTGGTTTTCAATAAAGAAAACGGAATTGGTGTTACTTCCAAAATACAGTATAGAATAGCACTACGTAATTGTGGTTTTATCGATCCGGAAGAAATCAAAGATTATATTGAAAAAGATGGCTATGATGCTTTAGCAAAATGTCTTACAGAAAACACCCCACAAGAAGTTACCCAAGAAATCATTAAAAGCGGACTCAGGGGCCGGGGCGGCGGAGGTTTTCCCACCGGTCTAAAGTGGGATATTACCAGTAAAAGTGTTGCCGACCAAAAATATGTGGTTTGCAATGCTGACGAAGGAGACCCAGGAGCCTTTATGGATCGTTCCGTTCTCGAAGGCGACCCACATTCTGTTATAGAAGCGATGGCTATTTGCGGCTATTGCATTGGAGCCACTAAAGGAATTATATATGTAAGAGCAGAATATCCTTTGGCCATCAAAAGATTAAAAATAGCTTTAGACCAGGCCAAAGAATATGGATTATTGGGAACAAATATCTTTGGAACCAATTTTGAATTCACCATAGATATCAAATATGGAGCGGGAGCATTTGTGTGCGGCGAAGAAACAGCCCTCATTCATTCTATGGAAGGGCTTCGTGGAGAACCTACTTTAAAACCTCCATTCCCTAGTGTTTCCGGATATTTGAAGAAACCAACTAATGTCAACAACGTAGAAACTTTTGCCAATATTCCGGCTATTATCAACAAAGGAGCGGATTGGTTTGCGAGTATTGGAACAGAAAAATCCAAGGGAACGAAGGTTTTTGCCTTGGCAGGAAAAATAAACAATGTGGGTCTGATTGAAGTTCCAATGGGAACAACTCTAAGAGAAGTTATTTATGATATTGGTGGAGGAATTGTTGACGAAAAAAAATTCAAAGCTGTTCAAACGGGCGGACCTTCCGGTGGATGTTTGACTGAGAAACATTTGGATTTACCTATAGATTTTGATTCCCTTACCGCTGCTGGTTCTATGATGGGATCTGGCGGTATGATAGTCATGGACGAAGATGATTGCATGGTTTCGATGGCTCGATTTTATCTGGAATTTATTGTCGAAGAATCCTGTGGCAAATGTGCACCCTGCAGAATAGGAAATAAACGATTGCACGAAATGCTTTCAAAATTATGCGATGGCAATGGGACGATGCAAGATTTAGACTTGCTTCGAAACTTAAGCGTCGTAGTTAAAGACACATCATTATGTGGATTGGGTCAGACCTCCCCTAATCCAATTATCTCTACAATGACTAATTTCTATGATGAATATTATGCTCACGTTGCAGAGCATCGATGTCCGAGTGGTCAATGTAAATCATTTATGAGGTATTATATCAGTGAGGAAAATTGCATAGGCTGTCTTGTTTGTGCCAGAAAATGTCCCGTAGGAGCCATTACCGGAGAAAAAAAGAAAGTCCATTTTATCAATCAGGAACTTTGTACCAAATGTGGAATCTGTATGGAAAAATGCAAGTTTCACGCTGTTTACCTCAATTAATTCTATAAATAAAACTTTATGGATACGATTAGCATAAAAATCGATAATAAGAATTTTCAGGTTGAAAAAGGGACCACGATATTGGATGCTGCCAAAAGTGTGGGTATTAATATTCCAACCTTGTGTTATATGCACTTACACGATTTAAACACCACTCACAATCCAACAGGTTGTCGAATGTGTGTAGTAGAAGTAGTAGGTCGCAAAAATTTAGTACCCGCCTGTGCAACGGAATGTATGCCCGGAATGGAAATAAAAAACCAAACCATCAGAGTATTGAATAGTCGAAAAACCATACTCGAACTTATTCTCAGCGACCATCCCACCGATTGCTTGATTTGTGCCAAAAATGGAGACTGTGATCTTCAAAGTATGGCGCAACAAATGGGTATTCGGGAGATTCATTACAAAGGAGAACAATCTCATTATATCAAAGATACCTCGCCAGCCATCAAAAGAGATATGGACAAATGCATTGGATGCCGAAGATGCGTAACGATGTGCAACGATGTTCAGACTGTAGGAGCACTTTCTGCTATCAACAGAGGATTTATGTCGGTAGTTGCTCCTGCTTTTCAAATGAATTTAGAAGATAGTGTTTGTACGTATTGTGGCCAATGTGTGGCTGTTTGCCCAACGGCAGCTTTAACCGAAGTCGATCATACTAATTTGGTAATCAGAGCGCTGGCAGACCCAACCAATACGGTTATTGTACAAACTGCACCCGCTGTCAGAGTTGCCTTAGGCGAAGAATTTGGATATGAACCGGGTACAATTGTTACTGGTAAAATGACTGCTGCTTTAAAGGATATGGGTTTCGATTATGTTTTTGATACTGACTTTGCAGCTGACCTTACCATTATGGAAGAAGCAGCAGAACTTCTCGACAGACTGACCAGACATTTGAATGGAGATACCACGTTGAAATTACCCTTATTAACTTCCTGTTGTCCGGCCTGGGTGAATTTCTTTGAACATCAGTTTCCTGATATGAAAGACATTCCCTCTACAGCTCGTTCCCCACAACAAATGTTTGGTGCTATTGCCAAAACTTATTTTGCCGATAAATTAGGAATCAAAAGCGAAAATATGGTCGTGGTTTCCATCATGCCATGTTTGGCCAAAAAATATGAATGCAGCAGAGATGAGTTTAAAACTAATGGCAATCCCGATGTTGATTTCGTTTTATCAACCCGAGAATTTGCACGATTAATTAAACAAGCCAGTATTGATTTTGATAGTTTAATTCCCGTAGAATTTGACCATCCAATGGGAGAATCCTCTGGTGCTGGAGTGATTTTTGGCACAACCGGTGGTGTAATTGAAGCTGCTGTAAGAACTGCTTATGAAACTTTCACGAAACAAAAACTTCACAAAGTCGATTTCAAACAACTAAGAGGAATGGAATGGATAAGAGAATCCACCATTGATTTTAATGGCACCCCTATCAAAATTGGGATTGCTCATGGTTTGGGAAATGCACGCAAACTGCTTCAGGAAATCAGAGAAGGAAAATCTCAATACCACGCCATTGAAATTATGGCTTGCCCTGGCGGATGCATTGGTGGCGGAGGTCAGCCTTTGCATCACGGAGATTCCAATATTTTATTGGCAAGACAAAAAGCATTGTATTCTGAGGATAAAGCGAAAGTCATTCGGAAATCTCACGAAAATCCTTCCATTCAAAAGTTATATAGTGAATTTCTGGGAAGTCCAATGAGTGAAAAAGCGCATCAGTTGTTACATACTCATTATTTTGACAGGAGTACCCATGTGAAAATTACTAAAGATTAATTTATTATTCAATAATTAAAACAGAATAGCAATGATGACAATATGCGAAAGTAATGTCGCCAAAATAGAAACTATTTGTAAAGAATTTAATCACGATAAGGGCGAATTAATCAATGTATTGCACCAAACGCAGAATACATTTGGTTATCTGCCTGAGGATGTTCAGGAAATTATCGCAGAAAACCTGAATACTTCATTGGCTCATGTCTATGGTGTAGTTTCTTTTTACTCTTTTTTTACGATGACCCCAAAGGGTGAACATCCTATTAATATTTGCATGGGGACAGCTTGTTATGTAAGAGGAGCCGAAAAAATACTCCACGAGTTCCGAACATTATTGGATATAAAAGTTGGGGAAACTACCAAAGACGAAAAATTTTCTTTGAGTAGTTTAAGGTGTATTGGAGCCTGCGGATTGGCACCCGTAATATTAATAGGGGAAAAAGTCTACGGTCGAGTCACACTCGACAGCGTAAAAGATATACTTAATGAATATAAATAACCCGTTGGGTGCAATTATTTAAAGTAAAATAAATTGAATAAATATTGGTCAAGATACTGAAATTCAGTATCTTGAAGTCGCTAAACCGCCAAT
>NZ_JAYWCK010000010.1:0-26286 GCF_043780635.1 Flavobacterium sp.
ACAATTTGCCTTTCGATGACGTGGAAGGTTTTCTGGTTGTTATCAAATTTTAAAGGAATGAGTTTTTTGAAGAGATTCGTTTCGTGTTCTGTGAGCGAACCGATTCCCTGAAATGGAGTAAAAACACCTTCGTTGGTGTCGAAAAAAGGGAATTCCATTTCGGAAATATCAGGATAAAAGCCCAAGTATTTCGTGATTTCGAGCATTAAAATTAAATGGAAATTAGCCGTTTCGTTGTGATTATCAAGCCAGAACAAAGCCGTTTCCAAAAAGGCAAAAAGGTGTTCATTTTTCTCTTCTTCGTGAATGGAATGGTGCAAGATTTCGGAAATAAACATCACAATCGTACTCTTATAAATATCGGAATGTATGGTTTGAAATGGTATCGCAATTTTGATTTCCTTGAAATTCTCTAAAGTACCTTTGTTTTTGTGAACAGCTTCGATTTCGAGAATGGTCAGCGGTTGGAAATAAGCAATTTTTTGGTTTGATTTTCGGGAGGAAAAAGCATCGCGAACAAAGTAGGATTTCAAACCATTTGATTCCGTAAAACATTTTACAATCAAACTTTTCTCTTGATATTTGAGAGACGAAATGACGATAGCTTTGGTTTTTACCAACATTGTAATTTGGAGTTTTTCAAATTTGGAGTTTACCTGATAATCATCACTTTTTTGACTTTGGTTTCTATTCCGTCTTGGGCTGCAACAAAAATAAGATAAACACCTGAAGCTACTTTGTATTTCCCAAAAGCTGTTGTATCCCATTCTATAGTCCCTCCTTCGGAAGTTGTTTCGTATACTAAATTGCCTTCAATGTCGGTGATTTTTATATTGGCTTTATCTAATAATCCAGCTATTTTTACAGTTCCTTCGTATTCTGGACGCACTGGATTTGGATACACATATACATTATTTAAATCTTCATTAGCTATAGTTGCTGAACCTTTGAAGGAAACCAACCCTTTGGTAGTAGCTATAAAAACTTCACCTGTTGTACTATTTATATCGATGTCGTTTATCGTATTACTGGGCAATGGAGAATTATTTATTGTGAAATGATACTTGGTTTCCTGTCCGTTTGGCGAAACTAAAAACACACCTGAATCAGCAGTTCCAATCCATTTATTATTGGCTCCATCTACCACAATATCAGTGATGAATTGTTCATACATCAATTCCTGAGCAAGATTATTATCTAAAATTATTATGGAATTTGTTGTCATTTGATCTTCGGTTAGAAAAGCACTAACATTAGACAAAACTCTTAACCCTTTTTTAGTTCCTATCCAAAGTTGGTTTCTATTATCCACCGCAATTGCTCTGACATCTGTAGTTGGCAGATTTCCTTTATCTGTACCAAACGATATTTTTTTAAATTTATTAATGGATTCGTTATAACTTATCAAACCATCAGTATTAGTACACCACCATTTTGTGCTGTTTTTATCTATTATCATTCTGCCCATACTGGCATCGATGCTTTTATCCAGAATTCCATCCAATGAAAAACTTTGCCATTGTCCGTCAGCTTTAAAAACTTTTAATCCTTTTTGAATTAGGCTGTTATTCAGCCAAAGATTTCCGGATTTATCAAATGCGGCTCCATTAATTCTAACATCAATATAGTTAGGGCCTAGAAAAGTTATAGATTCCAATCCGCTATTCGTTTGATTATACAAGATTTTGGGCACATCATCTACAATTTTTAGCAATCCCGAAAAAAAGGAACTAGCATACACTTCGTTTTCATTATTGGGATTCACAGTAATCCTGGATATTGACTTAGCTCCAAATACTTTTTCGTAAGGAATATTCAACCAACCTGTTGTGCTATATTTACTAATGCCATAACTGTCTAATGAATATGGATTATATCCTTCATTATAATCACCATACACAGTCCAAAGAGATGTTGCAGTGGCTTGAAGCGCAAATACACTATTCCTCGATGGACCAATTGGAGTGCTATTTTCAAAAGCTGAAGAGACAGAAATTGTTGTGTTTATCAATCCATTTTCATTCGTGCCAATATATATAACATCTCCAACGCTTGTGGCACAAGTAAAAGTAGAAATACTTCCCAAAATTTGACTGCTGCTTATTTGACGAACAAGTGCCAATTGTTTATTATAAATATAAACACTGCCTAATGTAGTTATTATCAAATAATCATTACTCACTCTCGTATCTACAGAAGCTTGCGAAAGTGGTATATATCCTATAAAAGAATTAGAGCCTAAATCGTATTTATGAATATATCCTGAGGCATTTATTGCAATAAGTTCTGTATCGAAAGTCTCTATACTTGACCAGCTTCCTAGGGCAATTTGTTTCCACTGATTAAAATCAATCAAATTTTTACTTGTGATATCTGCTTTTCTGATACCGTCATTTGTAGACGCGTAAATATACCCATTAAAGACGGCAGTTTGTGTAACGCTAATCTCTGCTCCATTATTTCCTATAAAATAAGTATCGCCAAATAGCATTGTGGCTAAATTGAATTGAACGATTCCAAAATCACAGGAAACATAAACAATTCCTTTATATTCCATAAAATGATTGATTTTTTTTATGTTCGAAGGTAGTTGCTTATTGATAATATCTACGATGTTTAGCATACTGCCATCGGCTTCGTTGATTACAATCATTAATCCATTTTCATAGCCTACAAGAGTTTTATTAGATGTGCCGCTGTAATACAATGCCGATATCGTTTGACCTGAAAGTCCGTCAATAGTGTTGGTGGTTTTAAGCTGGTTAGTGCTTGTATTTTTTGAAAACAATGCGTTTTCAGAAGCCGCAAAAATGGTTTTGGGCGATTGAGACACATCTCTAATATTATTATAGGAAAAATAGCCTTGCCATAACAGATTGCTTTGGGCAAAACCTGTCTGCATAAAAATCAGAAGTGAAAAATATAGAAACCTTTTTTTCATTATTTGTAAAAATATTGGTTCACAAATATACTACAAACGAAAGTAATGGGATTTTGTTACATACAAAAAAAATGCCTTCAATCTAATCCTGATAGCTCAGGTCAGAAAGAAGGCATTTTTGTATTAACTAAAAAGAATTTAAACCACTCCCTGAGCTAACATAGCGTCAGCCACTTTTACAAATCCTGCGATATTTGCCCCTTTTACGTAATCAGTATATCCAGTTTCGTCAGTTCCATATTTTTTGCATTGATTATGAATTCCAACCATAATATCTTTTAACCTCTGATCCACTTCTTCACTTGACCAGTTTAAACGAATAGAATTTTGTGTCATCTCTAATCCAGAAGCCGCAACACCACCTGCGTTAGCCGCTTTTCCTGGTGCATATAGAACTTTTTTGCTCAATATATATTTAATAGCGTCTAAAGTACAAGGCATATTAGCGGCCTCAGTAATACAAATAGTACCGTTTTCAATTAATTTTTTAGCATCCGCTACATGTAATTCATTTTGTGTAGCACAAGGAATAGCGATATCAGCTTTTACTTCCCATACACTTTTCCCTTTATGGAAAACAGCATTTGGATATTTCTCCACATACATTTCGGCTCTATTGTCTCCACTAGCTCTCATTTCAAGCATATAGTCAATTTTTTCGCCTGAAATTCCTTCAGCATCATATATATATCCGTCAGGTCCTGAAATCGTCAGAAGCTTTCCTCCTAATTCATTTATTTTTAACGCTACACCCCAAGCAACATTTCCAAATCCAGAAATAGCAACAGTTTTTCCTTTGATTTCCTGTCCTACTGTTCTAAGCATTTGTTCTGTAAAATATACCACTCCATATCCAGTTGCTTCAGGTCTTATTAATGAACCACCATAAGCAATTCCTTTTCCTGTTAAAACTCCTGTGAATTCATTTCTAATTCTTTTGTATTGACCAAAAAGATATCCAATTTCTCTTGAACCAACACCAATATCACCAGCAGGAACATCAATTTCCGGTCCTATGTGTCGGCATAATTCTGTCATAAAAGATTGGCAAAAACGCATTACTTCTGCATCTGATTTGCCTTGAGGATCGAAATCCGAACCTCCCTTTCCACCTCCCATAGGAAGTGTTGTTAAACTATTTTTGAATACCTGCTCAAAAGCAAGAAATTTAAGTACTGATAAGTTAACCGAATTATGAAATCTAATTCCTCCTTTATAAGGTCCAATTGCTGAATTCATCTGAATTCTAAAACCTCTATTGACTCTGATTTCTCCTTTATCATCTACCCAAGTTACTCGAAAGGTTATCGTTCTTTCAGGCTCAGTAATTCTGAGAAGCAAATGCTTACCATCATATTTTCTTTGCGTAGCTATAAAAGGAATAACCGTTTCGGCAAATTCTCTAACTGCTTGAATAAATTCAGGCTCATTGGGGTTTTTTGACTCAACTTGAGTCATAAAATTATTGATTTTTTCTTCCATTTTGAAATATATTGTTCAATCAAGGTTAATATTAATCGTTTGCTTAACCAAAAAAAATAATTTTAAGAAAACGATTTCGTAATTGTTTGCAAATATACATTATATAAGAATATTAACATCTATAATTGAAATTTCTTCATGTATTTTTATTCTTTTTATAAATGTTGAAATGATTTTATTTAAAATCAAAACTATTAATGGGTAAATACAAAAAACCTTATATTTTGTTTATATAATATTCAGAATGTTTGACGTTATTATATATTTGCTTAGATAATATTCGGAATGATTGATGTTTTTATATATTTGTAAAAAAGTAATCTATTATAATGATCCCAAAATCTATTACATTTTTCTGCCTCCTCTTTTTTGGGATTTCAAATATAGCTAATGCTCAATTTGGATTTTCACACGAAATTGGCGCCATTGCTGGCCCTGTTGCCTTTCAGTCCGATTATGGAGAGCGATATGACTTGACCACAAATGCAGGTAATACTGGATATGGAATTGGTATTATTCACTATTTAAATTTTTCTTATACAGCAGAATGTAATTGCTATACTCCAGAAACTTATTTTAATGATCATTTCAAATTAAGAAGCGAATTATCCTATAATAGCACTAAGTTAGATCATTTTGGTCAATGGGTAGAAGGTAAAAATTCCATAGGCAAAGAACAATTAAGGGCAATGCACGGAAGTACTGCTGTTACCAATGTAGGAATGCAACTTGAATTTTTCCCGTTGAGTATTCGCGACTTTACTGAAACAATAGAAAGTTGGGGTCCATTTATAAGTCTTGGAGGTCAATTTAGTTTTTACAATGCAAAAGCTTGGTCAACAATGGGGCCTTTGGGAACACCTTTAACAACTTTTCCCAAATATCTAGTCCCTACAGACGACCGCGCTTATGGTTATTCAACCGAAGGAGGTTCTGTTTGGTCAATAGTTTCAAGTGTTGGAACACGTTATAAATTGGCTCCATTATCCGATTTAATGGTGGATTTAAGATTGCAATATTATTTTTCTGATTGGGTTGATGGTCTAAAACCAAATCCCGCTCTTTATAAAGAGAATAAGGCAAACGACTGGTTAGTCTGGTTCAATGTGGGTTATATTTATTACTTACAATAGTAGAATACAAAACTATAAAAGCAAAAGCCCGATTTTACTCAAATCGGGCTTTTGCTTTTATTCCAATGCTTGTTTTAAATCTTCGATTAAATCTTCTGCATCTTCAATACCAACGCTCAATCGAACCAAATCATCCGTGATTCCAACTTCTTTTCGTTTATCTTCCGGAATCGATGCGTGTGTCATCAAGGCTGGGTGATTTGCCAAAGATTCAACTCCGCCGAGTGATTCTGCCAAAGTGAATACTTTTAGTTTTTCCAAAAAGTGAATTGAATCCTCTTTTTTACCTGAGACAAATGTAAAGGAAACCATTCCGCCAAAACCGCTCATTTGCTTTTTGGCAATTTCGTGATACGGATGACTTGGCAATCCTGGATAATATACCGTCTTTATTTTTGGATGTTGACTTAAAAATTCCACCACTTTTTCGCCGTTTTCGCAATGTCTCTGTACTCTAAGATGCAAAGTTTTTATTCCTCTTAAAACCAAGAAGCTGTCCATTGGTCCCAATGTTGCGCCTGTAGCAAATTGTTGAAAATGCAATTGCTCTCCCAGTGCCTCATCTTTTACTATCAAAGCTCCGGCAATAACATCAGAATGTCCGCCGAGGTATTTCGTTGCCGAATGCATCACAATGTCGGCACCCAAATCCAAAGGTTTTTGTAAATAAGGCGTTGCAAAAGTATTGTCAACAGCAAAAAGAATATTTTTTTCTTTAGTGATTTTTGCAATTTCCTGGATATCGGCTAATTTCATCAACGGATTAGTTGGAGTTTCTACCCAAACTAATTTGGTGTTTTCATTGATTAAAGAATGAAATTTATCCAAATCATTCATATCAACAAAATGGAATTTTATTCCAGAATCTTTATAAATGCGTGTAAACATTCTATACGTTCCGCCATACAAATCGTCCATAGCAATGATTTCGTCACCTGATTTAAAAGAGCGCAAAATACAATCAGTTGCTGCTAATCCTGACGAAAAAGCTAAAGCGCGCGTTCCATTTTCGATACTTGCCAATGCGTTTTCCAATGCGGTTCTTGTTGGATTTGAAGCTCTGCTGTATTCGTAATCCGGATTTATAGGTTTTCCGGGACTTGTTTGTGCAAAAGTTGACGTTTGATAAACCGGAGGCATTACTGCACCAGTGGCCGGATCATGATGTTGTCCGCCGTGTATAGTTTTAGTATTGAATTTCATTGTGATTTTTTTGTAAAGGTAATTTAGTTTATGTCGAAATTATGAAATTTAACAGATTTCCTAGCCCCGATAGAGCCGATATCCTTTGTGAGGAACGAACAAAGATAAAGGCGAAAGCGGGACAAAGCTCCTAAATAAGCTTCCTGAGACCCATCATAATTCCAATGTGAAGTCCTTCGTGAAAGTTGTTGAATGCCATTGCATCTTCGGCACTTTTTATGGTAAAACCAGTTGATGTTGGATATTCCTGAAAATTTTTGAAAATTTTATTGTTAAAATCTTCCTTGGTTTGATCGATGGTTTTCAATAATAATGACTTTATTTCGTCCACTTCAGCTTGGGTGGCATTATTTTCCGGTTTGGTCCCTTTCATATATTTCTGCACCAATTCGTCTGAAACCATCATTGGCAAGCCCGAGAATTTATAGACCAGCAATTGTTGAGTCACGACAATGTGAGCAATGTTCCAAATAAGATTGTTCTTAAAACCTTCGGGGATTTTATTGAGCTGTTCTAAAGTATGATTTCCCAAAAACTGGGAAACTATTTTTCTGCTTGCACTGGTGATGTCGAATATCTGTTGCATTTTTTTAAATTTTTGATAAAAATAATCATTTTCCATATCAAATGGATTTTCTTTGTATAAAGAAATTATCGTTTATTATGAACAAAATATATTATCTCGCTTCCTGCGATACGTGCCGCAAAATCATAAAATCGTTACCAAAAGGTCATAATTTGGTTTTTCACGACATCAAACAAGATCCAATAACAGTAGAAGAATTAGAAGAAATGCGAGAGCTTTCAGGAAGTTACGAAGCACTTTTTAGCAAAAAAGCACAACTTTACAAATCGCTGGATTTAAAAAATAAATCCCTGACCGAAGCTGATTTCAAGAACTACATTCTGGAACATTATACTTTCCTGAGTCGTCCCGTTTTTATTATTGATGGTAAAATTTACATTGGCAACAGCCAGCAAAATATGCTTCAGGTGATGAAAAAATTAGTGGTCAATAATCAGTAAACAGTGGTCAGTGCCTGATTATAAAATGACCCAAGGCAAGCGATTTTAAAAAAAAGGCGCCACGAATTTCACGAATTTGTGCAAGCCACAAAAATTCGATAAATTTAATTTTTATTCATTATAAATTTGTGTTAATTCGCGAAATTAGTGTTTAAAGATTTTAAAGCTGTTTACCCTGAAAACTGAACACTAAAAACTGACCACTGACCAGTTTTTCCTTATCTTTGAACTCTTTTAGAAAATAATATGATACAATCAATGACCGGATTTGGCAAAGCTACTTTGCAATTGCCAACCAAAAAAATAACAGTAGAAGTAAAATCCCTGAACAGTAAAGGTTTGGATTTAAGCGTGCGAATGCCTTCGACTTATCGCGAAATGGAATTGGGTTTACGAAACCAAATTGCTTTAAAACTCGAAAGAGGAAAAGTGGATTTCTCCATTTTTATCGAAAGCACTGCCGAGCAAACTTCCACTAAAGTAAATGTGCCAATTGTGAAAGCCTACATCAATCAATTGCGTGAAGTTTATGCTGATGCCGATGAAACCGAATTGATGAAAATGGCTGTCAGAATGCCTGATACTATGAAAACCGAGCGAGAAGAAATCGACGAAAATGATTGGGTTCAAATCCAAACCGTTATCGAGGAATCTTTGCAAAACATATTGAATTTTCGCAGAGACGAAGGTGCTTCTTTAGAAAAAGAATTCCAGTTGCGAATAGGCAATATTCGTCAATATATGAACGACGCTTTGGCATTGGATCCAGAACGTGTTCAGGCTATAAAAGACCGTTTGCAAACCGCCATTTCTGAGTTAAAAGTCAACGTTGACGAAAATCGTTTTGAGCAGGAATTGATTTATTACCTAGAAAAACTAGACATCACCGAAGAGAAAGTCCGTTTGACGAATCATTTGGATTACTTCCTAGAAACGATCAACGGAACGGAAGCCAATGGTAGAAAATTAGGTTTTATCACTCAAGAAATGGGACGTGAAATCAACACAATGGGTTCGAAATCGAATCACGCACAAATGCAAAAATTAGTCGTGATGATGAAGGATGAATTGGAAAAAATTAAGGAACAGGTTTTGAATGTGTTGTAATTACTGAAAACGATACGTAAAAGTTACTTGGAATTAAGAAAAAAATATATGAAAACGTTATGAAAAAAATTAAAAGTAAATCAAATAGTAAGTTATTCATAATATTTTTTATTCTGAATTTCACTTCAATTGCTTTTCTAGATTTATTCATATTACTAATAACCAATGGAGCTTCGCAAAACGAATTTCCATGGAATATGTTTCTATTAATGATTATAATCTCTAGTCCCATAATACTTCTTCAATATCCTTTATTAAAACTTAAACAAAATTGGTTTTATAAGTCAATTATATTTTACTTAAGTATGATTGTTTTTCTGTTTTTTTATGGAACTATACAATCAATGTTTTTGGATATGAATAAAGTCAATATTGTTGATTATTTTGAAGATGGATTAGGAATGATAATTCTAGGGCAAATATTTGGATTAACAGCTTTTCCGGGGATTGTAGCAGTAAATTGGGCAGCAAAAGAATATACGTTTAATGTAACTGAACAAGAACAAAAAACAAATTGAGGATGAGATTACTTCGTTCCTCACAATGACATTAAAATGAAAAAAGGAAAATTAATAGTGTTTTCAGCACCATCAGGGTCAGGGAAAACCACAATCGTTAGACATTTACTAGGAAAAGAAGACTTGAATCTGGAGTTTTCAATTTCGGCAGCAACACGGCCAGCTCGTGGCGAGGAAGTCAATGGAAAAGATTATTATTTTATGTCGCTAAAAGAGTTCAAAACCCACATCAAAAACGAGGATTTTGTAGAATGGGAAGAAGTATATCGCGATAATTTTTACGGAACTCTAAAAAGCGAAGTGGAGCGCATTTGGGCAAAAGGAAAAAACGTAATTTTTGATATTGACGTTTCTGGCGGACTGCGAATTAAACACAAATTTCCTGAAGAGACTTTGGCTGTGTTCGTGAAACCACCCAGTGTTGACGAACTAAAAAGAAGACTCAAAGAACGCTCTACTGAAAGTGATGATAAAATCAATATGCGCATTGCAAAAGCTTCGGTGGAATTGGCAACGGCACCACAATTTGACAAAATTATCAAGAATTACGATTTAGATACTGCCAAAGAAGATGCTTATCAATTGGTAAAAGAATTTTTGAAGGATTAAGTACACTGCATTTAAATTCGGTTTATGAAAGTAGGATTGTATTTCGGAACATTCAACCCCATTCATATTGGGCACTTAATTATTGCCAATCACTTTGCGGAATATTCTGGTTTAGACCAGATTTGGATGGTCGTGACGCCACACAATCCCTTGAAAAATAAAGACACTTTGCTTGATGATTATCAACGGCTGCAATTGGTTTTCCTAGCTACCGAAGATTATCCAAAAATTAAACCATCAGATATTGAGTTCAAGTTGACACAGCCCAATTACACTGTAAATACATTGGCACATTTACAGGAAAAATACCCTCAGCATACTTTTTCGTTGATCATGGGCGAAGACAATTTGAAGTCGTTGCACAAATGGAAAAACTACGATATAATTTTGCAAAATCACGAGATTTATGTGTATCCCCGCATTTCATCGGAATTACAAAATTCGGAGTTCAAAAACAATCCAAAGATTCACATTATTGATGCACCAATTGTAGAAATTTCGTCAACTTTCATTCGTGAAAACATCAAAAACAAGAAGAATGTCCGTCCTCTTTTACCTGAAAAAGTTTGGGACTATATTGACCACAATAATTTATACAAGAAGTAGCCTCTAAATACTTTTGAAAAATTATTTATCACAAACTTGTGGTAAATAGACTTCGTTACTAACATATTCAACCTAATTTTGTACTAATAAAAATAAGTTATGAGAAAAATTGCAATTTTTGTCGTTTTAGCATTAACTGCCAGTTGCATAACTGCAACTGCACAAAAACAAAATAAAAAAGTTATGAAAAAAGTATTATTTGTTGTTACAAGTCACGATAAATTGGGCAACACAGGAGAAAAAACAGGATTTTGGACAGAAGAATTAGCAGCGCCATATTATGCTTTGGCAGATAAAGGAGTACAAATAGATATTGCAACACCGCTGGGAGGTCAACCTCCAATTGACCCAAAAAGTGAAGATCCATCGGCAGCTACAGAAGACACGAAAAGATTTGACAGCGACACAGTTCTTCTTGAAAAACTAAAACACACGTTGAAATTAGCCGATATCAACCAAGCTGATTATGATGCAGTGTTTTATCCTGGAGGTCACGGTCCACTTTGGGATTTAGCCGAAAATGCTGATTCAGCAGCTTTGATTGCAGCATTTTACACGAATAACAAACCGGTTAGTTTCGTTTGTCATGCTCCTGGAGCTCTCAAAAATGTAAAAATTAATGGCGAATTTCTAGTGAAAGGAAAAAAAGTGACTGGTTTTTCAAATACTGAAGAAGCGGCTGTTGGTTTAACCAAAATTGTTCCTTTTTTATTAGAAGATGTTTTACAGGAAAATGGCGCTACTTATTCAAAAGCGGATGATTGGCATCCTTATGCCGTTGAAGATGGCTTGTTAATAACAGGACAAAATCCAGCTTCTTCTAAACTGGTTGCAGAAAAACTATTGCAACAATTGAATTCAAAATAATAATTAATTGAATTAGAAAAGAAATAGAAAGGCGTTCCTAAATTAACTTTAAGAACGCCCTTTACAAAAATACTAAAACAAAACTAACTAATTCAATCTCTATACTAATTTATAAAAAACTATTTACCAATAAGTTACAACGTGTAATAAAAAAATATATTGTACAGAACTAAAAAATTTTTTAACTATTTTTTTTGATGGTTTTGAATCACATTTCTGTGGCTTCTTTATTGCTTTATTAGTATATTTTTAAGTACTTTTGGTTAAATCTAATAAAAAAATGGCCGATAATTTAAAATTTGCAGTAATTGGTGGCGGAAGTTGGGCAACAGCAATTGCTAAAATGCTATGTGTAAACCTAAAAGAAATTGCCTGGTATATGCGAAATGAAGATGCAATTGAACATTTAAAAAGTCATCATCACAACCTTAATTATCTAAGTTCTGTTGAATTTGATATTAAAAAACTTAAATTGACCAGCGATATAAATGAAGCAATTGCTTATGCTGATTATATCATTTTTGCCATTCCTTCGGCTTTTTTGAGTGGTGAACTTGAAAAATTGACAGTGTCATTGAAAGACAAAGTTATTTTCTCAGCCATCAAAGGAATCGTCCCTGAAACGAGTTTGATTGTTGGAGAACATTTTAATAATACTTATGGAATTCCTTTTGAGAATATCGGTGTAATCACGGGTCCTTGCCACGCCGAAGAAGTTGCTTTGGAACGTTTATCCTATCTTACTATTGCTTGTGGCGATGCTGAAAAAGCAAAAATTGTGGCCAAATATTTATCTAGTAGTTATATTAAAACCAAAATTTCTGACGATATTATAGGTACAGAATATGCCGCAATGCTCAAGAATATTTATGCCATCGCAGCAGGAATCGCCCACGGCTTAGGTTATGGTGATAATTTCCAATCGGTGTTAATGAGTAACGGTATTCGGGAAATGAAAAAATTTATCAAGAAAGTCCACAAAATGAAACGTAATATCAATGATTCAGCCTATTTAGGTGATTTATTGGTAACGGGTTATTCTGTTTTTTCGAGAAACAGAATGTTCGGGAATATGATTGGGAAAGGCTACACCGTAAAATCGGCTCAAATGGAAATGAGTATGGTTGCCGAAGGATATTACGCTACAAAAAGCGCTTACAACCTTAACCTTGGTTATGGTGCCAAAACCCCAATTATCGATGCGGTTTACGAAATTTTATATGAAGGAAAATCCGCTAAAAAAGTGTTTGAAAGATTAACGGAAAAGTTGGATTAATGTATAGTAATTAGCGACCGTTTTCAAGTTAAATAAATTTTTTATGAAATATTCTGTTTTTTTATTTATTGTCTTTCTGTCTTTTTTTTGTCAAAAGAAAGAACAAAAAGAAACCAAGAAAAAAATCGAAATCACAAAAATCAAAAGTTTGTTTGATACTATTTACAAAAGCGAAAACATAATTATTTACGGCGATAGTACTATCGATAAAAATAAAATAAATTATTCATCAATCAAATTTGAACCTTACATTTCATTTAATGATTTTCCTGTAAATAAACTTCCTATCACAAAAAATGTGAAGTTAGATTTGGAATCTCTTAAAGAGGCAAATGAATTTAGAACTCGTTTACAAGAAGCTTTTAAAACAGACACTATCAATTTTGCGGGTCACTATACTTTTGTTTTTTGGGGGTGCGGTTCTCCTTGCAAAATTAGTATGGTAATTGACAGGCTTACTGGAAAAATATATGAATCTCCAACTTCAAGTATTGGTTATGAATTTAAATCAGATAGTAAAATGTTGATTGTAAATCCGCCAAATGAAAAGGGATTTTATGATGATTGTATTTATTGCAAACCAATTATTTATGTTTTTAATGAGAAAAACAAAATTTTTGAGGAATTAAAACCAAAGTATTAATTACCTCACAATTACACCATCCACAAACAAAATAGGTACTTCCTCAACATAATCTGGAGTTATAGTATTTGCTTTGAAAATAAATTTTCTGTCATATAATTTGTCGCCCATAAAAAAAGTCAGCATAAACTCATTGTTGAGTGTCAAAACACTTTTCTCCAACATTTCAATTTTTACCACTGAAACAGCAGGAACTTCTACATAAGCGTGACGCAAAAGTGATGTTTTTTTCATCTCTCCATTAAGTGTTCCAAAGGCTTTGGAAACAATCATAACGCCATCGAGATTGAAATCGCTGTCGTTTACTAAATAAGCATACCAAACCTTTTCCATAAAGTCGTCACTCCATTCCTGAACTGCGGCTATGAAAACGTTTTCTACTTCGGGGATGTTGATGTCTTTTTTCATTTTGAGATAATAGATGATAGACTAAAAGATTATAGACCCGTAGATCGAATCTCTCATCTATCCGTCTTTTTTCTGTTGTCTTTTAAATACTCGCCTTGAACTGCTCCAAGAAGCGAACGTCATTTTCGTAAAACATTCGAATATCGCCAATTTGATACAACAACATTGCGATTCTTTCGATTCCCATTCCAAAGGCAAAACCAGTGTATTCGTCCGAATTTATATTGCAATTATTCAAGACATTAGGATCGACCATTCCGCAACCACCAATTTCTAACCAACCGGTTCCTTTAGTAATTCTATAATCGGTTTCGGTTTTTAAACCCCAATAAATATCAATTTCGGCACTTGGTTCCGTGAACGGAAAATAAGACGGACGAAGACGGATTTTTGATTTTCCGAACATTTCTTTGGTGAAATATAAAAGCGTTTGCTTCAAATCAGCAAAGGAAACGTCTTTGTCAATGTACAATCCTTCGACTTGGTGGAAAATACAGTGTGAACGCGAGGAAACGGCTTCGTTACGGAAAACCCTTCCCGGAGAAATCGTTCTGATAGGCGGTTTGTTGTTTTCCATATAACGCACTTGCACGGATGAAGTGTGTGTGCGCAGCAAAATATCTGGATTGGTTTGGATGAAAAAAGTATCCTGCATATCGCGTGCCGGATGGTATTCTGGCAAATTTAATGCGGTAAAATTATGCCAATCGTCCTCAATTTCAGGACCTTCGGAAACGTTAAAGCCAACGTTCGAAAAGATATCAATAATTTGGTTTTTTACCAATGATATTGGGTGACGAGAACCAATGATTACGGGTTCTGCCGAACGCGTTAAATCACCGTAAAATCCTTTTATTTCTTCTTTACTTTCTAAAGCTTCTTGAATCGATTTTACTTTATCCTCAGCTGAAGATTTAAGTAAATTGATAACTTGTCCAAATTCTTTTTTATGATCGTTGGGCACGTTTTTAAATTCGGCAAAAAAGTCTTTTAAAAGACCTTTGCTTCCTAGAAATTTGATTCGGAATGCTTCGAGTTCTTCCTTATTTTGTGTTGAAAAAGCTTGTGCTTCACCAATATATTCTTTTATCTTGTCTATCATTTTCATCCAATAATTGAGAGTGCAAATTTAAGGAATTTGTTCGAAGTTTAAAGTTTAAAGTTTAAAGTTTACACAATAAATCTGAAATCTGCAATCGTTATACTACACTCATCAATCAATTAGTTCCTTTTCGATAAAATAATTAACGATGGCTTCTTTCATCAAAACCGATTGCTCCCCAGCTTTTAGTGCCGGTAATTCCTCTTTTACCTTATAATGGGGCCAACCTTCCTCGTCAAAAAATTCAAATTCATAAAAACCATAAGGCTCCAACAATCTGCAGATTGCGATGTGCATTAAGTTTAGTTTTTCGTCTTTTTCGTAGGTATTATGTATTTTTCCGAGTTCCTGAACTCCAATTAAATAAATTATGGCGTCCAAATCTAAGTCTTCGCCCTGCGAAAATTGATTGGAAAGTATCATTACAAGCTGTTCCCAGCGTTCTTTAAGTTGTATATCTCTAGACATTTTTTTGTGTTATGAATTATGAATTATGAGTTATGAGTTCATAAAACACAAATTTTATTTTGGCAAAGATACCAACATAATTCTTTTATCTTTGTTCTTTATTCTTTCAATCTATTTATATGAGTTTTTTAGATATTTTTTTAGGCGTGTTGCTAGCGTTTAGTATACTTCAAGGCATAAGAAACGGCCTTTTTGTAGAATTAGCTTCTTTAATTTCCTTGATTTTAGGAATTTATATTGCCATAAAGTTTTCGTTTTTAGCAAAAGTAATGCTTGCTGGAATTGTGCATTGGAACCCAAAAACAATTCAAATCGTTGCCTTTATAGTCACCTTTCTTCTAGTTGTTATTGCTATTTCGATTATGGCAAAAGTACTTACCAGCGTTGCTAATTTTGCGCAATTAGGCGTCATAAACAAACTAGGTGGTGGATTTTTTAGACTTTTAAAAACAATATTGGTAATCAGCATCTTTTTGAACCTTTTCGAAAAAATTAATTTCCATAATACTTTTGCCAAAAAAGAAACTTTAGATAAGTCGCTGTTTTATCGTCCGATTCAAAAAACTGCTGGATTTATTTATCCTTCAATTGAAAAATGGTATGATGAATTGAAGAAAAAATAAGCAGATAGCAGGTTGGAGATTTCAGATTTCACAAGTTCTGCCATCTGAAATCTGAGGTCTATTTCACTTCCTTAATTGCTGTTTTTTCAATCCAGCCTTCAGTTCCATCAGTCAATTGTATTTTTTTCCAATTTTCTAATGTTTCCAGAACAAAAACTTTGGTTCCTTCATGAAGTGTAAAAACTGTTGTACTAGCCTTTTGTGGCTCACTTTTCACCAAAACCATTTCTTCAAAAATAATCGCAGGTCTTTCATTTTCGAAATCATTTTTCTCTGAAATTGCTGCTGAAACACTAATCAAAAGCAGAAAGATCAAGGCAAACATTCCAAAGAAAAATATTCTTTTGGACAAAGCTATTTGAGAGAAATAATATCCAATAAAAAAAAGTAAAAACAGAGTAGAAAAACCAACTGAAATCCAAGCCCAAGTATTGTAATGAAAGGTCGAAGTAAGATTGTGAACCATTTTTGAAAAGCCCACTTTTGGAACATCTTTTACTTCGTCAATGGTCATTTTTTGAGCAAATTTCAAGTTGTTTTTTATTTCGGCATCGTCCGGACTTAGAACTAATGCTTTTTCATAATTATAAATTGCCGGCGCAACTTTATTCAATTTGTAATAGCAATTTCCAAGATTAAAATACAATTCCGACGAATGTTGTTTTGCAGATAACACGCTTTCATATTCTGAAATTGCTTGTTCATATCTTCCTTTTTGGTACAAATAATTCCCTTTATCAAAACCGCTTTGGGCAAATAAAATTTGGGTTGTTAGTAGTAATATAAAAATTATCTTTTTCATTATTTATTTTTTTTGGAACACGGATAACAATATTTGTTATGTGCGTTTAACTAATCTGTTTCTCCAAATCTGAAATTATCAATACCGCTTTATCAAAATCCTGTTGAATTGCTGCACTTGACGATAAAGCAAAACGAGCTAGTTCGCAGTTTTCTGTTAGAGCAATAAAATCGATTACTGTTTCCGGGCTTGCATTTCTGGATATCAAAAGTTCCTGAATGTTGCTTTTGCTCATTTCTGATGTTTCGATGTGCAATTTAGCTTTCAGAAAATTATGCATCGCTTTTTCTAACGCCACATAAAATGGCTCTTTGTTGTTGATTTGTTTTTTGGCTTCGGATAAATATTTCTTGGCCAATCTATTGTTCATTTTAATTCTGTTTCCAAAAACATCGCTATCAATAGCATCTTTTTTCTTTTTGAATAACACAATCGCCGGAAGAATTAAAAATGGCAAAAACAGTAAGCCGTAAAATAAATTCGACCCTAAGAAATCATCATTATTCATTGATTTAAGATCGGTTTTTAACTTGATGAATTTAAATTGTTCGCTACTCGAAATTATATTTTTGGAGTTACCTGTTGTTGTAGCCACTTGATCATTGGCCGAAGGGCCTTCAAGAACATTTATCATTATTTCTGGCGAGCTTATAGTTTTATAAGTTCCAGAACCCAAATCAAAATAAGAAAATTGCAATGGTTTTATTGAATAATTCCCTTTGAATTGTGGAATAATAGTGTAGCTGTCGGATATTTTTCCTGACATTCCTGACAACGTTGTGTTTACTTTTTCGTTGTGAACGGCATCATACATTTCTAATGAATTAGGAACTACCGGTTTTGGCAAATTGAATAATTTCATATTCCCGTTTCCGGATACGCTAACCACTAAATCAAGACTTTCACCGCTTTTTAAATTCGTTTTTGAAGGTGTAACCCTAAAGTCAAATTTCCCTACTGCTCCCGAAAAATCTGCTGGTTTTCCCACCTCAGGAAGTGCTCTTACAGCGATTGTTTTGGCTCCAGCCGAAACCCTTTTATTTCCATTGGTAACTACCACTCGTCCAAACATATCTCTACGATTTGTAGGCAATTGCACATCAATGTCTAATGACAACGGTTCGATAACTAATTTTCCGGATTTTTGCGGATATAAAACTGTTTTTCTTAGTACTACAAAACGATATTTTTCTCCTTTAAACATTCCTTCTTCGCCAACGAGTTGTTTGATGTCAATGTTTTGACTCCAAAAATCATTGTACTTAGGTTTGTCTAATTCTCTCCAATTCGTGATTCCAATATTGTAGCTGAAATAAAGTTTGTAAACTACCGTAATAGGTTCGTTTATGTATGGATTTGTTTTAGAAATATCGGCAACTAGATAAATATTGTCATCGGCAGAAACCTGTGTGTCGTTCGGGTCTTTTGGTTGTTCTACCGCCGAAGTAACATTTATTTTTATTGGCAATGTCTTATAAATTTGACCGTTATATTCTATCGAAGCTTGTCTGATAGTCAGGTTTCCTTTTTGAGTTGGTAAAAGATAATAGGAATAGATTTTTTCGAAAGAACTTTTCCCATTTACCCACGATTGACTCACTTGCTGACTAGGTCCGGCAATAATTTTAAATCCTTCGAAAGATGGTTGATTAAAGTTGTCTCCATCAATATTCATTACGAAATCGATGCGAAGTCTTTCGTTTAATCCAAGGGTCGTTTTGCTGACTTTTGCTTCAAATTGTACCTGAGCCAAAAGTGAGTTACACGCTATTAAAACTATCGCTATTATAAATTTTTTCATTGTGTTTTATTCTAATTGAATTACCAATCTTTTTCTGTCTGAACTGGTTTTCCTTTTACTTTTTGGGCATTTACTTTGTCTTGGATCTTCTTTTCTTCGTTGTTTACGGCATCCAAAAGATTTTCTGTTCTTTGTTTAGAAATTCCGCTAGGATTTGGTTTTGGTTTTCCTTCATCCTTTGGTTTTTCGTTTTTCTTGTCTTTGTCTTTATCTCCTTTATCGTCTTTCTTGTCTTTTTCTCCGTCTTTTTTGTCCTTGTCCTTTTTTTCCTTATCCTTTTTTTCTTTGTCCTTATCCTTATTTTTGTCTTTATTCTTATCGTCTTTTGGCGGATTTTCTTTCAGCTTCTTTTTGGCTAAAGCATAATTATAACGCGTTTCTTCATCCGAAGGTTTATTGCGCAAAGCATTTTTATAGGCTTCAACCGCATTAGTATAATTTTTTTCCTTCATAAAAACATTTCCTAAATTGTGAAATATTTTATGTTTCTGAGCTCTTGATTTTGTGTTTGCCAATGCCGTTGCATAAGCAAATTTAGCTTCTGCAATCTGGTTTTGTTTGTAAATAGCGTTACCTAAATTATATGGTGCAACGGTTCTTTTGGGAAATTTTGAATGTGAAATTCTGAAATTTGCTTCGGCATCAACGAACTTCTTTTGCGCATATTCCTCATTCGCTTTTGGCAAAGTTTTGTCCTTCTCTTGAGCCGAAACTACAAAAGAAAGTGTTAGTAACATATATAAAATAAAATTTTTCATTATTCTTTTTCGTTAAATAAATTCATCTTTTGAACCCATTTTGTCTTTCTTTCCAATAGGAAAATATCCAAAAACAAAAAGGCAAAAGCAAATCCCAAGAACCATTGAAATTGCGATTGAAAATCCGCCATTTGTGTAGATTCGAATTCAGTTTTTTGGATATTATTGAGTGCGTTTTTCACGTAATCAAGCACTTCTTTGGTATTATTCCCGTTTACATATCCGCCTTTTGTGGCTTTGGCAATGGTGGTTAAACCTTCCTTGTTTAGCTTTGTAATAACCACTTCATTGTTGTTGTCTCTTTTAAAACTTTCGATAACCCCATTTACTCTCAAAGGGATTGTGCTTCCTTTTTCTGTTCCAACTCCTATAGTGATGATTTTCATTCCCAACTTATTTGCTTCTTCGGCCGCATCTTCAGCACCTTCTGAATGGTCTTCACCGTCAGAAATCATAATCAATAATTTGCTGGTTTTACTTTTGTCGTCAAAATAAGTAGCCGACAATTTTATGGCTTCGTCCAGCGAAGTTCCTTGTGAAGAAACAATATCCGTATTCATACTTTGAAGGAACATTTTTGCCACGCTGTAATCAGTTGTTATTGGTAAAACCGGGAACGCACTTCCGGCATAAGCCACGATTCCTATTCTGTCATTGCCCAGTTGATTGATAATTTGCGAAACAATTTGTTTGCTTTTTTCCAATCGGTTTGGCGCAACGTCTTCAGCGAGCATACTTTTAGAAACGTCCATTGCAAAAACAATATCGATTCCTTCACGTTTTACAGTTTCCATTTTGGTTCCAATTTTTGGATTTACTAATCCTAAAATTATTCCCACCAATGCTAAAAGTATCACAACCAACTTCAAAATAGGTTTGAAAACTGATTTTTCAGGGCTTAATTTTTTAACCAAATCTAAATCACCAAATTCACGCTGTTTTTTTCTTTTCCAATATTGATTGTATAGAAAAAGCAGCACAAAAAATGGTACTATAAAAAGAAGGTATAAATATTTTGATTCGTCTAATTCCATTATTGCTTAAATAAAACTTCTGTAAACCGTGTTTCGTAATCCTAATTCAACCAAAATTAAAAATCCTGCCAACCATACAAACGGTCTAAATTTTTCGTCATAATCATAGAATCTTAATTCTTTGATTTCTGAGGTTTCCAGTTTATTGATAGAAGCATAAATTTCGGCTAATTTGCTGTTGCTGGTTGCCCTGAAATATTGTCCATCGGTTTTTCTGGCAATCGTTTTTAATAATTGTTCGTCAATTTCTACCTTCATCATTTGGAATAAAATCTGTCCACTAGGCGTCATTTGGTATGGGAAATCAGCCATTCCGTTTGTTCCAATTCCAACTGTATATACTTTTATTCCGTATTGTTTTGCAATATCCGCGGCAGTTTCCGGCTCTATAAATCCTGCATTATTTACACCATCGGTCAAAAGAATTATCACTTTACTTTTGGCTTTGCTGTCTTTTAAACGGTTTACGGCTGTTGCTAATCCCATTCCTATTCCTGTTCCGTCTTGCAAAACCGTGTCGTATTTTATGCCTTTTATGGCTTCGAGTACAACTGCTTTGTCACTTGTTACCGGAGTTTTGGTATAGGCTTCAGAAGCGTAAAGTACAAGTCCAATTCTGTCATTTGGTCTTTCTTCAACGAAATCAGCAGCTACATCTTTCAGCGCTTCCATTCGATTTGGTTTCAAATCTTTAGCAAGCATGCTTCCCGAAACGTCTATTGCCATAACAATATCAATTCCTCTGGTCGTTTTTGTTTGATTGCTTATGTCGACTGTTCTTGGTCTTGCCATCGCAACAATTAAGGAACTTAGCGCCAATAATCGCAGCACATTCAAAAGTGGTTTTAATCTTGCCAAAAGCGAATTTGAATTCTTGAATCCTTGTGTTGAGCTTATTTTCAAACTTGCAGATTGTTGGTTTCTTTTCCAAAATAACCAAGCGCTAGCGATTGGAATCAGAAGAAACAGCCAAAAAAACTCTGGATTTAAAAAACTTAATTTTCCCATTATTGTCTGGTGTTTTGAAGTTCGACAGAGCTTAGAATTCGGTCTGAAATTTCATTGGCATATTTATCACCTTCTTCGTGAACGATAATAATTTGCTGTAATCCACCTTCCTGACTAAAGATTAAAACTTCATAATATAATTTCGTGCTGCTTTTGTTTTCACCATCAATTTTCGAAAAAGTTCCGTACCCTTTGATTCCTTTGATTCCTTCTTTAGTCTCAAAATCTTCTTGTTTTACAATCATATTTTGTGCGCCTTGAGATTCCATAGATTGCAACGCTCCGTCCAATGATTTTGATAATTCAATTTGAGTTTCTTGTTTGTATTGCAAGGTAGAAACCATAATGTAAAAATTGCTGCTCAAACTTCCATAAGCAAAAGATTGCATTTCCTTAATCAAAGCCATTCCGTTTTTGGGCAACGTTTTTGTCAAATCTATTCTTTTGAGCACTTTAGGTGTTTCAACTCTCACACTCGGATTTCCGTATTCACTTTTTATCCATTCGCCTTCCAGCAATTCTTTGGAGGAATTTCCAAAGACGTTATCTATTACATAATCGAAACCTTTGGTCATAATAAAATATGTTGTCGTTGTAAAAAGCAACATAAATACTGAAACTACTGTAATAAGAATGCGCTTGTTGCGTCGTTTTTTTAATTCTCTTTTCAATTGTTCCTGACGTTGCATTTCGTTGAGCAACATTTCATCTGCATTTTCAACTACTACAGGAATAGCTTTATCTAGGGTGACAATCGCTCTTTCTATTTTTTTTCTATCCTCAGTAATTTCGAAATCCAATGGTTTTGATTTGGCAAATTTCACTAAATCGGCTTGTTTTAAAACCACAAAAAGGCTGTCAATTGTTTCTTTCGAAAGCTTCATTTTCTTTTTCTGCGAAGCCGTTTTCAATCCTTCAATCAGTTCCGAAGTAGTGCTTTCCATTGCTGGAATGTCAATGGCCTCTTCGATATAATTTCTAACAATATCAGTCAATTCACTATAATATGCTTTGACTTCACCGTGCTGCCAAAGTTCTTTTTTCTCCAAATTGTTCAGCAAGCTTGTGGCTTTTTCTATAGGAGTTTTATAAATTTCTTCTTCAATTTTCTCCTTTTGCCTTTTTTTGATGTACCAATAAACCAATGCTCCAAAACCGGCTATTAGCAATAAAACCAAAAGATATTTCCACCAATCGCCAATCCCGTCATTTGCAGGAACAATATCCTTGATGTCGTACATTTTTTGTTTCAACGTGTCAACAGGTACATTTGCAACCTCAACTTTAAGCGAATCTGATAAAAAAGCTTTGTTATTGATTAAAATTTTTATGCTCGGAATCGTGTATTTTCCAGAATCAAATTGGATCAAACCGTATTTTTTGATTAATTCGTAACGGTCATTTTTCCTGATGGTATCAATTGGATATGACTGAATTACTTCAAGAGCACCAAAGCTTTTTGCGTTAGGAAAGATCACCTTCGACAAAGTATCGACGTTAGTTTTTAACGTTAGTTTGAACTCGGCACCAATTTTATTTTTGGTAGTATCAATGCTTGTTGTCACTTGTTTTTGTTGAGCAAAAACAGCGGTGGTAAGCAGAAAGTATAGTATTAATTTTTTCATTCTTTATTTTGACAAACTTTTGATTTTTGATTGAAGATTAACGATTTTTGATTTCAGATGTCTCTCGAAAATATTGAATCTCCTATTTCAAAATCATTTCATATTTGTTTTAGCGGTTTTTAAACTTGACACAAAAATTGAAATCAACTCATTAGCTTCCGTTTTTGCAATCGATAAATTATTTGAATCCGTCGTTAAATTTGCTTTTTCTATTATTTTTAAACAAACAAAACTTTCTCTTAATTCTTTTAAACAAACTCCCATTTTATGAATGAAATCTTTGCTGCTTTCGGCACTTTGAGCTTCTCCATAATTTAAAGCTGGAGATGTTCCTGAACGAATAATTTGCCCAGATAGATGATTTCCAGCATAGTTTTTTTCAAATTTACTCGCAACAATTATTATTGTTGCCGCAAAGTCTATCAATCTATTTTCTAATTCTTGTTTATTCACGTACTTCTTCTTTTTTAATGAAAATCTGAAATCATCTCTCCGTTTCAACCAAATCTGAAATCAAAAATCGTTAATCTGAAATCAAAAATCTTTATCTCGATTTAAAATAGCCCAATAATTTTGTTACATAACTTTCGTCAACTCTGGTGTTTACTACTCCACCTCCTGACTTACTAAATGTTTCCTTGAAATATTTTACTTTTTCGTTATAGTATTTTTCATAATTGATTCGCACTGTTTTTGAACCTGTATTAATCAATTGTGTTTCGCCAGTTTCTGCGTCAAGCATGGAAACCATTCCCAAATTTGGCATTTTTTCTTCGCGAATGTCATACACACGAATGCCAGTAATATCGTGTTTTTTCGAAGCTATTTTCAATGTATGCTCGTAATCTTCAGAAATGAAATCAGAAATCACGAACACAATAGCTTTCTTTTTTTGAGTACTTGACAAGAATTTTAAGGCTTGAGCTATATCTGTTTTGTGGCTTTTAGGTTCAAATTCTATCAATTCACGAATGATTCTCAAAACGTGTGAACGTCCTTTTTTTGGTGGAATGTACAATTCGATTTGGTCCGAAAACAAAATCAAGCCAATTTTATCGTTGTTTTGAGTTGCCGAAAACGCCATTGTTGCAGCAATTTCTGTAACGATGTCTTTTTTGAATTGGCTTTTCGAACCAAAACTTTCTGAACCCGAAATGTCCACCATTAACATCATCGTCAATTCGCGTTCTTCCTCGAAAACCTTAACGTGAGCTTCATTATAACGAGCTGTCACATTCCAATCAATTGCACGAATGTCGTCACCATATTGATACGGACGCACTTCGCTAAAAGTCATTCCGCGTCCTTTAAAAGACGTATGATATTCACCCGAAAAGATGTGATCACTCAATCTTCGGGTTTTGATTTCTATTTTTCGTACTTTTTTTAAGAGGTCTTTTGTTTCCATTGCTTCAGATTGCAGATTGCAGGTTTCAGATTGCAGAAATAAAGTCGTATTTAACGAAGCATTCTGCTATCTGCCAACTGCTATCTGATTTAAGGTACTTCAATCTCGTTAACGATTTTATTGATAATATCAACCGAAGTGATATTTTCGGCTTCAGCCTCATAAGTAAGCCCAATTCTGTGACGTAACACATCATGAACCACAGCGCGAACATCTTCCGGAATTACATAACCACGACGTTTGATAAAGGCGTAACATTTTGCGGCATTGGCAAGATTAATACTTCCACGTGGTGAAGCTCCAAAACTGATTAATGGTTTCAAATCGGCCAATTTGTATTTTTCAGGATAACGAGTGGCGAATACAATATCAAGAATATATTTTTCAATTTTTTCATCCATATAAACTTCACGAACGGCTTCTTGTGCACGCAGAATTTGTTCTACAGAAACTACTGGATTTACTTTTTCGTAGTTTCCTTTTAAATTTTGACGTACTACCATTCTCTCGTCTTCCATTTTTGGATAATCAATCACGGTTTTCAACATAAAACGATCGACTTGCGCTTCTGGCAAAGGATAGGTTCCTTCTTGTTCGATTGGATTTTGTGTAGCCAAAACTAAAAACGGTTTGTCTAATTTGAAAGTAGTGTCGCCAATCGTCACTTGTTTTTCCTGCATCGCTTCCAATAATGCTGATTGCACTTTGGCCGGAGCACGATTAATCTCATCTGCAAGAACGAAATTGGCGAAAATTGGTCCTTTTTTTATAGAAAATTCATTGGATTTAATATTGTAAATCATTGTTCCCACAACATCGGCAGGCAATAAATCCGGAGTAAACTGAATTCTACTAAAAGAACCATGAACGGCTTGCGCCAAAGTATTTATTGCTAATGTTTTTGCCAATCCTGGAACACCTTCTAGCAAGATATGTCCTTGACCTAAAAGTCCGATTAATAATCGTTCAATCATATGTTTTTGACCCACGATTACCTTATTCATTTCCATAGTAAGCAAATCGATAAAAGCACTTTCTCTTTCTATTTTTTCATTGATTGCCCTAATGTCCAAAGTCGTTGTATTTTCTTCCATTTTTGTATTTTAATTACTATAAATTGTGTTCATTATTTTTGACGGTGCAAATTGAATTTTTTTTTAGAAGTACGATGTTAAAAAATGGTTAAAACTTCTGACAAACACTGAATTTTAAGGATGATTTGTGATAGTATTTTCATAATTTTAAAGTTTCTAATAAATACACCTTAAAACTGAAGATTCTTTAATATAAATCAATAAAATGAAATTATGAAAAAACCACCTTTTTCCAAAATAATTGCCGGCACGATGACTTGGGGTTATTGGGGCAAAAATCTGGATAAAAACCAGATGATTGAACTGATGAATTCTTGTATTGAAACTGGAATTACAACATTTGATCATGCCGATATTTATGGCGGTTACACTACCGAAGCTGCTTTTGGAAACGCTTTTGGCGAAAGCCAAATCGACAGAAAAAAAATACAACTCATTTCGAAATGTGGCATCCAGTTACCGTCAGAAAACAGAAAAACTAAAATTCACCATTATAACTATTCGAAATCACACATTATTTGGTCAGCAGAACAATCGCTAAAAAATTTGAATACGGATTATTTGGATTTGCTTTTATTGCACCGACCAAGCGCATTGATGCAAGTTGACGAGATTGCCGAAGCGATTGAAAAACTTAAAAACGAAGGGAAAATTCTGGATTTTGGCGTTTCGAATTTTACTCCGAGTCAAACTGATTTAATTCAGACAAAATTGAAAGTAAATTACAACCAAATTGAGTTTTCT
>NZ_JAYWCK010000011.1:0-2649 GCF_043780635.1 Flavobacterium sp.
AATAGTATCGTTAGCTACATATTTATGCAGAGTTTGTTGCAATACTTGAAGTTCTTTTGCAACATCTGGATAATCGTGGCACATTGTTTCTACTTTTCTTTCTTCTTCAATTGTAAGCAGTCCAAGGCAATAATCCTGTAATATCCCACTAGTGATATAGTCACCTATATTCATTTTTTTATTGTGTTTTTTTTATAGTTGCGCAACTTTACAAGTAGCGGTTAAAAGAATAGTTTTACTATTGTTGATAAAGCATTTTTAACAAACTAAGTCCTTTTCTTGCTCGGGTTTTAATTGTTCCAAGAGGCAACTTGAGAATTTCGGCAGTTTGCTCTTGTGTCCAACCATAAAAGTAAATCAAATCAATCACCTCAGTGTATTTTGGATTAAGTTGCAATGCCTTGTTTTTAAAGTCCCTAAATTCAATAGCACAACTGTTTGAAGTTATATTTCCTATACTATCGGTACAATGAGAAAACAAATCAATTTCTACTTGAAGCAATTGTTTTTGATGAGTAGCCGAACGAAGATAATCAACAGCTTGGTTTCTGGCTATGTTCAACATCCAAGTATATAATGTTCCTTTTGAGCTGTCAAAACTATCAATATGCTTCCATATTTTAACAAAAGTATCTTGTAATAAATCATCGGCCACATCAGTTCGTTTTACAAGTTTAATAATTATACCATAAAGAGCTCCACAATACTTATTGTATAAAGTGTGAAAGCCTCTTTCGCTTTTGGATTGAACCAGCTTTACAAGTAATGCACTATCGTTTTTGGGGTCGACCAGTCTAGTTTTGTTGATTGCAAATGCTGGTATGACTTGCCGTTTTGAATAAGTAGTTGTTGCTATCATAATGCCAGTTTTTGCTTGTTTTTGGTTGTTTTGTTTATAGTGTAAAACTAGATTTAGCAATTAGCTCTGGAAATAGTGATAATCATCATTTTTTAATTTTTTATTAGAAAACAAAAACTAAAATCCACTATATTAGCATTTTATAAAAAACACTATTGCCATTACGAATTCTAAAGTTCTTTGAAAAGGTCATTTAGTCTTCGATAGACAAAAACTGTTTATGAATATGAAGTCTAATTATTGGACTATATTTACGAAGGGTTAACATTGGAAAAAAAGGAAAAACACATACAAAAATTAGATATGCAGGAAGATAGTTTGAGAAAGATGCAGAGTGCAGATTTTCTGTACAAAAAAGTTGTGACAATGTCTTCCTCTTTTTTTATAGACGATACAATTGGAGACCTAGAGCGATTTAGAGAAGAAGCAAACTTGTTGCTAAACGGAATAAGAGGTACAGATGCAGTTATTGGGATATTTGACCATCTCAATTACACACCTATCCTAGAAGTAGGGAAAAATGAATTTTGGGGCGATCTTCCAGAAGTCCCCCAATCTGAACGAATGATTCAGATTATGAGCTTGCTTGAAAAAGAGTACCTGCTTTTTTTTACAGAATCAGTAAAGTGGTTCACTGGAGTGTTAGAAGAAATTCCTTTTGCCCAAAGAATGAATATACAAATATTTCACTGTGGCATTAGATATTTGCTTCTGGACGGTAAACCTGTTTGTCTTTTTTCTAAAGGTTCTCCCATTCATTACGATGAAAATAGGAAATTCAAATACACTTTCAATTATGTTCAAAATATCAATCACCTTCTTAAAAAGAATTTTAGGTATTATTGGATACGGATCTCTCACGGTCAAAACAGCGAATATGTTCACACTTTTCATTCTCAGGATAAACTCTATTCCAATAAAGATTTATTGTCTGTAAGGGAAAAAGAAATTTTAAAACTAATAGCTGATGATTTGGACACAAAAGAGATAGCCGAAAAATTATTTATTAGTGTCAATACAGTTGGTAATCACCGCAGCAACATGATTGATAAATTGGGGGTTCGAGATACAACTGCATTAGTACAAATGGCTAAAATTGCGGGAATGATTTAAAAAAACACCTTAAAATAGCATCAAATCATATTTCCCATTTAAATGAATAAAAAAAGGTTCAACCGCAAAGTTTAACCTTTCTAAAAATAAAAAATTAGATTTTATTTCTTGTAATATTTTCTGTATTTTGGATACGTAATTGCTCCAAACAATGCTATTGATCCTAATAATTCCCATATCCAAGCTAATGATTTTGCTTCACCACTTGCATAAGAATGCAATCCTACCAAGTGAAAATTTACTCCAAAATAAGTAAACAAAATCGACACGAAAGCAAAAACACTCATCAGGTTAAATATCCATTTTCCTCTTAATGCAGGAACAAAACGAGAGTGAATCACAAAAGCATAAACCATAATACTAATCAATGCCCAAGTTTCTTTGGGATCCCAACCCCAGTAACGACCCCAACTTTCGTTAGCCCATTGTCCGCCAAGGAAATTCCCGATGGTCAGCATAATCAAGCCAATAGTTAACGCCATTTCGTTGATGTATGTTATTTCTTTGATGTTTAATTTCATTTTTTCTTTGTTCTTTTCAGTGGTAAAAAGAATCAGCAACAAAGAAACCGTTCCCAAAATCATTCCCAAGGCAAATGGTCCGTAACTCGCCACGATAATCGCCACGTGAATCATCAACCAATACGAATTCAATACTGGTTGCAAATTGCCAATTTC
>NZ_JAYWCK010000012.1:0-51549 GCF_043780635.1 Flavobacterium sp.
TTGGCGGTTTAGCGACTTCAAGATACTGAATTTCAGTATCTTGACCAATATTTATTCAATTTATTTTACTTTAAATAATTGCACCCAACGGGTTAAATAATATAATTTTTTTCATTTTCATTTTAGTTTAATGTTTTATTATTCAGTTTTTTAAATAGCATTCAACGCATATAAATGCCTTTTACAAAAAACCATTATGGATTCCCAAATATACCCTTTTTATTCCACCTACAATTAATCCTACAATTTTAATTTCAAGAATTAGGACAAAAAATCCCATTATATTGAGTTGCAGTTTTAAAATATAACTGAACTATTTAGTAACTTTATAGTTGCTATGAAAAAGACGCCACACTACAGACTTTCAAAAGACGAATACCGATTTTTTCAAGGACCGCTTTCCCGATTTAGGGAATTGGTTTTTGTGTTTAAAGTCTTCTTTAGTTTCCTAAAGGCTTTTCGTAAAATGCACTTTATAGGACCTTGTGTCACCGTTTTTGGTTCGGCCCGTTTTGGTCCTGAAATGGATCATTATCAGGATGCCGAGAGAATAGGTACGGCAATGGCAAAATTGGGTTTTACCGTGATGACGGGCGGCGGTCCCGGGATTATGGAAGCTGCCAACAAAGGCGCTTATGAAGCAGGCGGTTATTCTGTGGGTTGTAATATTGTGCTTCCCGTGGAGCAAAAACCCAATCCCTATCTTCACAAATGGATTTATATTCCCCATTTTTTTGTTCGGAAAGTGATTCTCGTGAAATATTCCTTCGGTTTTATTGTAATGCCAGGAGGAATGGGCACTTTAGACGAATTGTTTGAAGCCTTGACATTGATTCAAAATAAAATGATTGCCGGTTTTCCCGTGGTGATTTTTGATAAGGAATATCATAAAGATTTGTGTGAACACATTGAAATGATGGCAAAACACGAAACAATCAGCTGGGAAGATATGGAACTTTTATTTGTGACCGATTCTGTTGATGAATTGGTAGCCCATATCAAGAAAACTGCTATCAAAAAGTTTGGTTTGAAGAAGAAAGTTTACAAAGCAAAATGGTGGTTTGGAGAGAGTAGGAGATGAGGATGCCTTGCAACGCTAATTACGACCACAAAGCACCCTGCACCAATACTTGAGAAGCAAATTAGGACTGTTATAATGATTGAATTATATATTTTAATAAGTATTTCTGCTTTTATATTGGCATCAAACCAAGTATTCCATTATAATTATCATTTTGTTTGGATCCCTGTGCATCAATTTAGCGCAATAAGCCTAGCTTTGTCCAAAGAAATGAATTCCAGTATTTTTTTTGGAATGATTTAGCCAACAATAATTATAAATAATGAGACACAAAGAAGTAGCCTTGATTAGTTGGAATTTACTGAAGAAGACCTATCAGGAATTTGATAATGACAATGCCATAAAACTAAGTGCGTCACTGTCGTATTATACCATATTTTCACTGCCTCCATTGTTAATTATAATTATGTCCATCTTTAGTGTTTTCTTTGGACGAGAAGCGGTTACGGGAAAGTTTTTTGGTCAGATAAACGGAATGGTAGGTAATGAAGCCGCCATCCAAATTCAGGAAACCATCAAGAATATTGAATTGGCCGAAAATACTGCATTTACTGCCATATTTGGAGGAGTTATGTTACTTATTGGGGCTTCGGGAGTTTTTGCCGAAATTCAAAGTTCCATCAATTATATATGGGGTTTAAAGGCGAAACCCGACAAGGGATTTATGAAATTTATTAAAAACCGATTGATGTCATTTTCTATGATCGCTTCGGTTGGGTTTTTGTTATTGGTTAGTTTGATGGTCAACACCATTATGGATATTATTAACGCACGTCTGCTTATTTATTTTCCAGATTCAACCATTTATGTGTTTTATGTACTCAATATTTTAATCCTGTTTGCCACCACGACCGTCTTGTTTTCTATTATTTTTAAAACGCTTCCTGACGGTCATATCGCCTGGAAAGATGCCTTGATTGGATCCAGTTTTACTTCTTTTTTCTTCATGATTGGCAAATTTGCCATCGGGTTTTATTTAGGAAGTTCAACCGTTGCGACAGTATATGGGGCAGCTGGTTCCATAATAATTATTTTGATTTGGGTTTATTATTCGGCCATAATCTTATATTTTGGAGCCGAATTTACAAAAGTATATGCCAATGCTCATGGGAGTAAAATCATTCCAAATGATTATGCTGTTGCCATTAATGTGGAAGTAATTGAGCTCCCGCCTTTACCCTCAAAAAAGAATTGATTTTTTTGGAGTGTGAAGTTTCGTGACTTCGCAAAGCAATCCGATGTTTTTAAGGAATACATTGAAGAACTTTGGATTTAGCACCCTATATTCAGAAATACTGCATAAAAATGGTTGGGTTCGAGAAGATAGTTTGCAAAGACAGATGGTAGTTTGGAGAACTTCACCTTTAATTTAAAAAAAATTGAAAATCAGACATTCAACCATTTATTAAGCATTTGTTCTAAATCAATTTGAATAAGTGGTTTTGGCAGATAATCATTCATTCCTGCTGCAAAACATTTTTCTTTGTCGCCAATCATTATCCCTGCCGTCAATGCAATTATTGGAATTTTATCCGAATTTTTAATTTTTCTAATTTCCTCAACGGCTTCATAACCATTTTTGTTAGGCATTTGAATATCCATAAAGATAAGATCGGGTTGTTTCTTTATATATTTTTCTATGGCCTCATTCCCATCATTGGCTTCGTAAATAGTACAATTAGAAATTATTGCATTAACCAGTTTTTTTGTCAAAAGCATGTTGATTTTATTGTCTTCAACAATTAAAATTCTTTTGTCTTTAAGGGTAATTTTAGAAATTAATTTATCTTTTAATGTTGTTGCATTAATTGATTCTATTTTTTTTATTGGTTTTGATTTTCTAAATTTAAGGGTAAAGAAAAAATTACTACCCTCTCCATATTGGCTTATTAATTCCAATTTACTGTCCATTAAACCTAAAAGTTTATTTGAGATTGCCAATCCTAAACCTGTTCCTCCAAATTTTCGATTTGTGGAATTGTCTTCCTGCATAAACGATTTGAATATTTTTTCATTGTTTGCTTCTTTTATTCCTATACCAGAATCTTTTACGGAAAACATTATGGTTGACCATTTTTTATCTAAGCCCTCAATTTCATTGATATCTAATTGAATTTCTCCAAAATCTGTAAATTTTACAGCATTACTCATGAGATTAACTAATATTTGTTTTAACCGCACATAATCAGCAAAAATATAGTGAGGTACATTTTTATTCAAGTTTAATGTTAACTCTATTTTTTTCTTATCGGATTGATGTTTAAATAAATCAATAACATGATTGATCAGTTTATATAGATTTATTACCTCAATATTTAATTCTAACTTTCCGGATTCTATTTTAGAAAAATCTAAGACATCATTGACGATATGCATCAATAAATTGGCTGATTCATTGACGGTAGACATATATTGTGTCTGATTCTTTTTTAGATTTGATTCCATCAATAAATGGGTAAAACCAATTATTCCATTCAAAGGTGTCCTTATCTCATGACTCATATTAGCCAAGAAATCAGTCTTGGCTTTATTGGCTGATTCAGCTACTTCTTTGGCTTTTATTAATTCCGTTTCCATCAACTTTCGCTCGGTGATGTCAATGAAGCTAATTACAATTTCAAATATTTCGCCATTGGAATCCATTTCTGGAAAACCATTGACCAAAAGCCAAACAATGCCCAAGTTTCCAGGTCGATTTATGCCAAGTATTTTGTTTTTAAGAGATTGTTTAGTCTTTACTATTTCATTTACTGGATATTCTTCAATTGGCAAAGGCAAATTATTTTCATTCATAAACTTCCAAGATGGACTATTAGCAGTTTTACCTTTCATCTGGCTATCACTCAATCCTAACAATTCCGATGCTTTTTGGTTATTCGTAATAATTGAAGTGTCAAAGGAATGAACTACTATACCAGCATCGAGATTATTCATTAATCCACTATATCTTTCTTCACTAATCTTTAGAGCGTAATCTGATAGCTTTGCTAAGGTAATATCTCGAGAAAGACAAATAAAATGCAAATCGTGACCAATAATCTGCTTCATGGGAGCTATTGAAAGTTCAAACCAATATGTCTGACCATCCTGTGATTTTAATGAATATTGCTGTCCGTTCGAGAACCCGTTTTCATTTGCTTCATGTATTGCAGACAGAAATGAATTCGCAACATCAGGAGGTAATATTTCAAAAAATGTTTTATCCAGGAATGAGTTCGCATGCATCGCTAACAAGTCAGCCCGACGGGAATGATAATTATAAATCCGTCCGTCAATTCCAACTTCAAAAAGTAAATCAGGAATTGCATCAAGAATGGCTTCCATTTTTTGGTGTATTTTCCTGAATTCTTTTTCAGCCAGCATACGTTCAGTAATATCAGTAGTAGAACCGATATATCCAACAACCTCATTTCTTGCATTTTTTTCAGGAATCGCTTGTCCAATAACCCATGAAATTGAACCGTCCGGGCGAACAAAACGATATTCTGATATAGAGATTTCTTGATTATTAGTTGCTGTTTGCCATCCATTAAACAATAATTTTTTATCGTCATTATGTACCGCGTTTAACCAACCATTGCCTAAAGCTTCTTGAAAAGATAAGCCGGAAATTTCGCACCAACGGGGATTAACATATGTTGTAAGTCCATTTATATCTGTACGAAAAATTCCAACTGGAGATACTTCAGAAAGTGTGTGATACCGTTTTTCGCTTTCGAAAACTGAATCTTCTGCTTTTTTTCGCAATGATTCTTTTTCAAAATTCTCTAATGCAAAAGCGATATCATCTGTTGCTTCTTCCAATAATGCAATTTCTTCGGAATCAAAAAAGTTTTTTTCATCTGAATAGAAAGAAAAAACTCCAATTAATTTCCCGAATTTTCTTATGGGTAATACCATTATGGATAAATATTCTCTTTCTAATGCTTCTTTTCTCCAAGGGAGCATCATTAAATCGTTTTCAATATCATTGCATATAACATATCGGTTTTCCCTAATCGCCGTGCCCCCCGGACCTCTGCCTCCAGGTGCATTATTGTTGATTGAAATTTTTTTAATAATCGCAAGATACTCTTTGTCTTCACCTGCCATCATCACAGGAATAATATTTTCAGTATTTTTATCAATGATTCCAATCCATGCCAATTTAAACTTCCCCAGATTTACCGCAATTGTGCAAGCCTCCCTGAATAGCGTTTCTTGATTATGGGCACGAACAATCATCTGGTTTATCTGGCTGATAAACAAATAAAGTCGATTTGCTTTGATGAGTTTTTTTTCTGATAAAATTCTTTCGGTGATGTCCTTTGTAAAACCTAAAAACCTGTTTTCAGAAAGTTTTACAGCTTCCACTGACCACCATCTGATTTCTCCTGATTTATGAATCGCCTTAATTTCTTTTTTTGCTAGCCCGTGAACTAAAAGATTTCGAAATTCTTTAAAGTACTCTGATACAGAATCAGCGGAAGACAAATCACCAAACTTCATCGTTAATAGTTCCTCTTTAGAATAACCCGTCAATAGTGTCGCTGCAGGGTTTACATCCAAGTAATTTCCTTTTTTATCCAAGACAAAAACGCCATCAGGTGCATTTTCAATATAATTCTTAAACTTGGCATTGCTTTCTTCTTCAATCCCTTTTAATTTATAATTGAGTTCTGCTTTTTCTTTGTCTTTGAGGGCAATTTCAATTTGTTTTTTTAAGCTGACATCTTGAGTGTTGCCCCTAATTCCATATGCATTCCCACTATTATCCAATAAAGGAAAAACTGTTTGATTGAACCACTTTATTTTTTTATTGAAAAAAGTAGCAATTTGTTCGATTTCAAAAGGTTTTTTATCAATTATTAATTGCGCTATTTTTTCTTGAAATAAGGCTTTGTCTTCTATGGAGTAATTTTTTAAATATTCTTGAAATAAATCCTGATTTTTCTTTTTCTTAATTTCAAATATAGCATACAATTCATTGGACCAATGTATTTCTTTAGTTTTAAAATTAAATTCCCAAGTGCCCATTTTTGCATTTTTTTGGGCATCATTTAAGAGACTTTCACTTCTAATTAATTTTTCCTGGATGCTTCTTATTTCTGAAACATCTCTTCCAATCGCGAAAATATTTTCAGAAGTGATACTGTTTGCCGTCCATTGAATGGTAACAAATTCTCCGTTTTTTTTCAGAAATCTATTTTCGTAATTTACTGAAGGTACTCCGGTAGATAGTTTTTCAATCTCTGTTAACGATTTTTCAAGATCATCAGGATGCAAAAGAGGAATTAAAGAATTGCTAAGCAATTCGTCTTTTGAATATCCCAAGACTTCAACAAAAGCAGGATTTATCTCTTTAAAAAAAGCATCAATTCCAACAACGCATACCAAATCACTAGACTCTTCGATGAAAAATTTGAATTTAGATAATGATTCTTCTTTTTCAACTAATTGAGCAATTATTAACTCTTGATTTTTGATGTTTTCAAGTAATTCTTCATATGTTGGGACTTTGTTATTCATAACTATGGAATCACTTAATATATTTTTTAAATGTAATTATTTTAATTTAGGTATTTAGAAATTTAATAAACAATTATAACAAATCTCTTTACCCAATGTAACACTTGTTACTGAACATCTTTATTCCCGACTATATCTTTGCCCCATAATCAGATAAAATAATTATGAGGAACATCAATTTACTTCTATTAGTTGGAGCAATTTCCATTTCAACTTTAGGTTTTGCGCAGGATACTCTGACCATTTCCAAAAAGGATATTTGGTTAAAAGCTTCCGATAAAAATTTGCAAATCAAGATTGCCAATCAGGCCTTCAAATCGGCACAAGCTGATTATCGACAATCCAATGCGTTGTTCTTGCCCAGCATTTCGGCTTCGCATACTGCTATTTCGACCACAAATCCGTTGATGGCTTTTGGTTCTAAATTGAATCAGGAGGTCTTAACGGCTTCAGATTTTAATCCTGCATTGTTGAATAATCCTTCTGCAACCCAAAATTACGCCACTAAAATTGAGGTTTTGCAACCGCTTATCAATTTAGATGGATTTTATGGAAGACAGGCTGCCAAGTCCAAAATGGAAGCGTTTCAATTGCAAACCGAACGCACAGGAGAATGCTTGGCTTTGGAAGTCAACAAATCCTTTATGCAATTGCAATTATCGTACAAAGCCGTAAAAGTGTTGGAAAAAGCAAGCACTACGGCTGATGCCAATTTGAAATTGGTAGAAAACAATTTCAAACAAGGAATCCTTCAAAAAACCGATTTATTGTCGGTGCAGGTTCGTGTCAACGAAATCAAAAACCAATTGCAATATGCCAAAAGCAATGTACAAAATGCTTCTGATTATTTGGCTTTTCTTTTGAATGAAGATAATACTAATAAAGTTTATAAATCCTTGGAAGAGTTGGACAATACCATCACTATTTCAAGCAATAATACAACACTTTCGGGCAATCGAAAAGACATTCTGGCAATGGATAAATCGGCTGAAGCTTACGCCAAAATGTTGCAATCGAGCAAAATGAATTTCTTGCCTACTTTGAATGCTTTTGGAAGTTATGAAATGTATGACGACACGCTCTTTGGAACCAATGCACAAGGTTATTTGGTGGGAGCGCAATTGTCCTGGAAAGTTTTTGACGGTTACAAGTCTATCGGGAAAATGGAAAAAGCCAAAGCTGATTATCAAAAAGCGGAATTTGAAAACCAACAATACAAATCTCAAAGCCAATTGGAACTCAACAAAACGAATCGCCAATTGAAAGATGCCGAAAACAAAGTGAATTTAGAAAAATTAGCCTTGGAACAATCGAAAGAGGCCTATAGAATCAGAAGTAATCGGTTCACACAAGGACTCGAAAAAACAACCGATTTATTGCAAGCAGAAACGCAAATGTTCCAGAAAGAACTGGAATTGCTGCAAGCGGTTTTCGAGTATGATTTTACGCAGGAATATTTACAGTTTTTAACTAAATAATAACTAACAAATTATACCTGACAGGTATTTAAAACCTGTAAGGTAAGTAATAACAAAAACGAATAAATTATGAAAAAAATAATAGCAATCATTTCCATTTCCGCAGTTTTTTTGACTTCTTGTGGAGGAGACAAGAAAGAACAAATTAAGACAGAGCCAGCAATAGTAGTGAAAGTTAGCGGAGTTTCTGAAAATACCGATGGCGGATTTATAACTGCCAGTGGGAAAATTGAAGCAGAGAACAGTGCCAATCTCAGCACAAGAATGATGGGCTATGTGACCAAAATTCACGTAAAAGTGGGACAAAAAGTAGGAGCAGGGCAATTGTTGGTCAGCATCAACAACACCGATTTACTAGCCAAAAAAGCACAAGTGGATGCCAGTATTTTGCAAGCGACTGCGGGTTACAACAATGCCAAAAAAGATTATGATCGTTTTGTGAATTTATTTAAACAACAATCTGCATCACAAAAAGAACTGGACGATATGACTGCTCGTTATGAAATGGCAAAAGCCGGATTAGAAGGAGCCAAACAAATGCGAAACGAAGTGATGGCGCAGTTTTCGTATTCGAATATCACGGCACCATTTTCGGGAACGGTAACCAATACTTTCGTAAAAGAAGGTGATATGGCGAATCCGGGAATGCCATTGGTAAGTGTGGAAGGCGCATCAAGATTGCAAGTTACCGCAATGGTTTCAGAAAATGATATTAATGCCATTAAAAAAGGAATGGCCGTGAAAGTTTTGGTGAAATCGTCAAACGTAACTTTAACTGGAAAGGTTAGTGAAGTGAGTTCATCAGCAACGAATACCGGCGGACAATATTTGGTAAAAGTAAATTTAGACAAAACAGATGCTACTGTATTATCCGGAATGTTTGTCAATGTGCAATTTCCAGTCGCAAACAAAAATCAAACGGTTCAAAATGACAGGGTTTTAGTTCCGGAAAGTGCTTTGGTGAAACAAGGTCAATTAACCGGAGTGTACACGATTGGAGAAAAAAATATCGCTATTTTAAGATGGTTGCGAACTGGGAAAACATTTGGCAATCAAGTAGAAGTTTTATCCGGATTATCAGCTAATGAGCAATATATCATTTCGGCTGAAGGAAAGTTGTATAACGGAGCTTTGGTTAGTGTTCAGTAATCAGGTTGCAGGCGAAGGAATCAGTAATTAAGAAATAGTGTTCGGTTTTGGGCAACAACCTGAAACTTTAAACTTTAAACAAAAAAAATATGCAAGAAGGTATTTCAGGTAAAATAGCCCATTTTTTCATCAATTCGAAATTGACCATTTTGTTGATGGTTGGTTTGATGATTATTGGTGTGTACAGTTCGTTTCTGATTCCGAGGGAAGAAGAACCGCAAATTAATGTTCCAATGGCCGACGTAATGGTGGGTTATCCCGGAGCAAGTCCCACGGAAGTAGAAAGTCGTGTGGCGAAGCCGTTAGAGAAAATTATTTCGAACATCAAAGGAGTAGAGCACGTGCATACGATGGCGATGAACGGTCAGGCACTATTGATTGTACAGTTTTATGTTGGTCAGGACGTGGAGCGTTCGTACGTGAAATTGTATGACGAATTGGCAAAACACGAGGATATGTTTCCTAAAGGGGTTTATAAACCAATGGTAAAAACACGTTCTATTGACGATGTGCCAATGCTTGGAATCATGCTTTGGAGTGAAAAAATGGATGATTTCCAGTTGCGCCAGATTGCCGAGGAAGTGACATCGGAAGTAGAGAAAGTAAAAGATGTTGCCATAACCAGAGAAATTGGAGGTCGAAACCGAGAACTAAAAGTAGTATTAGACAAAGATAAAATGGCCGAAAATGGCGTCGATGCTTTGGGAATTATGGGAATGATTCAAGCCAATAACGGCAGTTCGCAATCGGGAAGTTTTGTAAATAATGACCAAGAATATCTAGTTACCACAGGGAAATTTCTTTCGAGTGCGGAAGATGTAGAAAGCTTGGTTGTAGGCGTGAACAAGAATATGCCTGTTTATTTAAAACAAGTAGCTACGGTTAAAGATGGACCTTCTACAGCCAAAAGTTATGTTTCTTTTGGATATGGAAAATCCAATGAAAAATTCAAAAAAGATCAATCGGAATATCCTGCCGTCACCATTTCTATTGGAAAAGTAAAAGGTGCTGATGCGATGAAAATTTCGGAGAAAATCATTGCTAAAGTCGAACAATTGAAGAAGAATTTAATCCCAGCTGATGTTCACGTTGAAGTGACCAGAAACTATGGAGAAACGGCTTCGGATAAAGTGGGGGAGTTACTGTTGCATTTGGGAATTGCTATTATTGCGGTAACCTTTTTAGTTATTTTAGCAATGGGTTGGAGAGGCGGATTAGTCGTGTTTTTCTCTGTTCCGTTGACATTTGCCTTGACTTTATTTGCTTATTATTTGTTAGGATATACACTGAACAGAATCACACTTTTCGCCTTGGTTTTCGTGGTGGGAATTGTGGTCGACGACAGTATTATCATTGCCGAAAATATGCATCGCCATTTCAAGATGAAGCGACTGCCGTTCAAACAAGCAGCCATATATGCGATAAATGAAGTGGGAAATCCAACGATTTTAGCAACATTTACCGTCATTGCGGCGATATTGCCAATGGCTTTTGTATCCGGAATGATGGGGCCTTATATGAGTCCAATGCCAATTGGGGCTTCAATTGCAATGATCTTGTCCTTGTTTGTAGCCTTGACCGTAACGCCTTATTTGGGTTATCATTTACTTCAAGAAAAAGACGAACAGCAACACAAACACGAAGAAGGAATGGAAACCAGTTGGGTATATAAAATATACAACAAACTGGAAAGACCTTTATTGGACAGCAGTTCGAAAAGAAGAATTCTATTACTCGTAACAGTTGTTTTATTAATTGGTTCGGTAACTATGTTTTTTACCAAATCGGTTGTAGTAAAAATGCTGCCTTTTGACAACAAAAACGAATTCCAGGTGGTAATTGATATGCCCGAAGGAACGACACTAGAACGAACAGCAGCAGTGACCAAGGAAATTGCACAGTATCTATCGACCAAGCCCGAAGTGGTAGATTACCAAAATTATATTGGTACTTCGGCACCAATTACCTTCAACGGATTAGTTCGTCATTATGATTTACGTGGTGGTAGTAATATGGCTGATATTCAGGTGAATTTGTTGCACAAAGACGACAGAAAGTTGCAAAGTCATGATATCGCCAAAGCAATGCGTCCCGAGATTCAGAAGATTGCCAAGAAATATGCTGCAAATGTGAAAATAATTGAAGTTCCGCCAGGACCACCCGTTTTGTCCACTTTGGTTGCCGAAATCTATGGGCCTAATTATAAAGACCAGATAAAAGTAGCGAATCAGGTAAAGGATATTTTGAAAAACACTTCGGATATTGTTGATATTGATTGGACTGTTGAAGACAATCAAGTGGAATACAAACTGGAAGTTGATAAAGAAAAAGCGATGCTGAACCGAATTGCTCCCCAGCAAGTGGTTGGCAATTTGACTTATTTGCTGAAAGAATATCCAGTTTCTAACTTGTACGACGAGAACTCTTATGACAATGTAGGCATCGTACTTTCGCTTGACGATAAAGACAAAACGAGTTTACAGGACATTCAAAACCTTAAAATCAAGGGAAGTCAAGGGAATATGATTCCAGTGAGTGATTTGGTTAAGGTGGTTCGTGATACATTACAAAAAACCATTTATCGAAAAGATCAAAAACGCGTGGTTTATGTAACGGCTGATATGGCTGGAGCATTAGAAAGTCCTGTGTATGCCATTTTGGGAATGAATGAGAAGCTAGCCAAAATGAAAGTTCCAAAAGGCTACAAAGTCAACGAACTCTATATGGAACAACCTTCAGATGAAAGTGATTTCACTGTAAAATGGGATGGAGAATGGCAAATCACATTGGAAGTTTTCCGTGATTTGGGTGTAGCTTTTATGGTGGTGATTGTCATCATTTATATCCTGATTGTGGGTTGGTTTCAAAATTTCAAAACTCCGATGGTAATGATGCTTGCGATTCCATTATCTTTGATAGGAATTGTGTTTGGGCATTGGTTGTTGAGCGCGTTTTTTACAGCCACTTCATTTATCGGAATGATTGCTTTGGCAGGAGTTATGGTAAGGAACTCGGTTTTGCTGATTGACTTTATCGAAATCCGACTTAACGAGGGGGTTCCGATCAAACAAGCCATTATCGAAGCAGGAGCAGTACGAACCACGCCTATTTTATTGACAACAGGAGCAGTAGTTATTGGAGCTTCCATCATTTTGTTTGATCCAATTTTTCAAGGATTGGCGATATCGTTAGTTTTCGGAGCCATTGTTTCTACCGTATTAACCTTGCTTGTAGTACCAGTTATTTATTACATCACCGAAAGGAAAAAATGGGAAACCACTACTGAAATCGATTCAGATACAACTCAAGAAAAAGAACCTAATACCAATTAAAAATGAAACTATTACTCATTACCGCAGTAAAAGAATTCGAAAATGATATTAAACTGATACTTAAGAAATCTAAAGTTAAATCATTCTCTTATAAAGATGTAAAAGGATTTAAAGACAATTCAGAAGATGCCATAGAAACCAATTGGTTTGCCACGAATATGCAAGAAAATGAATCGGTGTTATTCTATGCTTTTGTAGAAAAAGAAAATGTGGATAAAGTATTTGATTTTGTTGCTGAATTCAATGAAAAACAAAAAACGGCATCGCATATTCATTTGGCAATGTTGAATATCGAAAAGTCCAATTAAAAAATTAAACTAAAACAAAAAATATGAAAAACAAAGTCTTTAGAATTATAGTGGGTTCATTTATCTTAACCAGTTTACTATTGGCGATTTATGTACATCAAAATTGGTTGTGGTTTACTGCTTTTATAGGCGTTAATTTAATTCAATCCGGGATTACAAAATGGTGTTTGTTGGAGACTATTTTGACGAAATTAGGATTGAAGGATTAAATAAAATATCCTGACACAGTTCACAAAAAGAGGATGTCTCAAAGGCATTCTCGTTTTTGTATTTAAAACTATCTTGGTTTCTTACAGGAAATTAATTTTAAAATCATAACTTTAGTTTAGTTTAATTGTAATCCTTATTAGCTATGGATTTAAGTAAATACAATCAAAAACGAGATTTTGATTCAACCACAGAACCCAAAGGTGAGATAGAAAAGTCGAAAAATGAACTGATTTTTGTAGTACAAAAGCACGCTGCTTCCCATTTACATTACGATTTTCGTTTAGAAATGGATGGCGTTTTGAAAAGTTGGGCGATTCCAAAAGGGCCATCTATGAATTCTGAAGAAAAAAGGCTTGCCATTTTGGTAGAAGATCATCCTTTTGCTTACAAAGATTTTGAAGGCTCTATTCCAGAAGGAAATTATGGAGCAGGAACGGTTATCGTTTGGGATACTGGAACCTACACTTTGAATGATGATGATAATGGAGTTGAAACTAAATTTAAATCAGATTTAAAAAAGGGTCTTCTTAGTTTTGTCCTTAATGGTAAGAAATTGAAAGGCGAATTCACATTGGTGCGATTAAAAATTCCTCAAAAAAATGCTTGGCTTTTGATGAAAAAGAAGGATGAGTTTGCGACTTCAACTAATATTCTAAAAGATAACAAATCGGTTATTTCTGACTTGTCTATATAAAAGTTAGTACATATTCTCATAAATCACTTTTCCACCATATAAGATACAAAGTAATGAAGAAACAATGATCAAACCGATTTGTAGTTTTTGAGATTTCAAAATAGATTTTCCATAAGGAAGACTAAACAATCCCGAAGCCATAAACATTCCCATAATCGAACCAATACCAAAAATTAAGATATAAAACAATCCTTCCAATGTGGTTTTCATTTGCGAAAGTACCAAGACCACTAATGCCCCGCTTCCTGCCAAACCGTGAACCAAACCCACTCCAAAAGCAGCATTAAAACTATTTGATTTATTGGGATGGGTGTGATTAGAAGTTGTAACTATGTGTGCGTGTGAATAGGTATGGGAATGTAAATGGCTAAATGAACCCGAATTGGAAAGCGTATGTCTATGTGAATAAGTATGGGTGTGGGTATTTTTTTTGAACAATTTAGTCAGACGATAGATTCCTAAAAAAACCAACATTAATCCAACCGCAGCTTCCAGATAATTGAAAACAGATTCACTCACAGCAACTTTAAAACCTATCATCAAAACCGCTACCACGAAAATGGTCAGCGTGTGACCAATTCCCCAATATATGCCGTCTTTCACGGATTCTTTTAGGTTGTTTCTATTGGTTACCAAGCTATTGACTGCCAATAAATGATCTGCTTCAAAAGCGTGTTCCAGACCCGCATAGGCCGTTATAATGAATCCAATCATATTCTAAACGGAATAGTGATAATAAGCTGCACAAGCACCTTCAGAAGAAACCATTGGCGCGCCAAGAGGATTTGATGGTTTGCAATTTTTACCAAATTCAGGGCATTCGTGTGGTTTTTTAATACCTTTCAGGATTTCTCCTGCGATGCAGTTTTTATCTTTTTCGCTATGAGAAACTTCAATAGAAAACTTTTTATTGGCGTCGTATTTTTTATATTTTTCGGTCATGACGAAGCCACTTTTCGGGATTTTTCCAATGCCACGCCATTCTTGTTCTCCAATTTCGAAAACATCATAAATGACTTCTTTGGCCTTTAGATTTCCTTCGGGTTTTACCATCCGCTTGTATTGATTGTCCACAAAATACTGCCCGTTTTCTAATTGCAGCACTGCATGGTAAATTCCCTGAACCAAATCAGCAGGCTCAAATCCTGTAACAACTAATGGAATTTTATATTTCTCAGCAATAGGATAATATTCGTCCAATCCCATAATCGTGCATACGTGACCTGCGGCCAAAAAGGCATCGATTGTACAAAATTCGTCCGATAAAATAGCCTCCATTGCAGGAGGAACCAAAACGTGAGAAACCAAAATAGAATAATTATTTAAAACCAATTTATCAGCGTGAATAACAGAAAGGGCATTGCTTGGAGCTGTAGTTTCAAAACCAACAGCAAAGAAAACCACTTCTTTATCCGGGTTTGCTGCAGCAATATTGACGGCTTCGAGTGGTGAATATAGAATTCTTAAATCACCACCATCAGCTTTGGCTTGAAGCAAGCTTTTTGTTGAACCCGGAACCCGAATCATATCACCAAAAGAACAAACAATAACGCCTTGTTTCAACAATTCTATTGCCTTATCAATCAATGAAATAGGGGTAACGCAAACCGGGCAACCTGGACCGTGAATCATTCTCACTTCTTTTGGAAGCAAATCCAATAAACCATTTTTTACCAAAGAATGGGTTTGACCGCCACAAATTTCCATTATGTTCCAAGGTTTCGTAATTATTTTACTTATCTCAGATAAATAATGTTTTACGAGTTCTGGATTTCTGTATTCGGTTAAGTATTTCATAGAAATTTTATTTTATGATATTCCGGTTTTTTTTACCACAGATTTTCACAGAAAATAAAAATTAATTTCTTAATCCGTGTTAACCAGTAAAAATCCGTTAAATCTGTGGCTAATTTTTCTTTTTGGTATTAATAACGGACATATATTTTTTAAACTATTTCCATCAATTCTATTATAAAAATAAGTGTTGCATTAGGCTGAATCATTGGCTGTGCACCAAATTCTCCGTACGCTAAATGATGCGGAATGTATAACTTCCAACGAGAACCAACGGGCATCATTTGTAATGCTTCTTGCCAACCTAATATAGTTTGTGCAACTTGCAAGTCAATAGATCCGCTATCTTTTGTAGAATCAAAAACATCTTTATTCAATAACGAGCCTTCGTAAATAACTTTCACGGCGTCATTAATGGTAGGAATTTCTCCATAACCAACTTCAAGAATTTCATATTGCAAACCACTTTCGAGTGAAATGATTCCTTCCTTTTTGGCGTTTTCCTCCAAGAATTTTTTACCAAATTCGGCGTTTTTATCTTTCAGATCTTCCTGAAGCAGTGCCACATAGTTTTGAAAAATATCAATTGCTCTTTTTTGCGTAATCTTAGGATAGGAATCATTAAAAACCGATTTCATTCCTTCGACGTAATCATCATATTTAATTTCATCAAACCCAATATCTTTAAGGCTTTGCGCCATAATTACTCCTGCAGAATAAGATATTTTATCAGATTCATCTGTTTTTCCTATGGTTCCTAATAGTTCGTTTATATTCATTTTTGGATGATAATTATGTTAGTCTTTTATATTTAGATAATAATTCAATTGTCCGAAAGAAATATTTTCGTCGTTTGGCGATAGATTTTCGTGAAGATGTACTTCAAAATCGTTTGATAATAATTCAATAATCAAATCGACAAGTAATGAATTCTGAAACACGCCTCCGCTGAATGCTAAAGTATGAATTTTATTGTTTACAGCAATCTTTTCGATGCATTTAATTAGTGTATAATGGAAATTCAGGGCAATTTCGCCCAGAGGAATTCCATTGGTTTTTGCTGAAATTATTTGGTCGAAAAGTAGTTTTGTTGGAATACAATTATTGATTAATTCTGTATTTTTCAGATAATCAATTCGTGCTTTTTTAGAAGTGGAATACTGTTTTTGCGCTATTTTTCCCAAATAAATGGCAGCTTCACCTTCAAAGGAAATAGGTTGGTGAAATCCCAGGACAAACCCAATTGCATCAAAAAATCTGCCCATTGAGGATGTTTTTATGCTTGGATTTTGAATGGCTTTACAATAAATATTCCACTCGTTATCATCAAAATAGTCTCTAAAATATGGATTGGAATCACTGATGGACAAAGCCGAAATCTTAGGGTTTTTAGACATTTTATCGCCAAGAACCCAAGGATAATAATCCAAATGACCAATTCTATTGATGGTTTTATTGTAATATTCGAAAAATTCTCCTCCCCAAATTTGCTCATCCTCTCCAAAACCTATTCCGTCCCAAATAATTCCAAGGATTTTATCTTCTGATTTCCAGAGATTTTTTTCGCCAAGAATTGCCGCAAAATGCGCTTTGTGGTGCTGAATTTTTTGATAATGAATATTATTTTCCTGATGAACGAAACTTTCCGCTAATCTTGAACTCACATATTTAGGATGTGCATCGAATAATACTATTTCTGGTTCAAAACTGAATATTCGGGTGTAGTTTTCGATTGTTTTTTCAAATCTTAAATAGGTGTCATAATTTGCCAGATCGCCAATGTATTCGCTGACATAGCAATTGCTGTTCGGTAAAATAGTGATTGTGTTTTTTAAATCGCTACCAAAACAGAGTATTTTTTCATTGCATTCTGGGGTTTTAAATTCCAATAAATTAGGAGCAAACCCGCGAGAACGTCTCAATATTATTTTTTTTGAATGTTTTTCAGTGAATTTCATTACGGAATCATCCTGAGGATGAAGGATATTCAAAGAATTGTGCAGAAAATAATCGGCGATTACTTTTAAAGTTTTTTTAGCTATTTTCTCGGAACGGCAGATTGGTGATCCATGAAAATTAGCACTTGTAGCGATAATTGGCTTATCGAAATTTTCCATTACCAATTTTAATGTTCCAGAGTTTGGAATCATCGCTCCGATAGTTTCAAGGTTAGGAGCAATTTGGTTTACGGCTAAATCCAATGCATTTTTTATTGGAATAATTACTATTGGAGCTTCCGTTGAATTTAATAAATTTTCCTCTAAATCATTTATATTTAAATAATTACTTATGCTTTTAGTGTCTTTAAACAAAACTGCAAAAGGTTTTGTTGGTCTTTTTTTTCTTAGTCTTAATTCTTTTATGGCTACTTCATTAGTAGCATCACAAATTAACATGTAACCTGCCGTATTTTTTAGTGCAATTATATTTCCTAACGCTAATTTTTTGCCAATAATCTTGAATATTTCTCTATTCGATTGGGATAAAATTGTTCCTAAATTGTCGGTGAATTTTAAAGTAATTCCACAATTTGGACACGAATTTGTTTGGGAGTGAAACCGAATGTTATCATTGTTCGTGTATTCCTTTGAACAATTACCGCACATAGTGAATTCATCAATGCTGTTATTTATTCTTTCGAAAGGAAATTTTTTGGTAATGGTATAACGTGGGCCACATTGTGTGCAAGTGGTGAAAGGATAATAATATCTTGGATTTTCTACATCCAGAATTTCAGTTGAACAGCTTTCGCAAATTGCAAAATCGGGAGTCAACGGAATATCAATGAGTAGGTTAGGAGTAGTGGGTCTTATAGAGAAATCATCAAATATTTCTGTTGAAGCAATACTGTTTTTTTGTGAGGATGTAATCTCAGCGCTTTGCGGTTTTTGAATGAATATCTGATTATAAAAAGCATCAAGAATGCTTTCCTCGGCCACTGCATTGATTAAAATACCTATTTCATTATTGGTTACAAACCCTTTAATATTGTATTTTTTAGCTAAATTGTATATAAACGGTCTGAATCCAACACCTTGAACCCTTCCAGAAATGGTTATTTCTAAAATCTTAGGATTCAATTAAAATATTATTTTTGGTTTTTAATTCTTCTATTAGACCTAGAATTTTGGCTTTTACGGCGGTTAATGATGCTTGTACTTTAGGTGATAAAACGGTAACCATCGGATCCATATTGTCAATGGAAACGGTGTAAAGGTATATGTCCGGCATTCTTTCAAACATAGTTAGAATTTCGACCATATCTTTTAATCCAAAGTTATGTCCGCTCAATGATAAAGGGAAATCATTTGAAAATTTTGGTTTCAAAAGTGACACAGTTCCGGCTTCTTTACCGTCCATTGTTGCATCGACAATTATAGCCACGCGATGGCTCTCCAAATAGGGAATAAGCAAGAATCCGCCTGTTCCACCATCCATAAAGGTGATGTTTTTTGGAAATTCAGATTCGTCAACATTGTTCACAAAATGGACACCAACACCTTCGTCTCCCATTAAGTAGTTTCCAATTCCCAATATTAAAATATCGTTTCCATTATTATGAAAACTGTCGGATACGTGTGGAAATATTTCTTCTTTCATAGTTGTATTTTTATCCCATTAGTGTTGTAAAAAAATTCCCTGATGGTCTCAGGGAATTTTTAAATTATCCTTCTTTTACTTTCACCGCTTCTTTCTTTTGTGTATTCTTAGCTCTTTCGGCTCTTACAAATTTATAGCCGCTAACCATTGCTGATGATTCGCCTCGACCTTCCAGCCAATCATGGAAAAATACGAGATAGACATGCACTAAAGAAAACAGTATGAATCCCCACATTGAAACGTGGTGAATTACTCTTGTATACATATCTCCACCAAGAAATTCAGGTACCCAGCCAAACATTTTTGGAAGAAACCAAGTTGCATTATCTGAATACAATCCAAATCCAGTAAATATCATAACCAATGCCAGAATAAACATAACAAGATACGAAACAGCTGCTATGTCATTGTGTCCAACGAAAATGCTTTTTTTATAGTCGTATTCTTTTTCGTTTTGAAGAAAAATGTCGTGTTTAAGGGTATGCCAAACACTTGCTAATCCTTCTTTATCAAAAGGAAAAAACACCTTCCAACTTGAATATTTATTACCCTTGAATGACCAATATACTCTCATAATTAAGATAGCTACCATCACATAAGCGCTCATAAAATGAATTTTACGAATGTATCCAAACCAAAACTGGGTAGAGGCCTCGCCTGAGGACATAATTCCTGGCGGATGCGATATCAAAAGTCCGGTAATAATTAAAGTTATTATTGCTAATGCATTGGCCCAATGAAATATCCTAACCGGCAATTGCCATATATAGGCTCTTCTATAATCTTGTGTTGCCATAAAAAATTTATTTAAGGGTTACATTATACATTGCAAACAGAGATGTCATTCACTTGGTTAATGATGTTGCCACTCTCATCATACAAATGCACTGCACAAGCAATACAAGGGTCGAATGAGTGAATTGTTCTAATGATTTCTAAAGGTAATTCGGAATCAGCCACAGGAGTGTTTAATAAAGCACTTTCATATGGCGATCTTTGACCTTTTGGATCTCTAGGAGAAGCATTCCATGTTGAAGGAACGACTTGTTGATAATTTTCGGTTTTACCATCTTTTATCACGATCCAATGGCTTAATGCACCACGAGGAGCTTCAACTAGTCCAACACCTTTAGCTTCTGAAGGCCAAGATGATGTTTCCCATTTGTCCATATTTGCCATTCTTGTATCCCCATTTTTGATATTATTAATAAGGGTATCAAAGAATTCCAAATTCCAACTGGCTACTAACTGAGTTTCCAATGCTCTTGCGGCAGTTCTTCCTAAAGTAGAGAAAAGTGCAGCTGCAGGAACTTGTAATTTAGAAAGGGTAGCATCAACAATTTCTTTGTATTCAGGTCTTCCCGAAGCATAACCAATTAATGTTCTTGCTAAAGGACCCACTTCCATTGCCTGACCTTTCCATCTTGGAGTTTTGATATAGCTGTATTTTTTATCCACATCCAGATGCGTATAAGGAGGTTTTGGCCCCGTATAATTAATATTAGTTTCTCCGCTCCAAGGATGTTTACCCGCGTTTCCGTCACCGGAATAATCATACCAGGAATTATTTACGTATTCTTCTACTGTTTTTAATTCTCTTAAATCCAGATTATGAACTTTAGATAAATCCTTGTTTAAAATTACTCCTGATGGGAATTTAAAAGTACTATTGTCTGTATTGTTATACCCTTGCATTGGGAAATCTCCAAAACTCATAAAATTATGGAAACCACCAATTGCTCCCCAATCTTTATAGAAGCCTGCAATTGCTAATACATCCGGAATATAAACTTGTTCTACAAATTGTTTTCCTTGGATCAACAGTTTTTGAACCAATGCTAATCTTTCTGCATTCAATCCGCTGGCGTCATCAAGATTGATGGAACAAGCCATTCCCCCAACTAAATAATTAGGGTGTGGATTTTTTCCACCAAAGATTGCATGAATTTTTACCACTTCTTTTTGCCATTCTAATGCTTCAAGATAATGTGCAGTTGCCATTAAATTGGCTTCAGGTGGCAATTTCATTGCCGGGTGACCCCAATAGCCATTGGCGAAAATTCCCAACTGACCACTTTCCACAAATTTTTTCAGTCTTTTTTGCAAATCTGAAAAATAGCCTGGAGAACTTTTTGGCCAATTTGAAATACTTTGGGCTAATTGTGAAGTTTTCACAGGGTCAGCACTCAATCCACTTACAACATCGACCCAATCAAATGCGTGAAGATGATAAAAGTGAATCACATGGTCATGAATATATAATGCCCCTGTCATAATGTTTCTAACCATTTCAGCATTAGGCGGAACTTTGATTCCTAATGCATCTTCAACAGTTCTAACTGATGCTGTGGCGTGTACTGTGGTGCAAACACCACAAGTTCTTTGAACAAAAGCCCAAACATCCTTAGGATTTCTTCCTTTAACGATATTTTCTAGACCTCTTACCATTGTTGAGGACAAAAAAGCTTCTTTAATAGTTCCATCCGAAATTTCTACTTCTGCTCTTAAATGCCCTTCAATTCTTGTAATTGGGTCAACTACGATTCTTTCTGCCATTTTGATTTATTTTTTGGTTTATTAATCTTTAATTTTTGCTTCCACTTTTTCTCCTTCTGCAATTCTTCTGTCTAATTCTTTTCTTTTGGAAACATTAGAGAGAGCAGCATGAGCAACAACTCCAACACCTACAGCTCCAAGAGCTACTTTTCCTAAAGTATCGGCATCACTTTCTATTCCTGCGCCTATTGCTAAGTCTCTAGAATAGAAACTACCAGCATCCCAGAACCCTTTTGCGGCGCAGCCTAAGCAGCCGTGTCCTGATTGAATTGGGTAACTAACGCCTCCGTTCCATTTAATATTTCCACAAGCATTGTAAGTAGTAGGTCCTTTACATCCTACTTTATAAAGACAATATCCTTTTTTAGCGTTTTCATCATCGAAGTTTTCGACAAATAATCCTGCATCAAAATAAGGTCTTCTGTAACAGCTGTCATGTACTCGTTTTGAATAGAATGCTTTAGGTCTTCCTGCATCATCCAATTCGGGAAGTCTTTCGAAAGCGACAACGTGAACAATTATTCCAGCCATAACTTCACCAATAGGAGGACAGCCAGGAACATTTATTATAGGTTTATCTTTTATTATATCCTGAATTGGAACGGCTCCAGTTGGATTTGGTTTTGCAGCCTGAACACAACCTGTAGTTGCGCAACTTCCCCAAGCAATTATGGCTTTAGCACCAGCAGCAGATTCCTTTAATATATCGATTGCGCTTCTACCTGCAATACAGCAATAATTTCCATCATCTCCCATTGGAACAGAACCTTCCACACAAAGGATGTATTCTCCTTTATATTTCTCCATTGTGGCTTTCTTAGCCGCTTCGGCCTGATGTCCGGAAGCTGCCATTAAAGTTAAGGTGTAATCAAGAGAAATTTTATCTAAAATAATATCTGCAACAATAGGGTGATCAGAACGAATAAAAGATTCGCTACAACAGGTACATTCCTGAAAGTGTTCCCAAATAACCGGCAATCGCGGTTTTGTTGACAATGACTTTGCGATTTGCCCTAATGTAGAGGATTCTACACCCATATAGGCTCCAATAAACGCAACAAATTTTAGAAAATCTCTTCGATTGTATCCTTGTCTAACGATACTTTCGTAATAAGTTTCATTTGTTTTGACCTTTTGTTCCATAATGTGTTGTTTGAAAAGATTAAAAATTCTTAAAAATTATAATAAGTATCAAAAATATTAGATATATCATAATTAAAAAATGATATTTATCATATTTTATTACAATTTTTAATAGTCTATTTGTGAATTACACAATAATTACTAATTAATTGAATTTGATTATGCATGAACTCTCCATCGCCACTTCAATTATTAAAACCACTGAAAATGAGGTAGATATTTCTATAGGTGAAAAAGTGACAGAAATTATTTTAGAAATAGGAAAACTTTCTGGTGTAGAAATTCAATCTTTACATTTTGTTTGGGAATTAGCAGCAAAAAACACCGTTTTAGAAGATTCAAAAATCACTATATTTGAACCTGAGGGTATTGCTATTTGTGCAGAATGTGACACAGAATATAAATTAGAAAAAATTTATGATCCTTGTACAAAATGTAATAGCCCGTTTAAAAAAATTATTTCGGGTAAAGAGTTAAAAATAAAGAAATTAATAATAAACTAATCCTACTATATTATGTGTGTAACTTGCGGATGCAGTTCCGATGATAACGAAGTTCGGATCACAAAAGTGGATGGTACTACTGTTCAACATTCTCATGTGCATAGTCACGGGCACGAACAGCATGAACATTCCCATAGTCATGATCACGGTCATGAACACCACCATCACGATGACGATCATGAGCATAGTCCCCACCAATTCAGAGAAATTGATTTGGAAAGAGAAATTTTGCATAAAAACGATTTATTGGCTGAGAGAAATAAAGGCTATTTTGAAGCCAAGAATATCTTTGCCATCAATTTAGTGAGTTCTCCGGGTTCCGGAAAAACATCATTACTGGAACGTACCATTGCTGATTTGAAAAGCAAAATTTCATTTAACGTAATCGAAGGTGATCAGCAAACCACCAATGATGCTGACAGGATTGCGGCGCTCCATGTTCCCGTCATTCAAATCAATACCGGTAAAGGATGTCATCTTGATAGTGAAATGATTGCAAAAGCAGTTAAAGAACTTTCGCCAAAAGACGGTTCATTAATGATGATAGAAAATGTGGGGAATTTAGTTTGCCCATCGATGTTTGATTTGGGTGAAAATAGTAGAGTTGTCATAATTTCTATCACTGAAGGCGAAGATAAACCCATAAAATATCCCGATATGTTTTACGGTTCGCAAGTTTGTATCATTAATAAAATTGACTTGTTGCCTTACCTTAAATTCGATATCGAGAAGCTGAAGGATTATGCCAAAAAGGTGAATCCCAATCTTGAGTTTTTTGAAGTTTCCGCTTATACTGGCCAAGGAATGGAAGCTTGGTATACTTTTTTAAAAAAATCATTAAAATCATAAGCTATGTGTTTAGCCATACCTGGAAAATTAGAAAAAATAGTAACCGAATTGGATGAAACTTTCAGAATTGGAAGTGTATCGTTTGAAGGAGTCATTAAAGAAGTTAATTTAGCATTAGTTCCGGAAGCCAAAATCGGTGATTATTTATTGGTCCACGTTGGAGCCGCCATTGGAATAATAAATGAAGAAGAGGCTAAAGCAACGATGACCGTATTGAAACAAATGGGAGAAGGAATATAGCAGGTTTCAGATTGCAGATTGCAGGTTGCAGACTGCAGCTATTTTTGAAAGTACTATTCGAAAAATTGATAAGACCCTAATTCATTCTAAAATATAATTAATGCCAAATAAAAGCGATAATAAAGAGAAAATAAACCTGCATCACGGAAGCGGAGGGGAGCATACCACAAAGCTTTTGAATGAAGTTATATTTAAGCACTTAAACAACCCCATTCTCAATGTGAGACACGATGGTGCTTTTCTTGATATTCAAGGAAAATTAGCCTTTTCTACCGATAGTTATGTCATTCATCCCATTTTCTTTAAAGGAGGAAACATTGGTGAATTAGCTGTAAACGGAACCGTAAATGATTTGTCAATGTGTGGCGCCATACCCAAATATCTTTCTTTGGCATTTATTATTGAAGAAGGATTTGGAATCGAAGAATTTACTGAAATCATCAAATCTATTCGAGCAACTGCAGATAAAGCGGGTGTTTTTATCGTTACCGGTGATACCAAAGTAGTTGAAAAAGGAAAAGGCGACAAGATCTATATCAATACATCCGGTGTTGGAGTTTTACACGAAAAAGCTAACATCAAAATAAGCCGAATTCTAACGGGAGATTCCATAATTGTCAATATGCCTATCGCTTCTCACGGAATGGCCATTATGTCAGAAAGAGAAGGTTTACAATTTGAAAGCGAAATCCTCAGCGATACCAACAACCTTAATTTTATAGTAGAAAAATTAATGGATACTTGTGGCGACGATATTCATTTCCTGAGAGATGCCACACGTGGTGGATTGGCTTCAGTTTTGCACGAAATCACGACTGAAAGTAATCTTGGAATACTTCTGGAAGACGAAAAAATTCTTGTGGATACTCAGGTTAAAAGCGCTTGTGAAATTCTTGGTTTAGATCCTTTATACGTTGCTAATGAAGGTGTTTTTGCCTGTATCGTTTCCAAATCAGTGGAGAATGAGATTATGGAAATTTTAAAATCCTTAGGTCAAAATCCTTCCATCATTGGCAAAATCACAGATGATCCGAAAGCGAAAATCATTCTGGAAAGTGCTTTTGGCGGAAAAAGAGTTGTAAGTCCGTTGATTGGTGAACAATTGCCTAGAATTTGTTAAACGATTACATATTTAAAAAGTTACTAGTTTTATAAATAAAAGATGAGATTGTTTTAAACACAATTTCATCTTTTTTATATCACCTAATTCTAAATCCAATAAAAAAATATAACAATTAAAGGCTAAACTGTTATTTTTTTATACTTTTGAACCACATTAAAAAAGCTACTTCAATGAATTTCGACAGAAAAAATCTTACCAACGATCAACTATTAGATTTATACAAGAGATTGGTAAAACCACGATTAATCGAAGAAAAAATGTTGATTCTTATCCGACAAGGAAAAGTATCTAAATGGTTTTCCGGAATTGGTCAGGAAGCCATTTCTGTAGGAGTTACAGCAGTTTTGGATAATGATGAATATATTTTACCAATGCATCGAAACTTGGGTGTTTTCACAGGAAGAGATATTCCTTTGTATCGATTATTCTCGCAATGGCAAGGCAAAGCCAATGGGTTTACCAAAGGACGTGACCGCAGTTTTCATTTTGGAACACAGCAATACAAAATTATTGGGATGATTTCGCATTTGGGTCCGCAATTGGGTATTGCCGACGGAATTGCATTAGCCAACAAACTGCAGCATAACGGAAAAATAACTGCCGTTTTCACTGGTGAAGGTGCTACAAGCGAAGGTGATTTTCACGAAGCCTTGAATATTGCCGCCGTATGGGAATTGCCCGTGATGTTCATCATCGAAAACAATGGTTATGGACTTTCGACACCAACAGACGAACAATTCCGTTGCGAGAATTTAGCCGATAAAGGCATTGGTTACGGAATGGAAAGCCATATTATTGACGGAAATAACATTCTGGATGTCTATAACAAATTATCAGAATTGAAAGCCTCAATGAAGGTAAATCCCCGTCCTGTTCTATTGGAATTCAAAACCTTCAGAATGCGTGGGCACGAAGAGGCGAGTGGTACCAAATATGTTCCTTCAGCGTTAATGGATACTTGGGCCATTAAAGATCCGGTGGAGAATTACAGAAAATTTTTATCGGAAAAGGGAATTCTTTCAGAAGACTTTGATACCGCTTTACGCCGCGAAATCAAGGCGGATATTGACGAAAGCTTGGCTCTTGCCAATGCCGAACCCGAGATTGAAGCCACTTACAATGAAGAATTAAATGATGTTTACAAAACACATCAATATCAAGAAGTTAAACCTTCTGATGAAATAAAAAATATTCGTTTTATAGATGCGATTTCCAGCAGTTTAAGACAATCGATGGAGCGTTATGATAACTTGGTTATAATGGGTCAGGATATTGCCGAATATGGTGGTGCTTTCAAAATAACGGATGGATTTGTGACACAATTTGGTAAAGAACGCGTTCGCAACACGCCAATCTGTGAAAGTGCCGTTGTTTCGGCAGGAATGGGATTGTCCATCAACGGATATAAAGCGATTGTCGAAATGCAGTTTGCTGATTTCGTTTCGACTGGTTTTAACCCAATAGTCAATTTATTGGCAAAAACGCATTACCGTTGGCAGGAAAAAGCCGATGTTGTAGTCCGGATGCCTTGCGGTGGTGGCTCACAAGCGGGACCTTTTCATTCGCAGACCAACGAAGCTTGGTTTACCAAAACTCCAGGGCTAAAAGTTGTTTATCCCGCATTTCCTTATGATGCCAAAGGATTGTTGAATGAATCCATCAACGACCCCAATCCGGTTTTGTTTTTTGAGCACAAACAATTGTATCGCAGCGTTTACCAAGATGTACCCACCGATTATTACACGATTCCCTTAGGAAAAGCAACTTTATTGAAAGAGGGAAATCAGGTAACTATTATCGCTTTTGGTGCTGCAGTGCATTGGGCATTAGAAACTTTGGCTAAAAACCCTGAAATATCTGCAGATTTATTGGATTTAAGAACCTTGCAACCTTTGGATACTGAAGCTATTTATGCTTCTGTTAAGAAAACAGGTAAAGCGATTATTTATCAGGAAGATTCTTTATTTGGTGGTATTGCCAGCGATATTTCGGCTTTGCTAATGGAAAATTGCTTTAAATACTTAGATGCACCAGTGAAGCGTGCTGCCAGCTTAGACAGTCCTATTCCGTTTACCAAAGCTTTGGAAGATCAGTATTTGCCGAAAGGAAGGTTTGAAAAAGAATTGCTGGAGTTATTGAATTATTAGAATTACTACCTTAAATTATATATTATAAAGGAGCTATAGCGATTGTTATGGCTTTTTTTATGCACACCCTTAGAGAATCAGTTGGAAACCGGAAGAACAATTTCGAGTTTGAGAGGTAAAAGAAATAAAAAATTTAAAAAATTAAAACAGGTTTCATAACAGCTAAAGAGTTAATTATGAAACCTGTTTTTTGGAGTGCTATTTGATAATCCATTAATTAGTTGAACTCTATCACAAAAATTTTTTTGGCTACTCTTACCTTTTTCATAGGAGCAATCCAGTCTCTCTGTGGGTCGGAGACACCTACATAAACCAAGGAAACACTTTTCAGTCCGTATTTTTTCAGTTCCAAAACATCATCCACTACTTTTTTGTCGAAGCCTTCTACAGGACAAGTATCTACTTTTAGCTCTGCTGCCTGTGCCATTGCAAGTCCTAAAGCAATATAGGTCTGTCTTGCTGTGTGTGCAAAGTTAGTTTCGGCAGGCTCGGGAAGGTAAATGGATTTTAACTTATCGGTATAGCTTTCGAATCTTCCTCTTGGTAATCCTCTTTCGTCAGAGGTAAAATCATAAACAGAATCAATTCTTTCGGCAGTATATCTGTTCCAAGCAGCGAATATGATAACATGAGAACACTCTCGCATACAATCCGGATTTAATGCTCCGGCAGCTAATTTGTCTTTGATTTCCTGATTTTTGACCACAATTACTTTAAAAGGTTGTAAGCCCGATGAAGTAGGAGCCAACCTTGTGGCTTCAATGATTTTATCGATGTTTTCCTGACTTACTTTTTTGGTCGGATCAAATGCTTTGACCGCGTGTCTCCAGTTTAAATCTTTAATTAATGACATATTATTTTATTTTTTAATTATTTGAAACAGTTAATTTACTTCGATGTTTTCTCTTGTGGTTCTTGGATAAGAACAAATCTGAAGTATTTTTCTATGAATGTAATGTTTGTAATTTTTTTAATGGTCTAATAACTATACAAAAGTACACCCTTTTAAACTTTAAGGTGCCGATAAAATAAACTATTACTCGACTTCGCATCTCTTTTAGAATAAAGTTTTTTTGACTTATTTTTTTTAGCTATTATTTGTTGGCTTAGAATAAGACTCTAAAGAATTTATGGGAGCGATGAAAAACTTGTATAAGGTATTTATAAAAGTGAAGGAAGATCTTCAGAAAATCCAATTATTAATTATGGTACGGGTGGAATGCTTCACGAAAAAAAATATGCTGACGACCTCTTGGAATGTACTAAAATAAACTTTTACTTTGCCTGGAGAATTTTTTAACTAACATAGTTTTTACGAAGTGCACCAAAAACATTCAACACAACTTTTTTAAATTAATTATGGCAATAAATCTAACGGTAATCATAAAAAGTAAATCGGAAAATATAGAGAAATTGAAATCTCTTTTACTGGATATAGTTCAAAATTCCAAAAAAGAAGCAGCTTGCATCCAATATGATTTGCATCAGAGCAAAGAAGAACCCAATACCTTTATTTTTCATGAGATTTGGAAAAATCAAAACGGATTGGATAATCATAATCAGCAGTCTTACATTCAGTCTTTTTTTGAAATTTCGAAACCACTTTTACTACAAACACCAATTCTTTATAAGACGGAGAAATTAGGGTAATAAATGGTTTTCAGAAATGATAGATTATTCTTTTTTATGTCCTATATTTGATGAAGAACAAAGAATTGTATGCGGAATTTAAGAACAAAAAATTTTAAACTTCATTTTATTTATCAATCTTACCTATTATTCAACTTAGCTTTCTCCTTAATAATATCACTAATTTTTCGGTTTTCGATTTTACTTTCGAGCCAGGAAATGATATCGAGATAGAGGAAAGCTCTTTTTTCGTAAGTGTTTTTTTCCAGTTCGACAAATCGTTCTTTTACTTTGATGAACTCTTTTTTGATGTCGCTTGGATAAATGGTGCTTAATTTTTTCAAAAAGCGAATTATTTCCTTTTGCACTTCGTGTAAATCGTTCATTTTTATTAGAAATTTATAGGTGCTAACCAACTGATTTTCTAAGTTGAAATCCTTGCCTGATTCGTAATGTGCAATCAAGCACAACAATCGGGCGAAACAGGCCAAATCTTCCCGAACGTAAAGGTTTTTGTTATTGATAATTTTTTCGAGGTAAAACACACATTCGTTGTATTTTTCGTTGCCAAAATATATACAGGCAATTTTATAGTAAAACAACATTTCGTGGTGTTCGTCCAGATGCTCAGAGTGAATTTTTATTTTGTCTAAAACTTCAGGAATCAGGTATTCACTTTCCTCGAAAGAGCCTTCGAGAATGTGATAATTGAGTTTGTTGTTGTATAAATAAAGGAACGATAAAGAAGCAATATTATCATTCACCGGAAAGCGCGGATCGCTGATGGTTTCTTCCAGCAGCTCTAAATATCTTTTGAAATTGGACTTGTATTTTAGCATAAATAATGACTCCAAAAGATAGTGATTTCCTTTGAGGAAAAACACGGGATTCAGGAAAATCATATTTTCGTTATCATAGAAAAGTGTGACCCATTTGTGCGAATATTTATAGCAAGACAAAAAGTCCTGAACTAAGAAACTGCGCCACAGATAGGCATTATAATACCAATATTTCTCCCGAAAGCCAAACTTTTTCTCGTCGAATTTGGAGATGTGTTTTTTGAAATAATCGTCAATGTATTTGTATTCTTCATCGCCTTTTACATAGCCTGTTTTCAGCATAATACCATACAATTGCAAGGATAAATTTGACAATTTGCTTGAAATGGTATTTTTATAATTGAGTTCTTTGGCTTGAATGACCAGTTCGTCGGCGCGACCTTGCATACTGCGAGTAATATATTGCGATTCGATTAGTTTTTCGAATTCCACAATTTCATACGCCATATATTTCTCGTCATTTTCTAAAGCGATTTGCTTGGTTTTATCTAAGATTTTCAAACTTTGCTTGTATAAACCTTTGTTGTATAATATAGCTGCAAAATCGATTTGTTCCCGTAATTGATAGCGAATGTTTTGGCTGGGAATATTCAGCCTAATACTTACTAAAATTTGTTTGTATAAATAGGATTTAAGATTGGATAATTGCACTTTCTTGATGATGCCACTTTTCAGGATAATTTTCTCGTCGTAGGCTTCCGATTTGTCTAAAATATTGAACAATTCGATAAACTTTGTATTGGAACTTGTTTCAAGCCGACTGGCAAAAATCTTAAATTGTCTTTTTTCAGACTTAGAAAGTGATTTTATCAATACAAATAAAGAATCTTTTTGATGGTTAGCCATTGTAAAATATAGTAATGTAACTTGTTGTTTATTAGTTGTTTATATAGTTATTACTTGCCTTATAAACAGTATAATTCCTAAAAATGAATTTTATATTAATGTAATGAAATCTATTTTTGTTCAAAGATGTGAAATTACATTAAATATTTTAAAATGAATAGAGAGAAAGTCCAAATTTTTGATACCACTTTAAGAGACGGAGAACAGGTCCCAGGATGTAAATTAGATACCAAGCAAAAACTAGTAATTGCAGCCCGTCTTGACGAAATGGGAGTTGATATTATCGAAGCCGGTTTTCCTGTTTCAAGTCCCGGAGATTTTTTATCTGTTTCAGAAATAAGCAAGATTATAAAAAATGCTACTGTTTGTGGACTTACAAGAGCTATAAAAAATGATATTGATGTTGCTGCTGCTGCATTAAAATATGCAAAAAAGCCTCGTATTCATACTGGAATTGGAACTTCAGAATCACATATAATTCACAAACTTAATACCACCAGAGAAGATATTATTGCCAGAGCAAAATACGCTGTTTCTTATGCAAAATCATATGTTGAAGATGTAGAATTTTATGCTGAAGATGCTGGAAGAACTGATAATGATTTCTTGGCACGAGTCTGTGAAGAAGTAATAAAATCAGGTGCTACGGTACTTAATATTCCAGATACAACTGGTTATTGTTTGCCTCACGAATATGGTGAAAAAATTAAATACCTAAAAGAAAACGTAAAAGGGATTGAAAACGTAATCCTCTCATGTCATTGCCATAATGATTTAGGAATGGCTACTGCCAATTCAATTTCCGGAGTTATAAATGGAGCAAGACAAATAGAATGTACCATAAACGGAATTGGTGAAAGAGCAGGAAACACGGCACTTGAAGAAGTGGTAATGGTCTTAAAGCAACATCCTTATTTGAATTTAGATACCAATATCAATTCACGTCAATTGAATGAAATGAGCCGATTGGTTTCTGAAAGTATGGGAATGATAGTGCAACCCAATAAAGCTATTGTTGGTGCCAATGCCTTCTCACACAGTTCAGGTATTCATCAGGATGGTATTATAAAAAATAGAGAAACATACGAAATTATGGATCCTTTGGAAGTTGGTGTCACTGAATCTTCCATTATTCTTACTGCCAGAAGCGGAAGAGCAGCATTGGCTTACAGAGCTAAAAAAGTAGGTTACGAATTGACAAAAATACAATTAGACATTGTATATGTAGAGTTCTTAAAATTTGCAGATATTAAAAAAGAAGTATTGGATGATGATATTCATCAAATTATTGAAGCTTGTAAAATCGAAGGTGATTTAATTAGAAGCTGATATTAAAAAATTAAATAAAATTAGAAAAAACATATAATGGAATTAAATAAATACAGTAAAACCATAACACAAGATGTAACACAACCTGCTGCGCAAGCAATGTTGTATGGCATTGGTTTGACTGAAGAAGATTTGAACAAAGCACAAGTTGGAATTGTAAGTATGGGTTATGAAGGCAATACTTGTAATATGCATTTGAATGATTTGGCAAAAGATGTTAAAAAAGGAGTTTGGAATGCCGATTTAGTGGGATTGATTTTCAATACAATTGGCGTAAGCGACGGAATTTCAAACGGAACCGAAGGAATGCGTTTTTCATTAGTTTCCCGTGATGTAATTGCTGATTCTATCGAAACCGTTATGGGAGCACAATGGTATGACGGTTTGATCGCCATTCCGGGTTGTGATAAAAATATGCCGGGAGCTTTAATCGCAATGGGAAGAGTTAATCGCCCATCGATTATGGTTTATGGTGGAACAATAAACTCAGGAAGATGGAAAGGAGAACATCTTAATATAGTATCTGCTTTTGAAGCCTTGGGAAAAAAATTCAACAAAACTATTTCTGACGAAGATTTTAAAGGAGTTATCAAAAATTCTTGCCCAGGGCCAGGTGCTTGCGGCGGAATGTACACTGCTAATACAATGGCTTCTGCAATTGAAGCATTAGGAATGAGTTTACCATATAGCTCATCAAATCCTGCAGTAAGTCAAGATAAACTTCAAGAATGTGAAGATGCCGGAAAAGCCATTAGAATATTATTGGAAAAAGATATTAAGCCAACTGATATCATGACTCGTAAGGCTTTTGAAAACGCTATTACAATTGTAGCCGTTTTAGCAGGTTCAACCAATGCTGTTATGCACTTAATTGCGATGGCACATTCAGTTGACATTGAAATTACATTGGATGATTTTCAAGCTATTAGTGATAAAACTCCAGTTTTGGCCGATTTAAAACCTAGTGGAAAATTCATGATGGAAGATTTGCATGCAGTTGGTGGAATTCCTGCATTAATGAAATATTTATTAAAAGAAGGCTACATCTACGGAGATTGTTTGACTGTAACAGGGAAAACGATTGCCGAAAATTTAGAATCGGTGCCAGATTTATATGAAGGTCAAGAGATTGTTCATGATATTAAAAATGCATTAAAATCTTCTGGAAATATTCAAGTTCTATACGGAAATTTAGCATCAGAAGGTTGTGTTGCCAAAATAAGCGGAAAAGAAGGTGAATATTTTGAAGGAACTGCAGTCGTTTTTGAAAGTGAATTTACTGTAATACCGGGATTAGAAAAAGGTTTAATAAAACTAGGTGATGTAGTCGTCATTAGGTATTGTGGTCCAAAAGGCGGGCCTGGAATGCCAGAAATGCTAAAACCTACATCAGCCATTATGGGAGCTGGATTAGGTGATAAAGTAGCATTAATAACAGATGGCCGTTTTTCAGGTGGATCACATGGTTTTGTGGTAGGTCACATTACACCGGAAGCCTATGATGGTGGTGGAATTGCTCTCGTCGAAAACGGAGATTTGATTACAATTGATGCAGTTAAAAACACCATCAATCTAAAAATTTCTGATGAAGAATTTGCCAAAAGAAAAGCAGCTTGGGTTCAACCCCCATTAAAAGCAACAAAAGGAGTTTTGCTAAAATATGCAAGATCCGTTTCAAGCGCATCAACAGGATGTGTAACCGATAAATAAGTTTCATAAATCAATTATAAAAGCAAAATTGACATTAGCTTAAAAAACAAAAAATGAAAAATAATAAAATATCAGGCGCAGAAGCCGTTATTAGATGTTTACTAGAAGAAGGAGTAGACTTGGTTTATGGATATCCCGGTGGTGCCATAATGCCGGTTTATGACGAATTATATAAATTTAAGGACGAATTGCATCACGTATTGGTGCGACACGAACAAGGTGCAACTCATGCCGCTCAAGGGTATGCAAGAGCTACTGGAAAAGTGGGTGTTGCTATCGCGACTTCAGGTCCCGGAGCAACAAATCTAGTAACTGGGATTGCCGATGCCCAAATCGATTCCACTCCAATGGTTTGTATCACTGGCCAAGTGGGAAAACATTTATTGGGTTCAGATGCTTTTCAGGAAACTGATATTATCGGAATTTCAACTCCGGTAACCAAATGGAATTATCAAATTACTGAAGCCTCTGAAATTCCGGAAATCATCGCCAGAGCTTTTTATATTGCAAAATCAGGGCGTCCAGGTCCAGTTTTAATTGACATTACAAAAAATGCACAGTTTGAAGAACTGGAATTTAATTATAAAAAATGTACGGGAATTAGAAGTTATAATCCAAAACCAACTTTAAATCTTGAGAAAGTAAAGGAAGCAGCAGATTTAATTAATAATGCTAAAAAACCCTACATCATTTTTGGACAAGGAATTATCCTTGGCCAAGCCGAAGCTGAACTAAAAGCATTGGTCGAAAAATCAGGAATTCCTGCAGCTTGGACTATTTTAGGCCTTTCTGCATTGCCAACAGACCACCCTTTGAATGTAGGAATGTTAGGTATGCACGGGAATTACGGTCCAAATGTACTTACTAATGAATGTGATGTTTTGATTGCTCTGGGAATGCGTTTTGACGATCGTGTTACTGGAAATTTGGCCACTTATGCCAAACAAGCTAAAGTAATTCATTTCGAAATTGACCCTTCTGAAATTGATAAAAATGTAAAAACTAATATTGCAGTTTTGGCAGATGTTAAAGAATCTTTACAAGCATTGATTCCCCTTATCGAAAGCAAAACTCACGAATCTTGGCTCAACGAATTCAAGGAAAAATATAAAATCGAATTTGATACGGTTATTAAAGAAGAGTTAACTCCATCAAAAAATGGCGGAATTTCTATGGGCGAAACTATAGAAATGATTAATAAACATTCAAATGGAGATGCCATTATCGTTTCTGATGTTGGTCAACACCAAATGTTTGCCTGTCGCTATGCTAAATTCAATTCAACCAAAAGTAACATTACTTCCGGAGGATTAGGGACAATGGGATTTGCATTGCCAGCGGCTATTGGAGCTAAAATGGGAATGCCAAATCGTGAAGTCGTTGCTATCATTGGAGATGGTGGTTTTCAAATGACCATTCAAGAGTTAGGAACCATTTTTCAAACCAAAGTTCCGGTGAAAATCGTGGTACTCAACAATGAGTTTTTAGGGATGGTTCGCCAATGGCAAGAACTGTTTTTTGACAGCAGATATGCTTCAACTGTAATGACCAATCCAAACTTTGTTGCAATTGCAGAAGGGTATCATATAAAATCAAAAAAAATAACCAAAAGAGAAGAATTGAATGACGCTGTTTCTGAAATGTTGGCTTCAAAAGATTCCTATTTCCTAGAAGTTATGGTCGAAAAAGAAAACAATGTATTCCCAATGATTCCAACAGGAGCTTCGGTTGCAGATATCAGATTAAGTTAATATTATGGAAAATAAAATGTTCACCATTTCTGTTTATTCAGAAAACAACGTTGGTTTACTCAACAGAATATCAGGAATATTCTTGAAACGCCACATCAATATATTAAGTCTAAATGTATCCGAATCAGAAATCGAAAATGTTTCTCGATTTATAATTGTGGTTAACACCACTGAAAAATGGGTTAAAAACATTGTAGGCCAAATCGAAAAACAAATTGAAGTTATCAAGGCTTTCTATCATATTGACGAAGAAACCATTTTCCTTGAAAGTGCTATTTTTAAAATTGAGTCCAGTTTGTTATTTGACGAAAGACAAATACAAAACATCATCAAAGAAAGCCACTCGGAAATTGTTACTGTTTCAAGAGACTTTTTCGTAATTTCAAAATCAGGAAAACGTTCTGAAATAGAAGAATTATACAAAAAATTAAAGCCTTTCGGAATTATGCAGTTTGTGCGCTCCGGAAGAATATCCGTTTCTAAAGAAAAAATGGAAATAACAACTTTATTGGAAGAACTAAAATAGTATTCAGTGTTCAGTCGCAGTTTGCAGTTGTCACAATGAACTTATAGAAGAGCTTCTATTTCAATTATTAAATTATAAATTTTTTACAATTATTAAACACAAAAAAATGGCAAATTATTTCAATTCATTACCACTTAGATTACAATTAGAACAATTAGGCGTTTGCGAATTTATGGATCAGTCCGAATTTGCAGATGGAATAGCAGCCCTTAAAGCAAAAAAAGTAGTTATCGTAGGTTGCGGAGCTCAAGGATTGAACCAAGGTTTGAATATGAGAGATTCTGGCTTAGATATTTCTTATGCTTTGCGTGCTGAAGCTATTGCACAAAAAAGAGCTTCTTTTATGAACGCTGCAGACAATGGTTTCAAAGTGGGAACTTATGAGGAATTAATCCCAACGGCTGATTTGGTTTGTAACCTTACGCCAGACAAACAACACACCGCTGTTGTTGCGGCTATTATGCCTTTGATGAAAAAGGGATCAACTTTAGCTTATTCTCACGGTTTCAACATCGTGGAAGAAGGAATGCAAATTCGTAAAGACATTACTGTTATTATGTGTGCTCCAAAATGTCCAGGATCTGAAGTTCGTGAAGAATATAAAAGAGGTTTTGGTGTTCCAACATTAATCGCAGTTCACCCAGAAAATGATCCAAACGGTGAAGGTTTTGCTCAAGCAAAAGCTTATGCAGTTGCTACTGGAGGTCACAAAGCAGGAGTTTTGAACTCTTCTTTCGTAGCCGAAGTAAAATCGGATTTAATGGGAGAACAAACTATCCTTTGCGGAATGTTGCAAACAGGTTCTATCTTGTGTTTTGACAAAATGGTCGAAAAAGGTATTGAACCAGCTTATGCTTCAAAATTAATTCAATACGGTTGGGAAACTATTACCGAAGCCTTGAAACACGGTGGAATTACAAATATGATGGATCGTTTGAACAATCCTTCAAAAATTGAAGCTTTCGAACTTGCCGAAGAATTAAAAGACATAATGCGTCCGTTATTCCAAAAACATATGGATGACATTATTTCTGGCGAATTTTCAAAAAACATGATGATTGACTGGGCAAACGATGATGTCAATCTATTGACTTGGAGAGCTGCCACTGCCGAAACGAATTTCGAGAAAACAGCGCCAACTGCTGCTCATATTTCTGAGCAAGAGTATTTTGATAACGGAGTTTTGATGATTGCAATGGTGAAAGCTGGTGTAGAATTAGCATTTGAAACCATGACACAATCAGGAATCATTGAAGAATCAGCTTACTATGAATCATTGCACGAATTGCCTTTGATTGCAAATACTGTAGCCAGAAAGAAATTATATGAAATGAACCGAATCATTTCTGACACTGCAGAATACGGTTGTTATTTGTTTGATCACGCTTGCAAACCATTGTTGACTGATTTTATGAAAACAGTTGATACTAATGTAATTGGAAAACCATTTTCAAAAACAAATGGTGTTGAAAATGCAGTATTAATTGCGGTAAACAATGAAATTCGTCAACATCCTATAGAAGAAGTAGGAGCGTGGTTGCGAGAATCTATGACAGCAATGAAAAAAATTGGATAATACACACTTTATGTGTGCAGGGATTTTGGCAAACATCTTTATTTCATAATATTTTGAATTAGTAAAAACTTATTAAAGAAATTAGTGCAAATAGTCAATTTACATTCACTTAACTCCTTGACGAGATAGAAAGTTAAGTGAGGTAATCCCTAAATTAATAAAAAATATATGGGCAAAGTAGAAATTCTATTTTGCCTTTTTTTATGCCATAATAAGTTTCAAAAACATATAAAGAAATGATAAAGTTTAAAAAAAATGCTAAGTAAATTACTAAATTAGCAATCCTATGGAAACAAGTTTTGATGTTTTAATTATCGGTGGAGGATTGGCTGGTTTGACCAGTGCCATTCATTTGTCGAAATCTGGGTTGAAAGTTACCTTGATTGAGAAAAATGAATTTCCAAAACACAAAGTTTGTGGAGAATACATTTCAAATGAAGTTTTGCCTTATTTTGAATCATTAGGATTACATATTTCTGATTTAAAACCATCCATTATTTCCAAAATGGAGTTTTCTACTGCAAAAGGAAAAATTATTTCTGCCCATTTACCATTGGGAGGATTTGGAATAAGTCGCTATGAATTGGATAATTATCTTTGCCAAAAAGCAATAGCAAGTGGTTGCCAAATTATTAAGGGTACAGTAATCGATATTCATTTTACCAAAAATGAATTTAGCATTTCAACTTCCGATGCTTTAGAATTGAAATCAAAAATTGTTCTTGGCGCTTTCGGAAAACGTTCAAATATTGACCAAAAGTTAAATCGCGATTTTATTCAAAAAAAATCACCTTGGTTGGCCGTTAAGTCACATTATTCAGGAAATTTCCCTAGTAATCTGGTTGGCCTACATAATTTTAAAGGAGGTTATTGTGGTGTTTCCAAAGTAGAAAATAACATCATAAATATCTGTTATCTTGCCGATTATGAAACTTTCAAACAATATAAGAATATAGAAGAATTTCAATCAAAAGTAGTTTATAAAAATCCTCATTTGAAAGCTGTTTTTGAAAACTGCGTGTTACTTTTTGAAAAGCCTTTGACGATAAGCCAAATTTCTTTTGAGAAAAAAAACACAGTCGAAAACCATATTCTGATGATTGGCGACACGGCAGGATTGATTCATCCTTTGTGTGGTAACGGAATGGCGATGGCTATTCATAGTGCTAAAATTGCTTCTGAATTGATTATAGATTTTTTGGACAATAAGATACATTCTCAAAAAGAGTTGGAAGAAAGATACACACAAGAGTGGAATAAAAATTTCAAAAGTCGTCTCTCAACAGGTCGATTTTTGGCTAAAATCCTGCAGAAAGAAAAATTAGCTTCACTTCTTATGCAATTATTGGCTATATTTCCGTTTCTATTACCTAAAATCATTAAAAAAACGCACGGGAAACCAATAATTTTGAAATCTTAAATGCTGGTAAATACTAAATATAGATCTGAAGATCCGGAAATAATGGATGATTTTGCTATGGAAGGCGAAATCCTTCGTGATGCTTTGGATAAAATAGCCAAAATAAACCAACTCCTGGGTGGAAACCAGCTAACTTTACGCGGTGTTCAGGATTTGATCGGGAAAATATCCAAAACAACAGAAATTACGATTGTGGACGTGGGTTGTGGCAATGGAGATATGTTGCGAACTTTGGCCAATTTTGGGTTGAAACACAATCTAAATTTTCAGTTAATAGGAATTGATGCTAATGCTTTTACCATCAACCACGCAAGAAAATTAAGCGAGAATTATTCAAATATAAGCTATCGTTGCGAAGATATTTTTAGTCAGCCTTTCGAAGAATTAAAATATGACATAGTGCTATGTACATTGACATTACATCATTTTAAAGACGATGAAATCATACGATTAATGACTATTTGTAATACGAATTCAAGAATTGGTATTGTGATTAATGATTTGCATAGAAATGTATTGGCTTATCGATTATTTCAAGGTTTATGTTTTGCATTTCAATTGAATGCAATGTCAAGAGAAGATGGATTAGTTTCCATTTTAAGAGGTTTTAAAAAGGAAGAATTTGTACATTTTTCAGAAAAATTAAATTTAACCAACTATAAAATTCAATGGAAATGGGCTTTCCGTTACCAATGGATTATAAAAAAAGACAAAGAGATTAAAGAAATAAAGAGAAAAGATTTATAAAGTTTAAATCTATTATCTATCCGTCTATTATCTGAAAGTCAAAAAAAATATGAGTGTAAAAATTAAATGTGTTTCCAAACAATTACCTAAATATTACAGAACAACGGAGGAAATTATTCCCTTTCTTGATGCTTGGCTCGTAGGACAAGATTCTCGTTTCATAAGAAAAGTTAAGAAAATTTTTGAAGGAGCGGCTGTTGACAAACGCTATTCCATTATGGATCCAGTCGAAGTTTTTACTAATACTTCTTTCGAAGAAAGAAATGATATATACGTCCGTGAGGTCATTGATTTAGGTTCGAAAGTCTTGGAAAAAGCCCTAGAAAAAGCCAATTGGAAACCAGAAGATATAGATTATATCATTACAGTAAGCTGCACTGGAATAATGATTCCTTCATTGGATGCATATCTGATTAACAAACTGAAATTACGTCAGGATATTGTTCGGCTTCCCGTAACTGAAATGGGCTGTGCTGCAGGGATTTCAGGAATTATTTATGCAAAAAACTTCTTAAAGGCCAATCCTGGGAAACGTGCGGCGGTAATTGCGGTCGAAAGTCCAACAGCAACGTTTCAATTGGATGATTTTTCGATGGCTAACATTGTCAGTGCCGCGATTTTCGGTGACGGAGCCGCTTGTGTGCTGCTTTCTTCCCATAATGATGATGACGGTCCGGAAATCTTGGATGAAGAAATGTATCATTTCTACGATGCAGAACATTTAATGGGTTTCAAACTGACGAATTCAGGCCTGCAAATGATTTTGGATATTGATGTTCCGGTAACTATTTCTTCCCATTTTCCGGATATTATTAATCCTTTTTTGGAGAAGAATAATCTAATAACAGAAGATTTAGACCATCTGATTTTTCATCCAGGTGGAAAAAAGATTGTTCAAACCGTAGAAAGTTTATTTTCAGATTTAGGAAAAAATATAGATGACACCAAAGAAGTATTGCGATTGTATGGAAATATGTCCAGTGCCACTGTTTTATACGTTTTAGAACGGATAATGGATAGTAAACCCAAAAAAGGAGCAAAAGGATTGATGCTGAGTTTTGGTCCGGGATTTTCAGCTCAAAAGGTATTATTGCAATTTTAAGCACCTAACCCTTAAAGTGGAATTACGAAGAATATGACCAAAGAAGAAATAATATCAAAATTACCGTATTCCAAACCATTTTTGTTCGTGGATGAATTGCTTCATATCGATGAGAATGGAGTAGAAGGCACCTATACTTTTGATGAAAATCTGGATTTTTACAAAGGCCACTTCAAGGATAATCCCATCACGCCAGGAGTTATTCTTACGGAAGTAATGGCGCAAATTGGCTTAGTGTGCTTGGGAATTAATTTGCTAAATGATACATTTAATATAAATACTGCAATTTTATTAACATCAACAGATATAGAATATTTAAAACCTGTCTATCCTAATGAAAAAGTGACGGTAATTTCAGAGAAAATATATTTTAGATTTGGTAAGTTAAAATGCAAAGTCAAGATGATAAATCAGAAGGAAGAAGAAGTTTGCTCAGGTACAATTGCAGGAATTATAAATTCTAAATAGATGCAAAAAAGAGTTGTCATAACTGGCCTTGGAGTTGTTGCACCAAATGGAGTAGGGCTTGATGCGTTTACCAATGCCATCAAAAATGGAATATCAGGCATAAAACATGATCAAGAATTAGAACGATTGCAATTCTCTTGTCAAATTGCAGGAAAACCGGATGTTTCTACCGAATTATCATTGCGCTATTTTACTGAATTGGAACTTCGAAATTTCAATTCAACCGGTATTTTGTATGGAGTAATTGCAGGAATTGATGCATGGAAGGATGCGGGATTATCATTAGAAATCAACGATGAACCGGATTGGGATAGTGGAACTTTTTTTGGAACCGGAACTTCCGGAATTGATAAATTTAGAGAAAGCATCTATAAAATTGACGACTTGCAAACCCGAAGATTAGGAAGTACAGCCGTGGCACAGACAATGAATAGTGGTGTGAGCGCTTATTTGGGTGGGAAATTAGGATTGGGAAATCAAGTGACAACCAATTCATCCGCTTGTACAACGGGAACAGAAGCTATTTTGATGGCTTTTGAACGCATTAAATCGGGTCAGGCAAAACGTATTTTGGCGGGAAGTACTAGCGATTCCGGTCCTTATATTTGGGGTGGATTTGACGCAATGAAAGTATGCACTTTTAAACATAACCAAACGCCAGAACAAGGGTCAAGACCAATGTCAGTGAGTGCTTCTGGTTTTGTTCCGGGAAGTGGGGCAGGAGCATTGGTTTTGGAAGATTTGGAAACGGCTTTGGCTCGAGGAGCAAAAATATATGCGGAAGTTCTTGGTGGTAATTTGAATTCAGGAGGCCAGCGTGGTCAAGGGACAATGACGGCTCCAAATCCTGTTGCCGTGCAAAAATGTATTAAAGACGCTTTGAAAAATGCGGGAATTCATCCTAATGAAATTGATGCTATTAATGGACATCTGACTGCTACTTCAAAAGATAGTTTAGAAGTACAAAATTGGAGTCAGGCTTTAAATAGGAGTGGAGTAGATTTTCCTTACATTAATTCATTGAAATCAATGGTTGGCCATTGTTTGTCAGGCGCAGGAAGCATTGAAAGTGTTGCTTCGGTGTTGCAATTGCATCAGGGGTTTGTTTTTCCGAATATCAATTGTGAAGATTTGCATCCTGAAATCACCGCCATTATTGATGCAACCCGAATTCCACAGCAATTAATTGAAAAAGAATTGACTATTATTGCAAAAGCAAGCTTTGGTTTTGGAGATGTGAATGGATGTGTGGTATTTAAGAAATATAAAAATTAAAAGATTTAAAATATGAACAAACCCGAATTAATTGAGAAGTTAAAGGTAATCGTAAAACCGTATATCAAAAATCAGGAAGCCTTTGATACTCTTACCGAAAACACTGATTTTATCACTGATTTACAAATAAATTCAGCAAATTTAGTAGATGTAATATTAGATATTGAAGAGGAATTCAACATCATAATCGATAATCAATCGATGGAACGAATGATTGATGTTAAATCAGCAATGGAGATTATTGAAACCAAGTTATCCGAAAAATGATAGGAAACGATATTGTAGATTTGGCTTTAGCCCAAAAAGAAAGCAATTGGAAAAGAAAAGGATTTTTAGATAAAATCTTTACCAAAAACGAGCAATTACAGATTTCTAATGCGGAGAATTCAGAAGTTATGGTCTGGAATTTATGGAGTATGAAGGAAGCTGCATATAAAATTTACAATCGGCAAACGCAAATTCGGGGTTATTATCCTTTGCAATTAGAATGTTTTTATTTGGAAATAATAAATGGAATTGCCTTTGGAAAAGTAGTAATAAAGGAAAGTGTTTATTATACAAAAACAGAAGTTACTTCTCAATTTATCAATACAATTGCAGTTGAGAATAGTAAAGATTTTGATAAAATTAAAACATTGGAAAATCGAAATAATATTAAAAAAAATAATGGGATACCAAGCTATTTCGAAAATGAAACTTTCGGCTCTAAACCAGTATCTATTAGCCACCACGGGAGATTTGAGCAAATTATTTCTGTTTAATTTAGCCCAAGCCTAGATTTTAGTTTAAGGAAAAGCAAGGCTATTTTATAAGCATCTTCTGAAGATGAATTTCTGTCACTTTTAGGAATTTTGTAAATCTCAGATAATTCTTCAAGCGAAAATTGTTTGTTATTAATATCCAGCAGTTTTCGATGCATAATATCAATATCCAAGGCTTCATTTTTCAATCTTCCACAACCTAATCTTTCTAAAGCTGCATTAATCATTTCTACATCAAAATCGATGTGATGTCCTACCAATACTGAATTCCCAATAAACTCTATAAAGGCTTGAATTCCCTCAGATTCACCAAGTTTTTTCATTTTACTTTCTACGGTAAATTCGTTTGAAATCCCGTTGTCGTGAAAGAATTTATACTGAGCAAAATAAGCTTCAAAACTATCTCCAATAAGAATACTATTGTTGATTACAGAGAAAGAACCAATTGATAAAATCACGTCTTTTTCTGGGTTTAAACCAGTAGTTTCGGTACATAGTACAACAAATCGATTTGATTTTTTATCAAATTTAGAAAGATAATTTTTCCAAAATTCAGGATATTCCTTTTTGATATTTTTAATCCAGTCTAACATTATTATGAGAATTGGGTAAGTTGAAACTTGTTTTTTATTAATTCCTCCAATTCTCTCATTGGAGCCAATGCATTCTTTAAATTTTCTTTGTCTACTTTTGACAATTCCTGCAAGTTTACAAATTGCCCAGAATTATCGTTCTTTAAACCTTCTAAAGTTCTGATTCTTGATAAAGTCAAAAAAGCTTCGGAACAATTCAGATAAATTTCGGCATTTCTAGGGTCTACAATTGCTAATTGTTTGAATCTCATAAAAGTATTATTGACACCTTTTAAATTATAGCTTAAGCTGAATAAACGAGCTCCATCGATCAGCGGCATTAATGCACGTGTCTTAATGTCGAATTTATCTTTGTTAGCACCTATTTCTTCTACTATAAATTTCTTAAAAAAGCTTAATGGTGCGTTTTTTCTTAAAGCATCATTACCAAGAAAATCGAAGAATAAAGCATTATTTTTAACGTTATTAAAAATGACATTTTCAATTGATTCTTCAATTTTTTGTTCGCCAAAAGCAATTTCGAAATCAAAGAAAATACTGCTTATTTCGTTACTATTTTCACCTGGAGTATTCATCCAGTTATTATATTGTTTAGTCCAGTCAGTCAATGACTTACACCAAAGCATGTTACTTGCCATATGCCCATTTGGACAGAATTCATAACCCACTTTTTCCAGAATAGCAGTAGTTCTTTTTCCTAATTTCAGGAAATAATCTTTTACATCTCTGTATTTATCTGCTGTTACGTCTTCAAAAACTAAAATACTGTCCTGATCTGTAAGGAGCAATTGTTCTTTTCTTCCTTGGCTACCAATGCTTAGCCAAGCAAAACGAGCAGGAGGAGAGCCTAAATCTAAGATAGATAATTCGACTGATCTTTTTATGATGGCCAGATTAATTTCACTTGCAATATTACTAATATTAGAAATTGAAACATTCTTTTGAATTGATTTTTGAATAAGATTTGTCAATCGATCCCGAATTGATTTTAAATCTTTAGGTGATTGAGATCGTTTAATTTCTTTTATCAAAACCCCAGGGTTATTGGCTTGAGCCACAATCAAATCGTGTTCAGAAATAATCCCTTTAATGTCTGATTTATCAGAACCATCTTTAGTTACACACAAATGAGTTACATTATTTTTCAACATTAACAATTGGGCTTCAGCCAAAGAAATATTTTCTACTACGGTTACAACCGGTGATGACATAATTCTATCCACAGTTGTCGTGATCGGGAATCGCCCTGTTGCAATTTTTGAGCACATATCAGTATTTGTAATGATTCCAATAGGATAATTGTCTTTAGAAACAATGGCTCCATTAGTCATGGTATCCGTCATTTGCTGTGCTACTTCCTGAACCATACTTGTTATGGCAACTTTTAGGGGAGAAATATTATAGGATAACAACTGAAAATACTGCATTTCAGATTGTTGATTAGAATAATAGACATTATCAGAAATTAGTTTTCCGCCGATATTTTCCATATCGTTTGGATTACTTGTATTTGTAGCGAAACTATGCAAAAGAAAGTCTAAAACTTCCGAATTATTGGCTACAAATGGGCGGAAAGTGGCTATGGGAATAGCATAAATAATACTTTCTTCACGAGCTTTTGCCGTCATCATATAATTATTTTTGGCGAAAAATGGACGCAAACCAAAAATATCACCAGCAACACATTTGTTCAATAATGTTTCCTCAGCATCAGCAATAACAGATAAATTAATAACTCCAGAAGCAACAACATAAAAACTATCGTGTAAAACATCGTTTATTTGGAACAAGGTTTTGTGTTTTTCTAGATTTACCACACGAATACTTGTAGCAATCTCAGATAGTTCCTGAAAAGATAAATTATCAAATGGTGGATATTTCTTTAAGAAATCAGCAATGTGTTCTGCAATTGTGTTCATATAATAATTAGTATAGTCGTATGTAAAAATAATGAATTAATAAATTAAAATACTGCCATTAATTGAGTAAAACGATTAATTTATAAATTTCTTAATTTTTTCTTAAAAAAATAAAATATAATTAGAAATTTAATTAAGATATTATAAATTTATGATTCAAACTAAAACATTTTAAATCATGGGATTACAAAATAAAATTTATTTGTTATTCATTGTATTATTAACGGTAACTTTCGTTAATGCACAAGATAAACCGGCAAGCCCGGCAGCAGTAGCTACTGGCAAAATTAATGGTGCTACTATTACCATCAATTATTGCAGTCCGTCTGTAAAAGGAAGAAAAATTTGGGGAGAACTGGTTCCTTTTAATAAAGTTTGGCGCGCTGGAGCTAATGAAGCGACAACTTTTGAAACCGATAAGGATTTAACCATTGAAAATTCAAAATTACCTGCAGGAAAATATTCTTTTTTTGTGATTCCAAATGAAAAAGAATCCATCATTATTTTTAATAAAGAAGCTAAACAATGGGGAGCTTATAAATATAAAGAAAAAGACGATCAGTTAAGAGTTACTGTAAAACAAAACATTTCAGAGTCAAGTACTGAAAGTTTAACTTATAAAATAAATAATGATAGTGTTGTTTTAATTTGGGAAAAATGGAATATTCCAATTTCTATCAAATAGAATTATAAATTCTTTTTATAAAGCATTATCAATATTGGTAATGCTTTTTTATTTAAATAAGTATGAGGTCAGGATATGTAATAAAAATGGCTATATAGTATCTTAGAAGGCAATTGAATACTTGAAAATTCTATTTTACATAATATAAATTATAGTTCATCTTTGTAGTCGAATCATTAACAATTTTATTATGTCGATACAAAGAACCCCTTTAGAAAATTATGTACTTCTTCTTCATTTGGTAGAGAATTTAAAACATTCTTCTTTTAAGCCAAAAAAATTTTTAAAACTTATTCGTCCTTTTTGTAAAACCGAGCACACAAATTTTAAGATTCTTCATATTAAAGTGCTTGGGTCAAAATTAGGTGTTACAATTGAAATAAAAAAGGATTTTTTTCTTGTTACCCAAAACAGATTAATACATGAATACATTTTTTATTGCAATCCGCTTGAAACCTCTTGTAAGTCTTTACTTCTCAAACTTTTAAAACATAACCTTTTAACCGCTTAATTATGGCTACTATTTCCGAATTAATGGCACAACGTGAATATAAGTATAAAGATTTAATCTTTTTCAAAAATGATATTCAGGAGTTTATCAAATTTCCTTTAGAAACTGTTTCTACAGAAAATTTAATATACCAATATCAAATGTTACTTTCTGATATTAATAATATTGATTTTTCTATCAAAAGCATCATTTTAACGCAAATTGAATGGGCAAAACGTGATTTAAAGAATTTGGAAACTCAACTCTCTTTAATTCCTGCGCCTTTTGATGTTGCTGATTTACCATCTTATTCTGAAATTTTTAAATAATTATGAAGCGTCACAAAGAAAGAATTACAATGTCTTTTCTACTGCAGTAAATTTCAGTTCAGTGGGGACAATTCAGCTGTTAATTTCTTAAAACAAAATTGCCGTAGGGTATAACGGCAACTAACTCACTCTTTAATATGAAACCATTTAAAAACTTCGTTAAAATCTTTCCAGTGCTTTATATGCGGTATTGTGTGAATGTTATTAGCATTCCTCAATATTTCGTCAATCAATTCAATTCATATATTTCTAAACCTATTTTTCATAAATAAATGATAACCTACAAAGAACGCCACAAAAAAAAGAATTTCAAACCTACAAAAGATAACATGCTAATAAATATTGACTATTTAATTATTAACCTCGATGGAAACCCTTTTTGCGATTTTCCTGAAAATTCAAATTTCAAACTAGTACATTATGATTATGGTACAAAAATTTTCTCTTCTCGTTCGGATTTATATTTTGAAAATGAAAAAATTGGAACGTTACAGCACTCCCCTAGGTCTGCTATTCTTGACGTTAATTTTGCTCAACTACAGTTTGAAAATCATTTGTTTTATACTTTATCGCACCAAGATTTAAAAAATCTTATATCTGAGTTCTGCGACCAAACAAATTATTTATTCAAGGCTATTAATAGACTTGATATTTGTATTGATAAAAACGATAAAAACCACAATTACAGGAACATTTATGATAATATTATTAATGGCTCTTATCTTATTTCTGGTCGTCCAAAAAATTTACAATCCTATTTTGAAACTTTTAAGGGGAAAAGCATTCTTAATGGCTTTCAAATTGGAAAACGTACATCTGATAAAATTATTCGTGTGTATAATAAAACGTTGTCTTTACAACTCACGGAAAAGCCATATATCAATGACTTTTTTACGAATAATGGTATTAAAAATGAAAATGTTTGGAGGTTCGAATACCAATTAAATTCAGCTTTTTTCAGGCACTTAAAAGAAATTTCCCAAACATCCGACGAAATACAACAAGATATGACTTGGGGTATTTTTAATAAATCGACGTTGTTTGAACTTCTTAAAATAGCGACAAAAGGTTTTTTTGAACTTCACGAAAACACGGGTAAAAGTCAAATTAATAAAGAAAAGAAAATTGAATTATTTGATTTTGATAGTATGCGCAATCAAGTAACTAATCAAGTAACAATAATTAAGAAACTTAAAAAAGGTTTCATTTCTTCGACTACAATTAAGAAGCGATTGGCGAAGTCACTCTTTAGAGAGTATTACGCGAACGAACAAGATATAAGTTATGTCATTGCTTTAAATCTTCTTTTGGAGGATACAGATTTTACAACTGATAAAAAGTTAAAAGTTTGGTTTTTAAACAAAATGAATTTCTATCTACACGAATTTAGGCAAAAAGAAAAGATTCAAAAATATTTTTATCGTGAACTTTTTCAAGAGCACTGTAATTTATTTATGGATGTAATTTTTACACAATACAAATCAATTCCTGAAATATTATGATAACTGCCAAAAAAACTAATACAAGCCAAAAAGTAAACAAAACACAATTAAAGCACATTTTAGAGGTCAGTTATCCGACTGCTCGAAAAGAATATCAGACTATTTTAGATAGTCTCGCGTTAACCCGAAAATATCTAACAATTCAAGACTTAATAGTATATGGTTTATTGTCTTAAAAGCGAAAAAAACGACAAAAAATAGAAACTTATAGAAAAAACTAGAAACACCACTTTTCAATTCTCACAAACCTTTGTACTCGATATTATTATTAATTAAAAAATACAAAAAATGAAAATTGTTACATTAACAGGTGTTTTAAAAAGTCAGGAATTGACAGTAACAAAGTCAATCGGTAGTTTAATAATTTGCTTTGACGGCGATTTAGGGGATTTACTTAACGAAAAGGCATCAATTTACATAGAGCGTGCTAACGGTTCGAATGTGATTCTTGCAAACAAAGTAAATTTAAAAGATTTGATTTTGTCATCCACTTATGGAGGCGAAGCAATACAATCTAATGCAGATTTCGGAACAATCGCCGTATGTGAATTAGCTTTGGAGGGGTCTATTTTTCTTGCAGAAAAAGAAAGTATTAAAATTCAATTAGACGACTTGAGAGCGCCACACGCTTATGAAGTCTATGGAGTGGAGCACGCTGTTTCTACCAATGATTTATTTCATTTTGAGCAAAAAAGTGTTGCAGCCGAGGAGGTTACCAAAAAAGTTGATGTAAAAGGTTTCGACCTTGCCATTATGACAATGGATGACACTGTTAGCGACATATCTTATTCTTTCGAAAACGGACAAGTTGTTAAATTCTTGCCGTTCGAACTTAGAGCGTTAAGCGTAGATGTTGACCCAATCCAATACGTGAAAAATGATGGAACAGTAGCACAAGTATTAACTGGTCGTTTGGCTTTGCCTTTGGCACACGTTAACTTCATCGAAATAAACAAGTCTCAGGGTGTAATTGTGAATTTCGTTGTAAGAACGGTTAAAAATGTCGAGTAATGGGCATTTTAAGCAAAATTGGTAAAAAAGTGAAGTCGCTTACTACCTTAAAAAATGTTATTGCTATGGCTACGGGCAACCCGTTTGAACAGGCAAAAATTTTGAAAGAACTTACAAAAAAGAAATAATATGAGTATTTTTAAAACTATAGCTTCTAAGGTTAAACGTGTAGTTAGCCTTAAAAATGTTATGAATGCAGTTACGGGAAATTATGTAGGAATTGGACAGGATGCGGTAAGAATCGCAACCACAAAAGCACCTCCAAGCAAAGCACAAAAGGCACAAGCTTTGCCAACTGCAACCCCTTATGTTAGTACAGAACAGGCTTTTGATACTTTCGAAATGCCTGCCACTGTTAACGATTATTTGGCTGTTTCAGGAGCAAAGCAAAAGGCGAAAGTTACAAATGCAATCGCAAATAGTCCACTTGCTCAAGACAACGTTGGAGCATTAAACAATTTTGTTTTTTCCGTTTGGTTGAAAGCAAGTTGGATAAAATATAAAACGTGGATAATTATTGGCGGTGTTGCTATTCTTGGCTTTATTGGTTGGAGAATGTACTCTAAAAAATCCACCTCAAAAGGACGTGCAAGACGATAAAAACAAAGGTTCAAACTATCGAAATTGGATTTATTTAATAATATTCTTAGTAGATAGTTTGATACTTATTTTAAAAAAAATCACGTATTTAATTATTAATATTAAAAATCTATTTCACTAATGTCATATTCAAAACAAAAAGGTAATGATTACCAAAACAATAATAATAGTCAACAAAAGACTGTTAAGCATTCAGGTGCAAAAACTACCCGTTATTTTCCCAAAACAGGTCCAAATGCGGGAGTTGAACAAACTTTAACATCAGGTTGGAGATTGTCAAAAGGAGAATTAATTGCTATAAGATGTATAACAACAGCTAAAAGCAAATTATCAGATAAAGGATGGTTGGGTTCAATAGCTGTAACATTGACCAACACGAAAACTGGTGTTTGTGCATTTCATTGGGGAACAATGGAACACAAAACGGGAAAAGTTGTAGTTGATGCCTTGGCAATGGTTGTAAATCCAAAAGCAAAAAATGGCGGTTACGCTGGTACCTACATTAATAACTAAAACTTAGAAAAGATGTTAAAATTTGTATTAAAATTTCTTCCCTTAATTGTTCACGAATTGGCCGATATGTTGTTTGCTCATTTGGCAGAAAAGCAAAAGGAAATAGAATCTAAAAAACTGTAAAAATGAACAAATTAAAAGGCATTATTAGTATTATCGGTGTCATTGTTAAGTATTCTGCCGTTGTGATGGCTATTATCAAAGGTATCGAAG
>NZ_JAYWCK010000013.1:0-9658 GCF_043780635.1 Flavobacterium sp.
ACAAGCTGAAACAAAACAGAAGGTTCCCATAATATTTTGTCTTTATCCCCAAAAACATAACCTGCACTCAAGAGAAATTTTCTCAAATTGGCACTTTCAGAATCCGTATAAATTTTTCTTTTGGTTTCAACTGCATTTTGAACAGTTCCATGAACATAAAAATCAAGATAGTTATAAGAAGCTCCAAAATCAACATTGAAATAAGAAGCATCTTGAACAATAATTCCGTTAATAATTGGGTCAAAATCTCCTGATTGTAAAAATTCCGTTTCGTCTAATTGGCTCTGGGAAAAATTAGCACTAATACCAAAAGACAATTGATTCAAATCAATATCATCTCTTGAAAACATAATGTGATGTGCATAAGTTAATTTAACACCTTTTTGAGAATGGTACCCGTTTTTATCGTTAAAAAGAATAATTCCGGCTCCTGATTTTTCACCAACTCTTCCATTAAAACTTAAGGTTTGGAGTGCTGGTGCATCTACCTGATCAAACCATTGTTTCCGTGCAGTAAGCCTAATTTTAGCACAGTTTGCAGCTCCAGCCATAGAAGGGTGGATCAAATAATAATTATCCGATAAATAATCAGAATAAACAGGAATTCCTTCTTGAGAAAAAGAATATTGGGTTACCAAGAATAGAACTATAATAATCTTAATTTTATGATACATCCAAAAAGTATTATATTTAGATAATGAGGCAACTATTAACTAACGCGAAAAAAGAATAAATATTTAATCGAAAACAAAATTAAGTTAATTTATTCTTTAAAAAATCAAATATAGTTAATAGTAGAAAATAACTTCGTTAAATTTGTAAAAATTTAAAAAAATTATGTCAAAAATAACCATAAAAGAAACGCAAAATCCAAGTATATTAAAATTCGAATTAGAGGATTTTATCACAAAAAATGAAAGTTTCGAATTCAAAAATATTGATGAAGCCACAAATTCACCTTTGGCGCAACAGCTTTTTTACTTACCATTTGTAAAAACAGTTTACATTTCAGGGAATTTCATTGCAATCGAAAAATTTAGCATTGTAGAATGGGAAGAGGTAAAAGAGGCTGTGGCAGAACAAATAGAATCTTTTGTGTCCAATGGTGGAATAATTATTACTCCATCCGAAAACAAGACAAAGAAACAACCAATAACGGTTTATGGCGAATCAACTCCCAATCCAGCGGCTTTGAAATTTGTGGTAAGCAGAATGTTGACAAAAACCGCTATTGAATTTAAAAACATCGATGAAACGGCAGCTTCTCCATTGGCTAAAGAATTATTCAAATTTCCTTATGTGAAAGAGGTTTTTATGGATGAAAATTATATTTCTGTAACGAAATATGATGTAAACGAATGGCAAGAAATAACACTTGAAATACGAAGTTTTATTAAACAATTTATCGAAAACGGAGGAACTGTTCTTGACGAAAGTTTACTTGTGGCGATTGCTGAAAAAGAAACCGTTAAAACTCAAAACTTCGACAATCTTGATGTCACTTCGCAGCAAATCATCAATATTTTGGAAGAATATGTAAAACCAGCAGTTCAGGCTGATGGCGGAAATATCGCTTTTGAATCTTATGACGAAACAACAAAAACGGCAAAAGTTATTCTTCAAGGTGCTTGTAGTGGTTGTCCATCATCAACTTTTACTCTAAAAAGTGGTATCGAAAATATGCTAAAAAGTATGCTAAACGATGAAAATATTAAAGTCGAAGCGGTAAACGCTTAAAAGTATTCAGTCTTCAGTCGCAGTATTCAGTTAGCTACGACTGACCCGAGTGAAAACGAATAGGCGAAGCAAAACTAAAAAAAATGAATTTACTTTCTAAAGAAACTAGTCCATATTTATTGCAACACGCTAATAATCCAGTGCATTGGAAAGGTTGGAACGCCAATTCATTGGCTGAAGCCAAAGAAAAAAACAAACTGATAATTGTTAGTATTGGCTATTCGGCTTGTCACTGGTGTCACGTTATGGAGCACGAAAGCTTCGAAGACCAGGAAGCCGCTGATGTCATGAATGCTCATTTTATCTCCATCAAAGTCGATCGAGAAGAGCGCCCAGATGTTGATGCTGTTTATATGAAAGCAGTCCAGATTTTGACTGGTCGTGGAGGTTGGCCGTTAAATATGGTGACACTTCCTGACGGAAGACCGGTTTGGGGCGGAACTTATTTCAAGAAAGAACAGTGGATTAATGCGCTCGAGCAGTTACAGGAACTTTATAAGTCTAATCCGGAAAAATTGATTGATTATGCTGAAAAACTCCATCAAGGAATTCAATCTATCCGAATCGTTCCAAATGAAAACCCAAATGTCATCCCGAGCGCAGACGAGCGGCAAGAACAAATTGCCACATTAGTTGAAAAATGGAAACACAGTTTCGATTGGGAATTTGGCGGAATGGCAAGTTCTCCCAAGTTTATGATGCCCAATAATTATTATTTTTTAATGCGCTATGGCCATAAAAAAAAAGATGCTCAATTACTTGAATTTGTAAATCTTACGTTGACAAGAATAGCTTTTGGTGGCGTTTTTGATACCGTTGATGGCGGTTTCTCGCGTTATTCTGTTGACAATAAATGGCACGTTCCCCATTTCGAAAAAATGCTTTATGACAACGGACAATTAGTTTCACTATACAGCGATGCGTACAAATTGACGGCAAATCCTTTGTACAAAGAAGTTATCGAAAAAACACTTTCATTTGTTGAAAGGGAATTAATGAATTCCGAAGGCGGTTTTTATTGCGCTCTCGATGCTGATAGTTTAAATACAGAAAAACATCTTGAAGAAGGTACTTTTTACGTTTGGAAAATTCCAGAATTGAAGACCATAATTGGAGAAGATTTTGATTTATTTAGTCAAGTTTTCAACATCAATACTTTTGGATTGTGGGAAGAAGGAAATTATGTATTGATTCAAAATCAAAGTTTGGAAGGAATTGCACAACTCAATAATATCGAAGTTTCAACACTTGAAAACAAGAAGAAAATTTGGGAACAAAACCTTTATATCGAAAGAGAAAAACGTTCTAAACCAAGATTGGACGATAAATGTTTGACTTCCTGGAATGCGATAATGCTAAAAGGATTTGTTGATGCTTACAAAGCATTGGAAGACGGCAACTATTTAAAATTAGCTTTGCAAAATGCCGATTTTATCATCAAAAATCTATGGTCAAGCGAAGGAAACTTATTTCACAATTATAAAAATCAGAAAAGCACCATCACCGGATATCTGGAGGACTATTGTTTGGTTATTGCTGCGTTTATTAGTTTATATGAAGTAACTTTTGACGAAAAATGGTTACTCAATGCAAAACAATTGACCGATTATAGTTTTGAACATTTTTATGATGAGAAAACTGGATTCTTTGCCTTTACTTCGAATTTGGATGAAGCATTAATAACACCACATTTTGAAACCGAAGACAACGTAATTCCTGCTTCGAATTCAGTGATGGCGAAAAACTTGTTTCAGTTGGGTATTTATTTTGAAAATTCGTATTACGAAAAAGTAAGTCAAAGAATGTTACAGAATATTATGCCTGGTGTTGATTATCCATCAGCTTATTCAAATTGGATGGACTTGGCAATGAATTATTCGGAAGAAAACAAGGAATTGGCGATTTGTGGCGATTTGACATTGGAATTTTGTAAAAAAATAAACAGCTTTTATTTTCCAAATGTGATTTTAGCCGGAACTAAAAAAGTCTCCAATCTTCCTTTTTTGAAAAATCGGTTTAATGAAAATGAAACGCTTTTTTATCTTTGCCAAAACAAAACTTGTTCGACCCCAAGTACTGATTTTCAAGAAATCCTTTCGAAATTAAATTAGATATTTAAAAAAATTAAAATAACAAAATGACACTCAGTCCAGAATATATTACAAATTACGCACAAACCTTTATCAAGGTTTTAATCGATTATTCTCCTAAACTTATTTCGGCATTCCTGATTCTATTTATTGGACTTTACGTCATTCGCATTCTCAATAGACTCATTAGGAGAATAATGGTAAAAAGGGAATTAGACCCGACTTTAACCCGATTTTTAGCGGATATTTTACTTTGGGTTTTAAGAGTTTTATTATTTGTTTCTTTCATTGACAAATTAGGAATAGGAACTTCTTCTTTTGTTGCCATATTAGGCGCAATGGGACTCGCCGTTGGCTTATCTCTTCAAGGTTCTTTGTCTAATTTTGCTGGAGGAATGTTGATTATTGTCTTCAAACCATTTAAAGTTGGAGACACGATTGAAGCGCAAGGTATTTTGGGAACCGTAAGCGAAATCCAGATATTTGTCACCAAATTAATCAACGGTAACAATCAAACTATTTTTGTGCCGAATGGTGCTCTGTCGAATGGGACGATTATCAATTATTCGTTGCAAGGATTTCGTAGAGCTGATTTGACGCTTTCAATTTCTTATGACACCGATATTAGAAAAGCCAAAGATATCATTACTGAAGTTTTAAAAAATAATCCAAAGGTGCTAAAAACTCCCGAAGCAGAAGTTTCTGTAAAGCTTTTAACAGACAGCTCGATTCAACTTGCTGTTAGGCCTTGGGCAAACAATGCAGATTTCGGAGTTGTTAGTTCTGACACATTGGAAAGCTGTAAATTGGCTTTTGATGCTGCCGGAATTGTGATTCAACCTTTTGTGAAAGAGGCATCCGCAAAAAATAATTAAAAAAAATAACTTCTTTAGGATAGACCTCATACTATCTTCATTTATCTATTAACTATAAATTAACTACTATGATTAATCAATTAAGGAATGTTTTTACGTTTTCATTTTTCTTAATATTATCTAGTTGTATGGATAGAATAGATAATAGATATTTAATAATATATAACAATTCCAATAAAGCAATTTATAATATTATTTCACCAAATGATAGTATGAATGTTTTTCAATATAATGACGATTTTGTTTTTAAAGGAAATTACATATACTCAAAAGTGGGCAATATCAAGATGTTTGTTTTTTTAGGAATAAAACCATATACTAAAATGGATAGTAATGACAGACCTAAAAATTGGGATTTATATTTTGAATCCATTGAAGATAAAAAAATGAGATTGTTTATTGTAAACAAAGACAGTGTTGATAAATATGGATGGAAAACGATATTTAGAAAAAGTATTTATAATAAAAAATATTATGTAACTCTCGAAAATTTAGACAATATGAAATGGGAGTTTGAATATAAAGGAGAATAAAAACATTCAAATTAGTAATTCACAAACAAGAGCAGCAGATAGTATTGCTTCGTTCCACGCAAAATGATAGACAAAATTATTTCTTCGAAACTGTCATCATAAAATCCTTCAAATAATACGGTTCAAAATAAGCGACATCAACAAAGTCGTTTTTTTTGTGTTTTTCGAAACTCAAAAAGCTCATTTCCTTTGCCGAAGGATATTTGATTTCTTCCAAGAAAATATAGTTTTCCTTGGTTAAAAATGGTTTGCATTTCTCGGCACAATCACCCACAAAATAAAGTGTTTCATGCAAATCCTTGAAAGAGTTTTCGGTGATAATTTCGGCTTGAACGGCTCTTTTATTTTCGAAATTTGGAGTAAAAATAGCGCTGTACACTTCCATTCTCCTAGCATCGAGCATTGGAATTATCAATCCATTGGAAACCTTGGCTCTCGAAGCCAAAACTTGCAAAGTGTCCACTGCAATTAACGGAATATCCAATGCAAAACACAGTCCTTTCGCCGCAGAAACACCAATACGCAATCCTGTGTAAGAACCGGGACCTTGACTCACGGCAATTGCCGATAAATCTTGGAAAGTAATCCCAGCTTCTTTTATGATTTCTTCAATAAAAACGTGCAAACGCTCCGCGTGAGAATAACCTTCTTCGGCAATTTCTTTGCACAGAATTGTCTTTCCGTCTTTTGCCAAAGCAACTGAACAATTCTTAGTAGCGGTTTCAATGTTGAGAATGTAGGACAATTTTAAATTTTAAATTTTAGATTTTAGATTCTGAAAACTGAATACTAAAAACTGATTACTGATCATTATTTTTTCTCTTCCTCTTTATCTAAAGTCACTTTATCACCTGAATTCAAATCCTTCGAAACTGTGGTATAAGGTCCAGTGATGACTACGTCTCCTTTTTTAAGTCCAGAAATCACTTCAATATTTGCATCGTCTTGAATTCCAGTTTTTATGATTCGGATTTTAGCTTTATCGCCCACTTTCACGAACACACATTCCAGTTTCTTATCGCTTTTTGGTGCTGCTTTTTTATCAGCCTCTTTATCTTCCATTTTAAATCCTTTCACAGCAGTTGTGTCAGATTTTACAACAACAGAACTAATTGGCACAGCCAAAACATTAGGTCTTGTTTTTGTAACAATATCAACAGTCGCCGTCATTCCAGGTCTAAAAGGAGAATAGGTATCTGGTTTTCCTTCCAATAAATCTTGGTAGGATTCTTTAAGAATTCTAATTTTAACTTTGAAATTAGTTACTTGATCCGCTGTTAAAGCAGTACTTGCCGAGTTGGAAATACTGGTAACAATTCCTTTGAACTGTTTCTTCAAATAGGCATCCACCTCAACCTTGGCTTCATTTCCCACTTTTATTTTTACGATGTCATTTTCATTCACATCCACTTCCACTTCCATATTATTGAGGTTTGCAACACGAAGAATTTCGGTTCCGGCCATTTGTTGCGTTCCCAAAACTCGTTCGCCAAGTTCCACGTTAAGAACAGAAATTGTACCATCTGCTGGCGCATAAATTATGGTTCTTCCTAGATTGTCTCTAGCTTCATTCACGGTTGCAGAAGCACTTTGAACATTGAAATATGCCGCTTGTTTGGAGGCTTTTGCCACCTCAAAAGAAGCAACAGTTTTATCCCAATCTGACTTGGAAATAATTCCTTTTTCAAATAATGTTTTGTTTCTGTCGTAATTGGCTTTGGTTTCCTTATAGGAAGCATCGGCTTGAGTTAAACCTGATTTAGTTCCAGATAAATTAGCGACAGATCTGTTTAATCCAGAAGTATATAAATCAGGATTTATCTTAACCAATAAATCTCCTTTTTTAACAACTTGTCCTTCTTTTATTAGTAAAGAGATAATTTCACCAGAAACCATAGAAGCGATTTTTACTTCTATTTCGGGTTGAATTTTTCCTGTTGCAGAAACGGTTTCCACGATTGTTGTAGCATTAACATTGGCAATTTCAACCGATTTTCCCTTATCTTTATTTCCTATAACTCCTGTTTTAGAAAGTATTATTAATAATGTAATTATCGCAACTGCTCCGCCTATTAATAAATAAATAGTCTTTTTTGACATAATAAATTAGATTTTGATGATTGGGATTCCAAAATAGAACTCCAGTATTTTTATTTTAAAAATGTAATCGTATTTGGTTCTCAACACTTCAGATTGGGCGAAAGAAAGCAAGGTTTGTGATTGATTAAAATCGAATGAATTCATCATTCCCACAGCATATTTTTCTTTGGCATAATTGTAGGCTTCTTGTCTGGCGTCTAAAGCTGAAAGTGAGGATTCATATGCATTCAAACCTCCTTTAGCATCCGTAAATGCGGTGTAAACGTTTCTTTGCAATGCCAATTCTTCTTGTTCAACTGCAATTTTTGATTTTTCTAAATTTACTTTGGAACGCTCCACATTGTTTCTAGCCGAAAATCCGTTAAAAATTGGAATCGATAATTGTGCTCCAAAAGCTTGTCCTCTATTGTCGCTAAATTGTTGCCCAAAAGAAGCTGCAGGTTGAGATGCTCCTGTTTGAAAATCGAAAGTATCAGCATACGAAATTCGGGTGTTAATATTGTAAAAACCTTGTAATGTCGGCTGAAAACCACCTTTTGCAATGGCTACATTTTTTTCGGCGATTTCTAAATTGGTTTTGGCAATTTTCAATTCTGTTCTTTCCTCTTTTGCTTTTTCATAAATAGCAACTGGCGTTTGTGCTAAAATGTTGTTTTCGTCTTTGGCAGTAGTATCGTCTGTTACGTCAAAATCATAGAACTCTTTTAGCTGTAACAATTGGGCTAAACTCAACTTGGAAATCAACAAAGCATTTTCAGCAGCAATAACTTTTTGATTATCAGAAGCGACTGTTGCTTTTATATCCAACAAATCCCCACGTGGAACGGAACCGGCTTTTACTAATTCTTCAGAACGAGCAAGCTGTTTATTATTAATTATCAATTGTTCCTGTTGCACTTTTAAATTTTCTTTGTTAAAAAGTACTTGTAAGAATGCATTGGCAACATTTAGCGCTACATCTTCCTGCATTTTTGTCAACTGATATTTTGCTGCAATAATCGAAAGGTTGGCTTTTCGAAGCGCGTTTTGATTTTGCATTCCTTTGTAAATATCAAAACCAACACCAGCACCCATTGAAGAATATTGGGTAGTTTGATTTCGCAAAAGTCCAGTTGTTGGGTCTTGATTTAAACCCACATTCCAAGAGTGTGATGCATTTGAATTCAAGGATGGAATAAAATTCCCTATCGCATCTTTTTTTCCAATGTCTGCCGTCTTTGTATCTAATTCGGTTTGTTTGATGGAGATATTATTATCAATGGCGTATTTAACGCATTCTTCTAGTGTCCATTTTTTAGTTTGAGCCTGAATTGACAAGCTAAACAGCAGAATAAAAATGAGACTAATACAATTAATTTTTTTCATATATTTTGAATGAAAGCGTAGCAAAGGTACTACACAAATTTAACATTTATTTTAAAACTGAAAATCTTTTTATAAGTTTAGCTTATGGTTTTGGCTCTTCTGTTTTCAAGCCCTGATTCCAAACTTTTATTTTGTCGGAAGCCTTCAATCCACTTTTAATTTCTACATAAATTCCGTCGCTAACTCCTAAATCTATATCTTTTCTAATGAATTTTTGACTCGACGTTTCCACTTCTACAAAAGGTTTTTGAGTTTTACTGTCAAACTGGATTAATGCTTCTTTGACTGCCATAACTTTATCCGCTCTCTCCAAAATAATCGAAGCATTGGCACTTAATCCTGCCCTGATAAACGTGTCATCTCTATTTAATAACGAAGCCTTTATTTCGAATTGAATGGCACCATTTTCCGTTTTCCCCTTTGGAGCGATATCGGTTAAAACAGCATCAAACTTTTTGTTTTCGATGGCTCCGACTGTAATTTCAATAGGTAAGTTTACTTTTATCTTTCCCACTTCGGATTCATCAATTTTACCTATGAATATCATTCGACCTACATCAGCAACACTAGCAATGGTTGTTCCTTCGTTAAAATTATTACTTTCGATTACCTGATTCCCAACTTTTACAGGAACATCAAGCACCATTCCGTTTACGGTAGAACGAATTAAAGTATTGGCATAATTTCCAAGACCTGTAGTGGTTCCTGTTTTCGCAATGTCATAATCTTGCTTTGAGGCTGAGTAATTTTGTTTGGCTTGTTTGTAAGCTACTTGAGCTGCATCAAAATCATTGGCAGAAATCACGCCTTTATCAAATAATGTTTTTTGTCTTTGAAACAATTTTTCTTGATTGTCCAAGTTTATTTTCGCGGTTTGAACCTGATTTTGAGTATTGCTCAAATTCGAAACATTGGCCACCACTTTAATTTTGGCAATTAAATCTCCTGCCTTGATAGT
>NZ_JAYWCK010000014.1:0-23825 GCF_043780635.1 Flavobacterium sp.
GGTGAAACGGTTCAGGTTTTTTTGGATAAAAACGGAGAATTAATGCTGACAAATCCACCATTTTATGAAGAATGGAAGAAAAAAGTTGGTTTATTAAAATAATTGCGTGATTGCAAGAAATGTAAAAATGTTAAAAGAAGTTTTCATTATCGAAACCAATTGTATTACACCCATAGGGTTTGATGTAGTTACCAATATAAAAAATATTATTGACAGTGTTTCGGGTATTCAATTGCATCATAATTTGGAATTGATGAAAACGCCATTTTATGCATCTGTAATTAATGATGATGCAATAAATTCGGCTTTCGCCAAAATTGCTCCGGCAGAAAATTTCACCCGATTAGAAAAAATGATGATTTTGGCTTTGCAACCTATAATCGAAAAATCAAAATTGGACGAAAGAACAGGTTTTATTCTTTCTACGACCAAAGGAAATATTACTGCTTTAGTGAATCCATCGGCAGCCAATTTTAAAAAGGCACATTTGAGCCAATTGGCAAAAAATATTGCTGATTTTTTTGGATTTAAAACGGAACCGATTGTGATTTCCAATGCTTGTGTTTCAGGAATTCTTGCGATTTCGGTTGCTAAAAGATTAATTCAAAGCGAGATGTTCGATAATATATTTATTGTTGCTGGTGATGAAGTTTCTGAATTTGTTTTGTCAGGATTCAATTCCTTTCAAGCGATGAGCGACTTGCCTTGTAAACCGTATTCCAAAAACAGAAACGGAGTGAGTTTAGGAGAGGCAGCTGCAGCAGTTTTGGTTTCATCAAATAACAAAAACTCCAAAATAAAAATTATTGGAGACGGCTCCATCAACGATGCCAACCATATTTCCGGGCCATCAAGAACAGGTGAAGGTCTTTTTAGAAGTATCGAAAGCGCATTGGCGGAAGCCAAAATCAACGCCAATCAAATCGATTATATCTCGGCTCACGGAACTGCAACCTCCTTTAATGACGAAATGGAAGCTATTGCTTTCAATAGATTAGGCCTTGAAAATGTTCCCGTAAATAGTCTGAAAGGTTTTTACGGACATACTTTGGGAACTTCTGGATTACTGGAAACTGTTATTGGGATTCAATCTGTTTTAGAGAGTAAATTGTTTGTCACTTTGGGTTTTGATGAAATCGGACTAAGCCAATATATCAATATCATTGAAAAAAATGAGGATAAAGAAATTAATTATTTCCTAAAAACAGCTTCAGGTTTTGGAGGATGTAATACGGCGGTTTTATTCGAAAAAGTGAAATAATGTCAGAAAACAAAACCTACATACAATCCTTTTGCACGATTCAGAATAATGAAATTATTTTAGATGGCAAATCAATTTTCAAGTTGGAACCAACAAACTTTTCAGACTTTTCAAAGAAAGCATATCAGAATTATGAAATCAATTATGCCAAGTTTTTCAAAATGGATAACTTGAGTAAACTTACCTTTCTTGGAGCAGAATTACTTTTGAAAAATGAAATAAACAGTAGCGAAGAGAACAATATTGCCTTGGTTTTAGCCAACAATTCGTCAAGTTTGGATACGGATATGAAATACCAAAACTCGATTTCTGACGCAGAAAATTATTTTCCCAGTCCGGCAGTTTTTGTTTATACCTTGCCCAATATTTGTTTGGGAGAAATTAGTATCAGGCATCAATTGAAAAGCGAGAATTCTTTCTTTATATTTGATGTGTTCAATCCTGCTTTTATGATGAATTATGCCAGTGTACTTTTAGATTCAAATAAAGCAGATAAAGTGCTGTGTGGTTGGGTAGAATATTTCGATGAAGAATACAAAGCATTCCTCTATTTAGTGGGAAGAAAAGGAAGTTTTGAACATAAAATAAAAACAATATTAACAGAATATAACAAATAATTATGGAAGCACTAAAACAAGAGTTAAAAGAAAAAATAATAGATGTTTTAAATTTAGAAGATATTAAACTACAAGATATCAACGATAATGACCCTTTATTTGGTGATGGTATGGGTTTAGATTCAATTGATGCATTGGAACTTATAGTTATGCTAGATAAAGATTACGGAATCAAATTAGTGGATCCAAAAGAGGGAAAAACTATCTTTCAGTCTATTGAAACAATGGCTGCTTATATAAAAGAAAAAAGAACGAAATAATTTTAGATTTAGAGTAGTGATTTTATATAAAGAATTTTAAAATCACTAGTTAACATTCAAAATAAAAAAACTAATGAACCAAGGAGTTGCCATAACAGGAATGGGAATTATTTCGGCTATCGGGAATACGGTGGAGGAAAATTATGTTTCGTTAGTAAATAATAAAATGGGGATTACGACCATCGATAACATTTCGACGGTACATTCTGCTGAAATTAAAGTAGGTGAAATTAAAAAAACGAACCAACAATTAGTTGAGGAATTGAAACTTTCACTGGATAATAATTTTTCAAGAACTGCAATGTTAGGTGTAATTGCTGCCAAACAAGCAGTTCATAACGCTCAAATTTTTTCAATTAATGAATATAAAACGGGCTTGATTTCAGCAACAAGCGTTGGCGGAATGGATATGACGGAAACACATTATTACGACTATTTTGAAGATAAAAATCTTATAAAATATATCAGTTGTCACAATGGTGGAGATGTTGCCCATAAAATTGCCGATGAGTTGGGCTTAAAAGGTATGGTTACTACAATCAGCACTGCCTGTTCTTCTGCAGCTAATGCAATAATGCTTGGAGCAAGACTGATAAAATCAGGAAAATTAGACCGAGTTATTGTTGGCGGAAATGATGCTTTGGCAAAATTCACGATTAACGGTTTTAAGACTTTAATGATTTTATCCGATGGCTATAATAGCCCTTTTGATGATGACAGAAAAGGGTTGAATTTAGGAGAAGCCGCAGCTTATTTAGTTTTGGAATCCGATGAAATTGTAAAGAAAGAAAACAAAAAAGTTTTAGCTCGGATTTCTGGTTACGGAAATGCGAATGATGCTTTTCATCAAACTGCCTCTTCAGAAAATGGTGATGGTGCTTTTTTGGCAATGAAAAAAGCATTACAAGTGGCGAAATTAAAACCCGATCAAATAGATTACATTAATGTACACGGTACAGCAACTCCCAATAATGATTTGTCAGAAGGAAGAGCTATTGTGAGGATTTTTGGAGAAGAAAATGCGCCTGATTTTAGTTCTACAAAACCATTAACAGGTCATACTTTAGCTGCGGCAGCTGCGATTGAGGCTGTTTATAGTGTTTTGGCAATTCAAAACAATGTGGTTTTTCCAAACCTGAATTTTGAAACTCCAATGGAGGAATTTAATTTGATTCCGCAAACGACTTTAAAACATAAAAATATTGAACACGTATTGTCCAATTCTTTTGGATTTGGAGGAAATTGTTCGACCCTAATATTTTCTAAAAGCAAATGAGAAAGGCATATATTAACGGACTAGGTTGTATTTCGGCTCAGGAAACATTCGATACCCTTTTTTTAGAGAAAGCCGAAATCAATGAAAATGACACTGTTCTTATATTAAAACAACCAGTTTACAAAGATTTTATTTCGCCTGTTGCTATAAGAAGAATGGCAAAAGGTGTAAAAAACGGCATAGTGGCTTCGGCAATCGCAATGAAAGATGGAAATGTCTCGATCGTTGATGCTATTATTACCGGAACTGGAATGGGTTGTATAGAAGATTCAGAGAAATTTTTGAAAGCAATTATCGATAATAAAGAAGAATTTTTAACTCCAACTTCCTTTATTCAATCAACACACAATACGGTTGGTGCCCAAATTGCTTTGGGGTTGCAATGCAAAGGGTATAACTTAACCTATGTAAACGCTTCGGTTTCCTTTGAATCGGCGCTTTTAGATGCAAAAATGAAGATAGAGGAAGAGGAAGTCAATTCAATTTTAGTTGGTGGAATGGATGAAAATGCCGATTATACTTCTTCGCTTTTTAGATTAGCAGGATTTATAAAAAAAGAAAATGAAGCTCCATATAGAGTTTTAAACTCAACTACCAAAGGGGCAGTTTTTGGCGAAGGGGCTACTTTTTTTGTTTTGGAAAACGAAAAAAAAAGCACCACTTATGCCGAAGTATTAGATATTGAAATCCTAAATAAACTGGCTGTAAATGAAGTTGAAAAAAAATGCATTGCCTTTTTGGAAGCCAATGGTTTGCAAGTTTCAGATATAGATGCAATAATTTTAGGTTTTAATGGTGATGTGGAATTTGATGCTTATTATAAAATTCTTTCTGAAAACATTTTTGCCAAAACACCGCAAGTTTATTATAAACAGTTGTCGGGTGAATACAATACGGCATCAGCTTTTGGATTGTGGGTTGGAGCAAATATCATAAAAACACAAGAAATTCCAGAAATTATCAGCGTTAATAATTTGGAAAAATCAGACTATAAAACAATTCTTTTATACAATCAATACAAAGGAATTGACCATAGTTTTACTTTAATTTCAAAATGTTAAATTACCAAAAAATAAACATCATTTCTTTTGCCATTTTATCTTTCTTTTTGGCTTTAAGCTTTTTTGTACCCATAAATTGGTGGATTTTTTTAATAATTTTGGCAGTTCGATTTATGATTCTTTTTTTTGGTTCTTTTTTTATTTCTTTGAATTTTCACGTAAAAGCGTATTGTAATAATCCTTTGGAAAGGGATAATAAAATTGCACTAACTTTTGATGATGGTCCAAATGAAAATACTTTATCCATTATAAAGATATTAAATAAAATGGATGTCAAAGCGACTTTTTTTTGTATTGGAAAAAACATTGAAAAGCATCCTGAAATTATAAAACGAATTGTTGAAGAAGGACATATTGTTGGAAATCATTCCTTCAGTCATTCCAGGTTTTTTGATTTTTACAGAAAAAATCGTGTCATTGAAGAAATTAGGAAAACAGACTTATTAATTGAAAGTATTTCCGGAAAGAAAGTGCAACTTTTTCGACCGCCATATGGAGTTACAAATCCTTATATAAAGAGAGCTTTAGAAGTGACCAAACACAAAGTAATTGGTTGGAATATTCGCTCATTAGATGGAATCTTTAGAAACGAAAAATTTATCTTTGACCGAATTAAAAAACGAATTAGACCGGGTGGAATTATTCTTCTGCATGATACTTCACACACGATAAAAATTTTGGAACGGTTAATGCTACATTTGAAGAAAAATGAATATAAAGTTGTTTCAATTGAAGAACTTTTTAATATCAAAGCTTATGAAAATTAGATTTTATTGTGTTCTATTGATTTTGTGTGTTTGCCCTTTTATTTCTTTTGCTCAGGAACAAAAAATGTCTGAAAATGAAATCGTAATTTTCAAACAAAAAGTCAAGGAAGTATCAAAAAAAATCAAAACCTTAAGTACTGATTTTGTGCAATACAAACATTTGGATTTTTTGTCTAAAGACATAGAATCTTCTGGTAAAATGGTTTTTGTAGCACCAAGTTTGTTGCAATGGCAATATAAAAAGCCATATAATTATTCTATTATTTTCAAAAGCGGAAAAATACTGATTAATGATGAAGGTAAAAAAAGTGCTGTTGATGTTGGTAGCAGTAAAACATTTGGCAAAATCAATAAACTTATAGCCGGAAGTGTTAGCGGTGATATGTTTGATGACAAAGAATTTTCTATTTCCTATTTTAAAAACAAAACTAATACGATTACCAGATTTATTCCTAAAGATGCCAATTTAAAGAAATACATAAAACAAATCGAATTAACTTTTGATAAAGATGATGCTACTGTAATTCAGGTAAAACTTCTTGAATCATCCGAAGATTTTACCAGAATTGTATTGAAAAACAAAGTATTAAATGCGAAAATTGACGAGACAATATTTAATAATTAGTGTTTCTTTTTTATTTATTATATCTTCTTGCTCCACTTTAAATGTTGTAAAAGGATATAATCCGGTTGCTATAGAAACAACTGAATTTGAAGTTCCGTATTTTTCAAATCCTGAAATGGATTATGTTTATAAAGCTAATATTACGGTGTATGGAAATGAGTTGTCAGGAATTTTTATTGCAAAAAAAATAAACGACACCACACATCGCGTTGTTTTTACAACAGAATTTGGCAATAAGTTATTGGATTTTGAGATTTCTGAAACAGAATTTAAAATTAATTCTATAGTAGATGAATTAGATAAGAAAATACTGATTAACACTTTGAAAACCGATTTTAGATTGCTTTTAAGAAGTAATTATGTAGTTAAAAAACAATATGATAATAAAGAAAATAAAGTTTTTCTGACAGAGAATGGTAAAATAAATAATTATCTTTTCATTTCTAAATCAGATAACACATTAAGCAAAATAGTTTATACAACTAAAAGAAAAGAGAAAATAAACCTCTTTATTACTCCTGAAAACAATATTTTTGCTAATAAAATTATCATTCAACATCATAATATAAAATTAAGAATTGAATTAAATTATTTACAAACACAAATAAATTAACCATTATGAAATTAAATAATCAGATTGCAAAAGCATTAGTTGTTATCCTTTTTGCTTTTTTTGGAATACTGCAAACACAAGCTCAGGTAACTTTTAAGCCAGGGTTAAGAGGTGGAGCCAATTTTTCCCACTTTACAAAAGGGAATTATTATTATTATTCCAATAATACTCCCAATCCTGATGTAAGTTTTGACACACATACTGATTTCTATCTTGGCTTTTATGGTGCATTAAAACTATCAAAATATTACACTTTACAACCCGAAATTGATTATTCTGCACAAGGGTCAAATTATAATACTTTAAATAATGGATCTGCTAATTTTAAGGTTGATTATTTGTCATTAGAGGTTTTAAATAAATTTACATTTACAGATCAATTTAATATTCATTTTGGTCCAACACTTGATTTTGTTGTGAGTAAAAATTTCTACACTGAGGCTGATGTAGATATGGCTTTTGTTTTAGGTGCTGGATTTAATTTCACACCAAATTTTGGTATTGAAGCAAGAGTGAAAAAAGGAATAATTCCAGTGTATTACTCTGATGTTGAACATACAAATGTTGTATTCTCGCTAGGAGCAACTTATACTTTTGATGTAAAATAAAAAATATGCTGTTAAACAATTTTTATAAAGTTATTTCTATAGAAAACACAGCCGAAAACAACTATTTGGCTATGATTTTAATAAACGAAAAACATGAAGTTTTCAAAGGACATTTTCCTGACAATCCAATTATGCCAGGAGTTTGTATGATGCAAATTATCAAAGAACTTACGGAGCAAATCTCTGCAAGTTCTTTGTTTATGCAATCCTTGACCAATGTTAAGTTTATGGCATTAATCAATCCGTTTAACACACCAGAATTGCGATTAGAACTTGATATTTCTATGACTGAAAACGACTTGGTTAAAGTAAAAAATGTTACTTATTTTAATGATACAGTAGCTTTGAAACTAAGTAGTGTTTATAGGAAAGTTTAGGTATTTAGAAGGCTATCATCACAAACTAGTATCGAGATATGAAATTGTTTCTTTCCATTTTTCTTTTTTTAATTTTTTCCAATATTCCTGAAATTTCAGATATTCGAAAACTATATTCTTCTATGGTAATTTCTGAAAATAATGCCAAAGAATTTGCTTCAAAACTTGCCGATATTACAAAAGACAACAATAAAACCTTAGTGGCCTACAAAGGCGCATCGATAGTGATTTTGTCTAAATATAAAAAGGAAGTTTCCGATAAATCTAAAAACTTTAAAGAAGGAGCAAAGATGGTAGAATTTGCAGTTACAAGTGAACCTAATAACATCGAAATACATTTGATTAGATTGAGTATTCAGGAAAAATCACCTAAAATTTTGAAATATAATGGAAATATAAAGGAAGACAAAAAATTCTTGCTAGACCATTACGAAGAGCAATCAAGCACTTTAAAGACGTATATAAAAAACTTTATTCTGCAATCTAAAAGTTTCTCAACAGCCGAAAAGCAAAGGATTAACTAGTGCAAGAAAAACTATCAAACTTGGATTTATCTAAAAACAGGCATATTAACCTAAACCAATATAATATTTGTGTAATTATACCGACGTATAATAATCAAAAAACGCTGAAACGTGTTATAGACTCTGTTTTACTTTATATCACAAATATTATTGTTGTCAATGACGGTTCAACGGATGAAACTTCTGAAATTCTGGAAAATTATCCGCAATTAATTCAAATTAATTTTCCTAAAAATAAAGGAAAAGGAATGGCTTTGCGGAAAGGATTGGAAATGGCAATTCAATTAGGATATGAATTTGCCATAACAATTGATTCTGACGGACAACATTTTGCTTCTGATATTCCTTTATTTTTAATTGAAATTTCTAATGACGATCCATTTTTACTTATTGGAAGCCGAAATATGATGCAGGAAGCCGTTCCTAAAAAGAGCAGTTTTGGAAATAAATTTTCTAATTTTTGGTTTTGGTTTGAAACCGGAAATCGGTTGGAGGACACACAATCTGGTTTTAGATTGTATCCTTTGAAATACATTCCCAAAAATTATTTTACCACTAAATTTGAATTTGAAATCGAGGTTATCGTGCGTTCTGCTTGGAAAGGCATTCACGTTAAAAATATTCCAATCAAAGTTTTATATGATCCGGCGGAGCGAGTTTCTCATTTTAGACCATTCCGGGATTTTACTAGAATAAGTATTCTCAATACGGTGTTAGTGTTTGTCTCACTTTTTTACATTAAGCCAAGAGATTTTTTTGCTAAAATTCAAAAAAAAGGTATTAGAAAATTTTTCCTGGAAAACATTCTGGAAAGTAATGATTCTAATGCTAGAAAATCATTTTCAATTGCTTTAGGAGTCTTTATTGGAATCTCACCGTTTTGGGGACTTCAGAGTATTATTGTTTTGTTTTTGGCAGTGTTGTTCAATTTGAACAAAGCTATTTCATTTGCCTTTTCTAACGTCAGTTTTCCTCCATTTATTCCTTTTATTATTTATGGGTCATTAAAAATTGGAGGCTATTTCATTCAAAGTGCAAAGCCTTTAATTTTTGACAGTTCAATGACATTTTCAGATGTTCAGGTTAACATTACTCAATATCTTGTCGGAAGTTTTATTTTAGCCACAATAATGTCAATACTTTTTGGTCTTACAGGTTATATACTATTGACAATTTTTAGTACTTTTAGAAACAAAAAATAAAAAGTGCAGCAATTTTTCCTGACATTATATTCGTTTGCCAATAAAAATAAATTTCTTTCCATCGGGATTGCACTTGTCGTGCTTTTTGTGTTTGGTTTTTTTGCTCGCCAAATTTCTTTTCAGGAAAATATAAATCAATTAATTCCCTCAAACGAACAATCCAGTATTACTTCAAAAGTATTGGATCAAGTCAATTTTGCAGATAAAATAACCATTATCATCTCCAGTAATTACAAGGGTTCTTCTGAAGATTTAACTCAATATGCTAGTCAGTTTTTAGATAGCATTGATGCCAATTGCAAACATTACATTAGTAAAGTTCAGGGAAAAATTGACGAAGAAAATATAAAAGAAACATTCGATTTTGTATATGCTAATCTGCCTCTTTTCTTAGATAATAATGATTATGTAATTATTCAGAATAAGTTGCAAAACGATAGTATAGCAACTATTGTAGAAGCTGATTACAAATCATTGATTTCACCAACCGGAATAGTCTCTAAAGATTTTATCCTTCAAGATCCATTAGGAATTTCATTTATAGCACTAAAGAAACTGCAACAATTGAGTGTTGGAGATGATTTTGAATTAGAAAATGGTTTTGTGTTAACCAAAGACAAGAAGAATCTACTGCTTTTTATAACACCCAAACTTCCTACCAATGAAACGGATAAAAACACTGTTTTCATTGAAAAGTTGAACGAAATCAAAAACAATTTGAATTCAAAATTCAGCAATAAAGTGACGATGACTTATTTTGGATCAACACCTGTTGCCGTTGCTAATGCCACACAAATCAAAGCTGATGTTAGAAACACTTCCATTTTTGCAGGGGTTTGTTTGATATTAATTCTCGCTTTTTTCTATAGAAATATATCAACACCAATTCTTATTTTTATTCCGTCCATTTTTGGTGCTTTATTTGCGTTAGCCGTTTTATATTTCGTAAAAGGAAGTATTTCAGCTATTTCACTCGGAATCAGCTCAATTTTATTGGGCGAAACTACAGATTATTCCATTTATGTTTTGACACATTTACGAAATAAAAAGGATGTAAAACTGCTCTATAAAGACATTTCAAAACCGCTATTGCTTTGCGGAACCACTACAGCAATTTCTTTTTTATGTTTGTTTTTCGTTAAATCCGAAGCCCTAAAAGATCTAGGAATTTTTGCAGCGTTGAGCGTTATTGCTACTTCTTTTTTCTCATTAGTGTTAATTCCGCTTTTGTATAAATCTAAGAATGAAGTTTTAATTCCAAATTCAAATATTGTTGACAAACTGGGTTCTTATTCCTATCAGAAAAACATATTCCTGGTTGTTTCTATAGGTATTATGATGATTGTTTCGTTTTTTACTTATTCAAAGGTAACTTTCAATAATGATCTTTCGAGTTTGAATTTTATGAGCCCAGACTTGAAAATGGCAGAGAAAAAACTGGAAAACATTGCCAACATTTCTTCAAAATCCATTTATTTGGTTACTTATGGCAAAAGTTACGAAGAAGTTATAGCTAACAATAATTTGCTTTTTACTACTTTGGAAAGTGATAAAAAAAGAAATCAAATTCTCAATTTTAGTTCTATTGGTGGAATTGTATTTTCGGAAGCTTTGCAACAACAAAAAATCCAAGAATGGAATGCTTTTTGGGATGCTGCAAAAAAGAATAATCTTAAAAGAGCATTGACTTTAAATGGCAATAAGTTTGGTTTCAAATCTAATTCATTCTCCCTTTTTTATGAGACTTTGGATAAAAAATTCACTCTGGTTTCTATTGCAGAATATAGGAGGATCAAATCATTTTTCCTTGATGAATTTCTTGCTAACAAAAATGGATTTCACTCAATTTCTACCCTAGTAAAAGTGGCAAATGACAAAAGAGATTCGTTTGTAAATGAAATAAAAAAGCAGCCTAATATAGTTGTAATTGATAGACAACAAACGAATGAAACTTTTCTTGGAACGCTTAAAACCAATTTTGAAGATCTCGTAAATTATTCTTTTATTGCTATATTTTTAATCCTTCTTTTGGTTTTTAGAAGAATAGAATTGGTAATCGTCAGCATTATTCCAATACTGATTAGTTGGCTTTTCACAACTGGAATTATGGGGATTTTTGGCCTGCAGTTTAATGTCATCAATATCATTGTTTGCACCTTAATTTTCGGAATAGGGGTTGATTACAGTATTTTTATGACAATGGCTCTACAAAAGGAACACACTTTTGGAAAAGTAGAATTACCCACATACAGGACCTCTATTTTGCTATCTGTGGCGACCACGATTTTGGGTATTGGAGTGCTTATTTTTGCTGGACATCCTGCTTTAAAATCCATTGCTACCATTTCCATCATTGGTATATTTTCAGCTTTACTGATAACATTTATTTTGCAACCCTTGGTTTTTGATTTTTTTGTAACCAATAGAGTAAAAAAAGGTTTACCACCATTCGGAATTAAGAGATTATTGCATTCTGTTTTGTCTTTCACTTATTTTGGATTAGGCGGATTCTTATTGTCTATTTTGGGCTCTTTTTTAGTGAAATTTTTTCCAATAGCAAAAGATAAAAAAGTGCAACTATTTCATTATTTAATGTCAAATTTTATGCATTCAGTATTTTTGACCTATCCTTCTATCAAAAGAAAAATTATCAATACTTCTAATGAAAATTTCGATAAACCTGCGGTTATTATTGCTAATCACACTTCGTTTTTAGACATATTAGCTGTTGGTATGTTGAGCCCAAAAATAATTTTTCTAGTTAGTGATTGGGTATATAATTCGCCAATTTTTGGTCGTGGGGTCAGATTGGCAGGCTTTTATCCAGTTTCAAATGGAATAGGTAATGGAGTGGAACATTTGAGAGAAAAAGTCAATCAAGGGTTTTCGTTAATGGTTTTTCCAGAAGGGACTCGCTCGGTAGATAATTCTGTAAAACGATTTCACAAAGGGGCTTTTTATTTGGCTGAGGAATTTAAATTAGATATAGTGCCTGTTTTGATTCACGGTTATTCTGAAGGTTCGCCCAAAGGAGATTTTATGTTGTACAAAGCTTCGACTACGGTAGAAATTTTAGAAAGAATTTCTCCTACTGATCTTGATTTTGGTCAAAATTACACTGAACGAGCAAAAAAAATAAATAACTTTTTTAGAATGCATATTGCAAAAATGCGGTTGCAATATGAAGATGCAGATTACTTTAAATCAACACTTTTTAATAGTTTTGATTATAAAGAAACCGATATAATACAATCAGTAAAAGATGATTTCAAAGTAAATAGCCAAGCCTACTATGAACTCAATGCATTTCTTGGAAGTAAATCTAAAATTTTCCATTTTTCGGATGATTATGGACAGCTGGATGTGATTTTGGCATTGCAGCAATCACAAAGAAAAATTGATTGTTTTATTGAAAATGAAAGCAAAAGAAGTTGTGCGAAAACCAATCATTTTCTTAAAAAAAGAGCCATTCATTATTTTGATACTGTTAATGAAATAGACATTAAAAAATATGAATCAATAGTGATTACAAGTTCATCTTTTAATTGTGAAATTGATTCATTTACAGGAACTGTAATTTTGTTTAATGAAATAGTAATTCAACAAAATTTAATAAATTCTGGTTTTAAAATTATGAATGAGAATAGTAAATTTATCATCCTAAAAAAGCAATGAAAAAGCAGTATGACCTTGTCATTATAGGAAGTGGTTTAGGCGGACTTGCTTCAGCTATTATTTTAGCCAAAGAAGGCTACAGCGTTTGTGTGCTTGAAAAGAATGGTCAATTTGGTGGAAATCTGCAAACTTTTGTGCGTGATAAAACAATTTTCGATACTGGAATTCATTATATAGGAGGTTTAAATGAAGGTCAAAATTTGTATAAATATTTTAAATATTTAGGCATAATGGATGATTTGAAACTCAAAAAAATGGACGAAAATGGTTTCGATATAATTTCTTTTGAAAACGAATCCCAAGAATATCCACATGCTCAAGGTTATGACAATTTTGTAAATCAACTATCAAAATTTTTTCCAGAAGAAAGAGAAACAATTCGAAAATATTGCGAAGAAATCACTAAAACCTGCAGTTCTTTCCCCTTGTACAATTTAGAATGGGAAGGGAAATACGACAGTGAACAATTGTCTATAAATGCAAAACAATATATTGATGACCTAACCGAAAACACTAAATTAAGAGCTGTTTTGGCTGGCACTAATTTTCTATATGCCGGAATTGCCGATAAATCTCCTTTTTATGTTCACGCATTATCTGTGAATTCCTACATTCAGAGTGCCTGGCGTTGTATAAATGGAGGGAGTCAAATTACCAAACAGTTGATTAAACAACTCAAATTACATGGTGGTGAAATCTATAAATACAAGGAAGTTGTTCAATTTCAAGTAGAAGATAATACTGTTTCTTCTGTCAAAATGAAAGATGGAACCGAAGTTTCGGCTACTATTTTTATTTCTAATGTTGACCCTAAAGCCACATTGAAAATGGCAGGAGTAGACAATTTCAGAAAATCATTTTACAATCGAATCAAGAGTTTAGAAGGCGTTATTTCTGCTTTTAGTTTGTATTTGGTTTTCAAACCTAAAACATTCAAATACCTTAATCATAATTACTATCATTTTAAAAACAGTAATGAAGTATGGACTACTCACGAATATGACGAGGAAACTTGGCCAAAAGCATTTATGGCTTCTATGAATGCTTCAAAAAATGCTGAAATATGGGCAGATGGAATGACGTTTATAACCTATATGAAATATGAGGATTTAAAAGTATGGGAACAAACCTTCAATACCACCGCCGAAGAATCTGATAGAGGAGAAAGTTACGAAGCATTTAAATCTCATAAAACTGAAAAATTTCTTAAAGAAATTGAACTCAAATTTCCGAGAATTAGAGATTGTATTCAATCAGTGCATAGTTCTACGCCGCTTTCCTATAGGGATTATATTGGCGGTTACAATGGCAATATGTATGGATATGTTAAAGATTCTAACAATCCAATGAAAACATTTATTGCTTCAAAAACCAAACTGAATAATTTATATCTAACAGGTCAAAGCATCAATATGCACGGCGTTTTGGGTGTGACTATCGGTGCTGTGGTTACTTGTTCGGAAATTATTGGAAAAGAATATTTGGTCAATAAAATTAATCAATTTATAGAAAAACAATAAAATATTTGAAGATGAAAACACTTTTTCAATTCCTATTTTTATTTGCTTTTCTTTCGACAATTATTTCTTGTGGTACTTCAAAATCAATGCACAATCAACCTCAATTAGAAGGTTATAATAACACAATTCCTATTGTGAATAAACAATCAAAAACTGTTTTTTCAACTGGGAATAATTATTTTTTAAAAAATAAACAAAATCTTTGGGAACTATATGTCGAAGGCGATCCGCTAGAAAGAGGCTTGGCTACAGGTAGTTTAACCGATTCATTATTAAAGAAACAACAAAAAATATTTTTTAATAGAATATATGAGATGTTACCTTCAAAATTTAAGCAAAAATCACTTCGAACCTTTCTAAAATGGTACGGCCGGAAACTGTATCTCAACATTCCTGAAGAATATAAGACAGAAATCTATGGAATTTCGAAGTACACTTCCCACGATTATGATAACATTGCACCTCGTTATTTACGCAGTTTGTATCTGAATGCAGCTCACGATATTGGTCACGCTTTACAAGATTTAGCATTGGTTGGTTGTTCTTCTTTTGCCGCTTGGGGCGATAAATCTGAAGACGGTAACTTAATTTTAGGACGGAATTTTGATTTTTATGCAGGAGATGATTTTGCCAAAGATAAAATAGTTGCTTTTATCCATCCAAAAGAAGGTCATTCTTTTATGATGGTGACTTGGGGAGGAATGATTGGGGCAGTTTCCGGAATGAATATGGAAGGTTTGACGGTTACCATTAATGCTGCAAAATCCAAAATCCCACTAGTGGCAAAAACCCCAATTTCAATTCTGACCAGAGAAATTTTGCAATATGCATCAACACTTGACGAAGCAATTGCTATTGCCAAAAAACGAAAAGTTTTTGTCTCAGAGTCAATAATGGTGGGCAGTGCCAATGATGGAAAAGCAATTATAATCGAAGTTACTCCAGATAATTTTGGAGTTTATGAAGTGCCAAACAGCAACCAATTGATTTGTTCCAATCATTTTCAAAGTATAGAATTAAAAAATGGCAAAAGCAATCTGTTTCAAATTGAAAATAGTCACTCAAAATATCGTTTTGATAAAATGACTCAGTTATTCGATGAAAATCCAAAAGTTAATCCTCAAATAGCAGCGAATATTCTTCGCAATAAAGAAGGTTTGAATAATTTGCCTTTGGGTTATGGTAACGAAAAAGCCCTAAATCAGTTGATTGCTCATCACGGAATTATTTTTAAACCCAAAGATCGTTTGGTTTGGGTTTCTTCAACTCCATATCAATTGGGCGAATTTGTATGTTATGATTTGAATAAAATTTTCGTAAATAGGAATCCTAACGATTCTATTGTTTCAATGCAAAACGAAAAATTAAACATTCCTAAAGACGCTTTTTTGGAAACGACCGAATATGCTAATTATGAAAAATTTAGAGTTGAAGATCGAAAGATGGATACTTTTTTAGAAAATAAAAAGGATTTACCACTCCATTTTGCTAAATATTATCAATCTTTGAATCCGGATTATTGGTGTGTTTATTATAAAATTGGATTGTATTTCTATCAAAAAAAAATATATCAATTGGCTCAAGAGCAATTTGAAAAAGCTTTGACTAAAGAAATTACAACAATTCCGGAAAAAGAAGAAATACAAAAGTATTTAAAGAAAATTAAAAGAAAATTACTATGATTCCTGCAATAGAAAAAGCTGCTGCAACTGAAATTAAGGATTTACAAGAGCAAAAACTTTTGGAAGTTTTAACTTATGTCAATCAAAATTCCCCCTTTTATAAAAGGCTTTTTTTCAAAGAAAAAATTGATGTCAGCACTATAAAAACAATAGAAGATTTACAACTTTTGCCTGTTACAACTAAGGAAGATTTGCAAAAATACAATGATGATTTCCTGTGTGTTTCGGCAAATAAAATTATTGATTATGCTACCACATCAGGAACATTGGGCGAACCAGTAACTTTTTGGTTATCAGATAAAGACTTAGATCGTCTGGCATATAATGAAGCTATTTCGTTTGATTGTGCCGGAATTAAAGAAGGCGATATTGTGCAGTTGATGACTACAATCGACAGAAGATTTATGGCTGGTTTAGCCTATTTTTTAGGATTACGAAAAATGAATGTTGGTGTAATTCGTGTTGGAGCAGGAATTCCGGAACTTCAATGGGATTCTATTTTGAAATACAGACCCACTTATTTAATTACTGTACCATCTTTTTTACTGAAATTAATTGAATATGCTGAAATAAATAAAATTGATTATAACAATTGTGGTTTAAAAGGAGCTATTTGCATAGGCGAATCTCTTCGGAATCAAGATTTTTCGATGACTATTTTATCCAAGAAAATCACGGATAAATGGAATATCAAGCTGTTTTCCACTTATGCTTCTACCGAAATGAGCACTGCTTTTACTGAATGTGAGTATTCAATAGGAGGTCATCTTCATCCTGAATTAATTATTGTTGAAGTTTTAGATGAAAATAACAAACCGGTTAAAAATGGCGAATCTGGTGAATTGACTTTTACCACTTTAGGAATTGAAGCGATGCCTTTGGTTCGTTTTAAAACAGGCGATATTGTGCAATTGCATACCAATCCTTGTTCTTGTGGCCGAAATACTTTGCGCGTTGGTCCTGTTATTGGAAGAAAACAGCAAATGATAAAATATAAGGGAACAACCTTGTATCCACCTGCAATGATTGATATTTTGAATAATTTTGACAAAATTAAAAATTACATTATTATAATTTCTACAAATGATTTAGGAACAGATGAAATTTTAATCAGGATTGCCGTAAAAGATGAATCGGAAGCTCTTTTGCATAAAATAAAAGATCATTTCAGAGCTAAATTACGAGTGACTCCAAAGATTGAATTTTCCAGTAAACAAGAGTTACATTCATTGATTAACAATCCAATGAGTAGAAAGCCAATTCATTTTTTTGACAATAGAAAGAATGCGGTTTAAGAGAGCTGATTTTTTGAAAGTTTTGAAAATAAAAATGCCTGTAAATCTTAAAATTTACAGGCATTTAGTTCTATTTGATAATAGATTTGTGGAGTCGGGGAGAGTCGAACTCCCGTCCAAACAAGCAACTAAAAAACTTTCTACACGCTTATTTCCTGATTAGGTTTTCGACTTTGTGCTCGACCAGAAACAGCCACACATTGCTTATCTTCTTAATTTCGAAATCCACCCGAAGCTTGTGAAAATCTAGGTTTAAATTTACGATTCACCTTTATCGACCGCTATAAACCAGAGCTTTCGAGGTGAATCCTGCTTTCCTACCTGGTAGGACGAGGCTAATCTTACTTTAATTCAGATTATGCAGCAAGAGCGTAGTTTCCTTCGCCGTGTATGTGTTTTGAAACCTTTTATTTACGAGAATTGTCCCAGTTCTCGACGTGCTTACTTTTCAATTCGACTTGCTGTCAAAACCAGTCGACCCCATTTTTTATTTCAGATTTCAGTTCCGATAGCTCTCAGAATCAGATTTCTTAATAAGATTTTGCAAAATTACAATAATTTTGATAGATTTGCAATAGCAATATCGATACCAATTTCAATTCTCTATGATATAATATTCCTAACTTCTCAAACTATTCATCTTCCACTTTAAAAGGATAGTCGCCAAATAAAGGTGCTAATTTGCGAACAGCATACGTGGTTTTTGTAAATTTGTTAGATAGTGCAATTATAGTAACATTTTCATCTTTTAGGGTAATGTAAGATGAGGTGAAACCATGCCACCATCCATTGTGAAAATAGAAACTTTTACCAATTTCCCAATTGATCATTCGGATTCCTAAACCGTAATTTTTCCGACCAGGATGTTCGTTGCTATAACCCATATATACTTGTTTCAAAAGGGAAGGCTCTAAAAAAGTAGGCGAATAACGAGCACGGTCAAATTTTAATAAATCTCTTGGTGTTGAGTAAATATTTTTATCGCCAAATACTTTATCGAGATAATCTATTCCAATTTCTACTCTATTGCCTTTATACGACGGAGCTACTTTCTTTTTGTCTTTGTCAAAATCCAAAACAAAAGTGTTGGTCATTCCAAGTGGTTTGAAAATCATTTGGCTCATAGCTTCTCTATAAGAAAGTTTGGTGACCTTTTCAATTATCAAAGCCAACATTGCATAATTGGTATTGCAATACGCAAAACGAGTACCTGTTTTTTGCTCTAACCCAATATTTTTTGTTCCCATTATGGTTAATATATCCTGATTGGTCAGTGTATTATGTCTGTCCCAAACGTTTTTGTCTCGATCCGTAAAATAGGCATAACTGCGCATCCCACTTCGGTGACTTAATAGCATTCTTACAGTTACATCTGGATACGGAAACGCTGCTAAATAGACTGTAACTTTATCGTCTAATCCAATTCTTTTAGCATTGACCAATTTTAAAATTGCTGTAGCGGTAAGAACCTTACTCACCGATGCAATATGGATTGGAGTATTACTTGTTATTAGTGTTTTGTCTCTAATGTTGGCAAAACCTTCATACTTTTCATATATAATCTGACCGTTTTTAGCCACAAGAAATCCACCATTCATGCTGTTGTTAGGCCAATTTTTTCTGTAAAATGCATCTATTAAATTTTTGGTTGAATTGATGTATTCTGCTGTAAGTTTTGGAGTTTCATTGATTAAAGGCTTCATTTTTGGCAATGCATCTTTTGGTAGTTGAGCATCGGTAATCTCTTTTTTTTTCTCTTTCACACAAGAACTAAAAACCAAAAGTAAGAGAAGTAATTGTAGTATATTTGAGCGTTTGATAAAATTCATAGATATTTTGCTAGAAAGACAAATATATAGAATCAATCCCTTTTGATTTATAAATTTTTCGAAAACCTTAACATTTTTTTTAATTTAAAAAATGTGTTTTGTGTCATTTTCTTATTTATCAGCTTTTAATGATTTATATTCCAAAATAATTTTTCGAAAATGAATGTGAATTAATTAATAATGTTATATTTGTAACAAAAAGACGCAATAAAGTTAAAATATAAAAAAAGCAAAAAATGAAGTTCGGAATTATTAAAGAAAGAAAAAACCCGCCTGACAGAAGAGTTGTGTTTTCTCCTGACGAATTAGCAAGATTAAAACAACTTCATCAAGGTGTTTCTGTAAAAGTTGAAAGTTCCGATATTAGGATTTTTACCGATGAACAGTTTAAGAATATGGGAATAGAAGTTACCAGTGACATCAGTGATTGTGATGTGTTCTTTGGAGTAAAAGAAGTTCCTGTAGAAAACCTAATTCCTAATAAATCCTATTTCTTTTTTTCGCATACTATAAAAAAACAGCCACATAACAGAAAACTTTTGCAAGCTTTATTGGAAAAAAACATTGATTTTTATGATCACGAAACCATCGTTGATGCTCATAATCGCAGGTTAATCGGTTTTGGAAAATATGCTGGAATTGTTGGCGCATACAATAGTATTCGCGCTTTTGGAATAAAATTCGAATTGTTCAAACTTCCAAAAGCCGAAACGCTTTCCGGGAAAGAGGATATAATTGCACATTTAAAACGATTGGTTTTGCCACCTTTGAAATTTGTAGTTACCGGAACAGGAAAAGTAGGTAATGGTGTCAAAGAAGTTCTCGATGCCATTAAAATTAAGGAAATTTCGGTAGAAAATTTTTTAACAAAAACGTATACTCAACCTGTTTATACTCAGATTGATGTATTGGATTATAATGTTCGAAAAGACAGAATAGTTTTAGACTTCAATGATTTTTTTCATAATCCTCAGGATTATGTTTCAAATTTTGAACGATTTACAAAAGTTTCAGATATATACATTACTGCACATTTTCAAGCTAATGAAGCGCCAAATATCCTTACTCGTGAAATGCTTAACTCTAAAGATTGTAAAATAAAAGTAGTTGCGGATATATCTTGTGATGCCAATGGATCAATAGCTTGCACACTCCGATCAGCAACCATTGCAGATCCTTTGTATGGTTATTTACCTAGTGAAAATATAGAAGTAGATATTTTTCATCCTGCAGCGATTGTGGTAATGGCGGTTGATAATTTACCTTGTGAATTGCCAAAAGATGCCAGCGAAGGTTTTGGTGAAATGTTTATGGAATACGTGATTCCTGCATTTTTCAATGGAGATAAAGACGGGATTTTAGAACGGGCAAAAATGACCGAAAAAGGTAAACTCACACCAAGATTTAGCTATCTGCAAGATTATGTAGATGGTAAATAATTAGGATATTACAATTCAATTTAAATCTAAAGCTTCTCAATTGGGGAGCTTTTTTTTATGTTTTTATTGGAAAAATGTGTTTATATTTGAAAATAAATCCTCCAATTTTGAAAACAGTCTTAATAAAGTTACTTTTTTTCGGCTTGATATCGTTTCAACTTTACCCTCAAGAGTTGCTGCCTTTTGTTGAAAATTATAATAAATCAAACTATCAGGGAGACAATCAGATTTGGAATGTTGACCAAGGGAACGATAGGGCAATGTATTTTGCCAATAATCATTATTTATTGCGTTATGATGGCGTAAAATGGGAGAAATATACTCTGCCCAATAAAACCATAATACGGTCTATACTAGTAGATGGCGAAAAAATTTATTCAGGTTCTTATAAAGAATTTGGTTATTGGATTCGTAATGGTGGAAAAATGATTTATGTTTCCATTTCTAAAGGTAAGAAAGTTTTTGAGGATAGCGAGAATGAAGAAATTTGGAAAATTTTTAAGTTCAACAACAAAATTTACTTTCAATCCTTCAACGAAATTTTTCTTTATGACGGCAAGATAATTAAGAAAACTAAATTTCCATTCCTTATTTCATATTGCTTTAAAATTGAAGATCAACTTTTGATTGCCTCAGTAGATAGAGGTGTTTACAAGATTTATAATTCAAAAATTTCAAAAGTAAAAGGTTGGGAAATTCTGGAAAACAATGTCATTCACGCTATTGAAAAACATAATAATAAAACTTACATATTTACTAAAAAAAACGGCGTTTTTGTTGACGAAAATGGAGTTTTGAGTTCTTGGAAAAGTCCGTTAAACGAAACCTTGAAAACGGTTATTGTAAACGCTGCCAAGTTTATAAAAAACAATAAATTGATTATTGGCACGGCAAGTAAAGGACTTTACGTCTTTAATTTAAACGACAGTTCCTATATCAATATCAACCGAAATAATGTGTTGATGAATAATTCTATTTTGAGTATTGGTCAGGACAAAGAAAATAATTTATGGCTGGGTTTAGATAATGGAATTGCTCATATTGAGGTTAATTCACCCATTTCAATTTTTTATGATAATTCCGGTACTTTAGGTTCAGTATATTCAGTTGCAACTACAGATAAAGGTTTTTTGATAGCCTCGAATCACGGTATTTTTAAGTATGAAGATAATCATTTTTCTTTGGCTCCAATGACACAAGGTCAAGCATGGAATATTAGCAAAATAAACAATAAATATCTAATAGGTCATAACGAAGGGACGTTTATTTATGAAAACGGTTTATTTTCTAAATTGAATTCTATAAGTGGTGGTTGGAATTTGACTAAGAGCAACATAAATAATTCTTATTTGCAAGCATCTTACAGTGGTGTTTGGATATATAAAAACACTAATGATTTGTTTCAAAGAACTATAATTAACGGGCTTTTAAAACCTATAAAATATGTAGCGCAAAATAGAAAAAATGAGATATGGGCAGCTGATAATTACAGAGGTTTGTATCGGATTTTGTATAATGATGCTTATGAAACCATTAAGGTTGAAAATGTAGCACAAAAGAGTAAAATTGCCGATGATTTTGGCGTAAAAATATTTGAATTTCGAAACGAAATCCTTTTTTTGATACATAATTCCTGGTACACTTATAATTCAATCACCAATCAATTGATAGAAAATGATTTATTCAACTCTAATTTTAAAAATATTTCTGATATTGTAGTTATTGATGATAACAACTTTGTTGTACTTCAAGAAGGACTTTTATATCATATTTATGCTAATGAAAATAAGTTTGTTTGGAATAGTATTCAGGAAAAATATTATAGAGGAAAAATAATAAATGATAATATTAAAATTTTCAAAAGCAATAATAATTATCTATTAAACCTTGATGATGGATTTATTTCCCTTCAATTAAAAGAAGAGATTAATCATATTCCAAATTTAAAGATAGAAGCTTATATTAATGGAGATTTGATAAAAAACAAATCAAAAATAAAGTATAATTCGGAACTTAAAATTGGGGTTATATCTGGAATTTATGGCAATACAAAACCAAGTTTATTTTATAAAATTAATGAGTCTAATGGTTTTATATCAATAAAAGATGGTGAAATTGTATTAAATAATTTAAATAGTGGTTCGCATAATATTGTTGTTTATTATTTTGATGGCATACAATATAACGAAGTTTCCAACTTTAATTTTATCGTTGCTAAACCTTGGTATTTTTCATTTTGGATGATAGTTTTATATATAGCTGTTTTAGGAACAATATTATATCTGTATTATAGATGGAATAAAATGCGGTACGTCCAAAAATTAGAATTGCAAGAAGAAGAATTGAAGCACCAAAAGAAAATCCTGGAGATGAGTTTAAAAGTTGAAAATGAATTAAATCTACAAGAATATGAAAAGCATATTCTGGAGTTAAAATTGCAAACTAAATCGTCCGAAGTTACTGGTAAGTCACTTTCAATTGCAAAACAAAGCGAAATGATAGAAAGTATTCAGGGAATTTTAAATACTGAAGTGGATTTCAATAAACTTAAAAGTGAAATTAAAAAAGTTATAAAATCAAATGCAATCAACAAACACGAATGGCAGACTTTTGAATCAAACCTTAATCAAATACATGACCAATTTATTATCAACCTCACTAAAAAATATCCAAATCTTACTTCAAAGGATATCAAGCTATGTGTCTATTTAAAAATGAACCTTTCTTCAAAAGAAATTGCCCCGATGATGAATATTACTTTCCGTGGTGTTGAGCTGCAACGCTATAGGTTAAGGAAGAAATTGAACCTTATTCAGGATGAAAACCTTTCCAAATTTTTATTATCTATATAAAAAAGTCATATTTTTTATACATATTTTACTTTTTTAATTATTTTTTTGTATTTTTATACTACATCATTATTACATCAAATTATTCATTGAATTCTATTATTATCGCTATCTACTGCTTGTAAATATTGATTTTGTAATATGGTTTAACAAATTGATGTAGTTGTGTAGTAACTCTATATAGCTTACTATAACGTTGTAATTATCTAATTTGGCTCTACTAACTTTTACAAATCATTAATTTATGAGAAATTTTATTTTTATTTTTTTAGCACTCATTCTGCTTCCAGGGTATATGTCTGGTCAAGTAATTAAAGGGAAAGTGTCAGATAAAAATGGTGTTGG
>NZ_JAYWCK010000015.1:0-18629 GCF_043780635.1 Flavobacterium sp.
GTTTGTTTAGATGCAATCAATTTTCAGATTATTCAGGCTACAGAAACCGGTGGTGTGCCTGGAACATTTTTGTTTACCGGTTCCGGCGTAAATGCAACAGGATTATTTACCCCAGCAACAGTAGGGGTTGGTACATTTTTAATCAATTATAAATACACATCAAACTTTGGTTGTGTTGATACTATTTCAAAAAATATAACCGTGTTGGCTCCGGCAATTGCCAACTTTGGATTTAATACGCCACGTTGTGCAGCCAATGCAATTACATTTACCGATTCCTCTTCAATACCAGTTGCAAGTGGCAGCATTGTAAATTGGAATTGGAATTTTGGTGATGGAACAGCTGCTGTAAATAATTCAACTGCTGCATCAGTAAATCATGTTTTTGCTACGCATAATACCTATACAGTTACGCTTACAATTACTACCAGCAAAGGTTGTGTGGTAAGTAAGCAAAAACAGATTACAGTAAATCCTTTACCGGTACCATACTTTAAATTTCCTGCAAGTATTTGTTTGCCCGATGCCACGGTTAATTTTATTGATTCCTCAACCATTGCCGATGGTACCGAAAATACATTTACCTACGCCTGGAATTTTGATGATCTTATCAGCGGTAGCAGCAATACTTCTGTAAGTAAAAATCCATCACATTATTTTTCTACCAGCCGGGTTTATAATGTTAGCCTTACTTGTAAAAGTGGTGCCGGATGTGTAAATACAAAAGTGATTGCAGTTAATACCATTCACCCACAACCAACAGCCGATTATAAATCGGATAGCTCTAGTATATGTGAGAAACAGTTTGTAAAATTCAGCGACAACAGTATTGGTGCAGATGGCACCGTAAATAAATGGTTATGGAATTTTGATAATGGCCAAACATCAACCAGTAAATTACCCGTTTCTCAAACCTATACAACTGCAAAAGTTTACAAGGTTGAGTTGCAAATTGAAAACAATTTTGGCTGCAAGGATACCGTTTCAAAATCATTTACCGTGTATGCATTTCCTGTTATAAGTGCAGGACCAGACAGGGTTTTACTAGAAGGCGGTCAATTAACACTGGATGCAACTGCCACTGGAAATGGCTTGCAATATTTATGGACACCCAACAATTTTTTAAATAATAATAAGATTTTAAAACCGGTTGTAAAAGATATCACGGATGATATCACTTATAAATTAGTAGTTGTTGCAACAGGCGGTTGTACCTCTAAAGATTCGGTATTTGTAAAATTATTAAAGGCGCCGGTTATACCAAATACCTTTACACCAAATGGCGATGGTAAAAATGAAAACTGGACCATTCAATATTTAGATTCTTACCCCGAATGTTACATCAGAGTGTTTAACCGTAACGGACAATTGGTTTATGAATCAATCGGGTACCAGGCTCCCGGTTGGAATGGTACTTCAAAAGGAAAGAGTTTACCCTTTGGAACTTACTATTATATTATTGAACCGGGTAGTGGAAGAAAGCCAATTACAGGTTACGTTACAATTATAAAATAATACAACATTTCCAAAATAAAACTGCCTGGTTTATCCAGGCAGTTTTATTTTAAAGCATATCCAAATAATAAGATGTTGTTATAGATTGTATTTACTTAAAATTGTGTTGTAAGGTTTTTATTAAATATTAAGATGTAATCCTTTTTTTCTTTTGTATTTTTTTAGAAACGCCTTTTTTGAATTCGACCTTTCCTTTATTAATAATGATCATTGGTTTTATTTCAGGATTACCATTATCATTATTTAATTGAAAAATATAAATTTTCTTTTCATCAGTTCCCGATTGTTGTTCTTCAATTGTCATCATCACCGGTGCCGTTGTTTCTTTATTGGATGCAGTAATTGCACTGTAAATAATATCCTTTTTTCCTTTTAATAAATCATCATTAATAAATGCAACGGTATAATCAACCGCACTGTTATGCTGCTTATTGTCAATTTCAGGTTTTGATTTAACTGAATTGTTTTTTACAATGGCTGTTTTTATTGGCAGCTCATTTACAATTTTCTCTGATTTTATTGTTTCAGTGTTTGATAATGATTGCTGGTTGCTTTTTGTCTGTATTGCAGTATTGGCAACAGTTTCAGCTATCACAGTCTTTTTTGTTCCTGGAGAGATTAAAAGAATTCCAGCTAAAATTAAAAGACTTAGGGTTGCTAATTTTATTTGTTGCAGGGCTTGGATACCCACGGTTGGAGTTGCAATAAAAATTCTTTTTATCCTGGCAAGTAATTGATGTTTATCATTTGTAGCCGCCATGGCAAGCTGTACTGCGTTTCTTCTTTGTTCTTCCAAAATCAACAAAGCCGATGCATACTGCTGTTTGTTATATTTAAAATTAACCACCCAATCATCGCAACAATTTTCTCTTTCTCTTTTAATAGTGTTGCTTAACAATTTTATAAATGGGTTAAAGAAAAGAATCAGTTCAATAACTGACTGAATTAAATTTATGAAGTAATCGTTTCTTTTTATATGCGCCAGTTCATGCAGAATTACGGATTGGGCTTGCTCGGTAGTAAGTTGATTAAGCGCTGTAACAGGTAATAAAATAATGGGTTTAATCCATCCAATTACAGATGGCACATCTACGTTGTTGGAAAACCAAATGCTGATATTTTTTTTAATTCCTAAAAGAAGGGCAGTTTGATTTGTAAAAATTCTGATGTCAACCGCAGCTTTTTGCAATGCATTGGTTTTAATGTAATGCAGGCCTGTAAGGCTTTTAAAGAATTTAATAAGTTGCTGCAATAATAATACGAAATAGCCAATAGATAACAACTGCAGTGCTAAATTTATTTGCTCAGAAAATCCAGCCCATTCAAAATTTAATAACCGGTTGTAATATTGGCTTAAATCTGTCAAATAAAAATAATGTTGAAAAACAGTATTTACAAACCATACAAACGAAGCCCCAAGAAATAGTAAACTTAGCTGGTGCTTAAATAATGCTGACAGATTTTTGTTTCCTCCAACTTCAATTAATTTATACAATAACCAAAGTATGCCGGCTTGCCAAAAGCTGTTGACAATGCCCCAACCGATTGATTGTAAAAAATAATATTTTTCAAAAGCAGGTACCAACATAACGGCCGCTTATTTTATTGTTTTTAAATAATTGCTGATTTCTTCTAATTCTTTTTTAGAAGCTTTATGATTACCCAATGCCTGCATTACTAACTGTGCCGGTGAGCCCGAAAACAGGGAGTCAATCATTTTATTAAGAAATAAAGTTTGGGTTTTTTCCTTGCTCACTGCCGGCTGGTAAATATGCGTTTTGTTGCTGCTGTCACGGGTAACAATTCCTTTTTCAAACATAATCTGCATTAGTTTGAGGGTAGTAGTATAGCCGGCATCTTTTGTTTTTATTATTACCTCATGAATTTCTCTAACCGTTGCTGATTGCTTGGTCCAGAGTATTTGAAGGATTTCCAACTCGCCTTCAGTAGGTTTATTTTGTTTGGTTATTGCCATAGTACGATATTTTTCGTATGTAAATGTAGCAGAAAAATTTTAAATCAAAAATCAAAAATCAATAATTAAAAATCAATAATTAAACCTTTAACCTCATTTCAACAGTTGTTTTTAATTAAGCAGATTCCTCGTTCCTCGGAATGACAGCAAAACTTAAAACTTATAACTTAAAACTTAAAACTTATAACTGATCACTCTTAACTCTTAACTCTTCATACTTTTTCCTCAATTGCACAGTCGTTTTACTACTCCCATCGTGGCTCCATCCGGGAGATTTCATCAGATATTTTATGCCATTGCTGATTGAACCGGATGTGGATACTTTTTTAATTAATTGGCCCCATGTGGTTAATGCAATGATTACCGGATTATGCGATTCAATATTTTTTGTAAGACCGTAAGTGGGCCTTTCTTCTTCGGGTTGAAAACTGCCAAACATTCGGTCCCAGATAATTAAAATACCTGCATGATTTTTATCCAGATATTTTAAATCTACGCCATGATGCACCCGGTGATGGGAAGGCGTATTGAAAATAAATTCGATGGGTCTTGGTAATTTTTTGATGGTTTCGGTATGGATCCAGAATTGATAAATAAGACTGATTTGCTGCATGAATAAAATCCAGATGGGATGAAAACCTACCAGCGGCATCCATGCCCAGAATAAAAAACTGCCGGTTAAATTTCCCGTCCAGGTTTGACGTAGGGCAGCAGCCAAATTATAATGTTTTGATGAATGATGCACCACATGGCTGGCCCATAAAAAATTTACAAAATGACTGGTGCGGTGAAAACAATAATAGGAGAGGTCATCGGCAAAAAAAATCAACACCCAAAACCACCATTTCGAAATGTCTAAATCAAAAATCCGGTATTGGTAAATCAGGCTGAAAAGCCCGAAGATTAAAGCTTTGGTAATAAAACCCACCAACACATTGCCAATGCCCAAACCCAAACTGCCAAAAGTGTTTTTGGTTTCGTACAAGTGTTTATTTTCTTTATAAGAAAACCATGCTTCAATTGAAAGCAGCAGCACAAAAAACGGAATGGCGTAGTATAATATTACTGGAGGCATCCTGCAATTTACAAATATTTTAAGAGCAGTTTTATCAAACAGAAATTCCCTGAATAAAAAAACCAGGATATTTCAGCATCCTGGTTAAATATATTTTCTAATAATTTTATTTTACTTCTTCAACAGAATTGGTATGGCTGCTCATTTTCATGATGGTTTCCATTTGTGCTTTTCTGTTCGATTGAATTTTATCCTGGTGTAGTTTTGCAAGTGTTGGTGCAATTACCAAACTAACAATACTCATCAATTTAATTAAGATATTCATAGATGGTCCAGAAGTATCTTTAAATGGATCCCCAACAGTATCTCCGGTTACTGCAGCTTTGTGAGCATCAGAACCTTTGAAACTCATTAATCCATCAACTAAAACTCCTGCTTCAAAAGATTTTTTTGCATTATCCCAAGCACCACCTGCATTGTTTTGGAAAATAGCCCAAACAACACCTGAAACTGTAACTCCAGCCATATATCCTCCTAACATTTCAGCAACCATTGAGTTTGCAATGGCATCACCCCTATAAACAAGTTCACCTAGCAATACAATTCCAATAGGAAAGCCAATAGTCAAAATCCCAGGCAAAATCATTTCGTGCAAAGCGGCTTTTGTAGAAATATCAACACATTTTGCATATTCAGGTTTTCCGGTTCCTTCCATAATTCCTGGAATTTCCCTGAACTGACGACGCACTTCATTTACCATATCCATTGCAGCTTTACCTACAGAATTCATTACCAACGCAGAGAATACAACTGGTATCATTGCACCAACGAATAACATTGATAAAACGGGTGCTTTGAAAATATTGATTCCGTCGATTCCTGTGAAAGTTACATAAGCAGCAAACAAACCTAAAGAGGTCAAGGCAGCCGAAGCGATTGCAAATCCTTTTCCAGTTGCAGCAGTTGTGTTTCCAACTGAATCCAAAATATCGGTTCTCATACGAACTTCTTTTGGTAATTCACTCATTTCTGCAATTCCACCAGCATTGTCAGATATTGGTCCGAAAGCATCAATTGCTAATTGCATAGCCGTTGTAGCCATCATTGCAGAAGCAGCAAGTGCAACTCCGTAGAAACCTGCAAAAGAATAAGAAATCCAAATGGCAGCAGCTAATACAAGAACTTTAGGAAAAGTAGAAATCATACCAGTAGATAAACCAGCAATAATATTAGTTCCTGCTCCAGTTGAAGATTTTGCGACAATTGCCAATACTGGTTTTGTTCCCAAACCAGTGTAATATTCAGTAACTGATGAGATAATTGCTCCAACTACCAATCCTACGATTGAAGCATAGAAAACTCTCATTGATGAAATTTCTTTTAATCCTTCGCCGAAGAAATTCATTTTCATTGTTGAAGGCAACATATATTTAATTAATAGAAAACAAGCAATAGCTGTTAATAAAATAGAAACCCAGTTTCCAATATTTAACGCTCTTTGCACTTGTGCTTCTTTTGCATCATTATCGGTAATTTTAACTAACATTGTCCCAATAATAGAGGACAATATTCCAAAACCAGCAATCGCCATTGGCAATAAAATAGGCCCGATTCCACCAAAGGCATCTTGAATGTTTCCACCCATATCTTTAATTACATAGTTCCCAAGAACCATTGTAGCAAGTACTGTTGCAACATAAGAACCAAATAAATCAGCACCCATTCCTGCAACGTCTCCGACGTTATCTCCAACATTATCAGCAATTGTAGCAGGATTTCTTGGATCATCTTCTGGAATTCCAGCTTCAACTTTACCTACTAAATCAGCACCTACATCGGCAGCTTTTGTATAAATTCCACCACCAACACGCGCAAACAAAGCAATAGATTCGGCTCCAAGAGAGAAACCAGCTAATGTTTCCAGAACAGTAGTCATATCTTCAGTTGAAGTCCAAACTCCACCCATATATACATAATAAAATAAAATGAAGAATCCTGTAAGTCCTAAAACAGCTAATCCAGCAACACCTAATCCCATTACCGTTCCGCCACCAAAAGAAACTTTTAGTGCTTTTGGCAAACTTGTTCGTGCAGCTTGCGTTGTTCTAACATTTGTTTTTGTTGCTATTTTCATTCCTAAATTTCCCGCCAAAGCCGAGAAAATTGCTCCAAAAATAAAAGCAACCACTATTAATAAATGCGTTGATGTTCCTGGTATAAAAGTTATTCCAGCTAAAACAATACTTGCCAAAACCACAAATATTGTCAATAATCTATATTCTGCATTAAGAAAAGCTAGTGCACCTTCGTGGATATATTCTGAAATTTCTTTCATTTTACCATCTCCAGCATCTTGTTTTAAAACCCAGGCTCTTTTGACAGCCATAAAAACTAATCCAATTAACGCCAATATTATTGGCACATAAATCATTATTGTATTCATAAAAAATATTTTTGGTTATTTTTAATTTTTGCAAATGTAGCAAACCTAAATAAATAAAAAAGCAATATTCCAGACAGAATATTGCTTTTTTGATAAAATTTTTAGTAAAAAATTATTTTATACTAAACAATCCTTTTGGTTTGTTTTCGATTTCATCAAAACGCTGAGTACATTCTTCTATAATAGCGAATGCTTCGTTTATATCTCCCCATCCTTCTACGTCAACTATTTTGTTTTCGAGATCTTTATACACTTGAAAAAAATGTTCAATTTCTTTTAATAAATGCGGATTGACATCTGATAGATTTTCTAAAGAATTCCATATTGGATCTGATACTGGCACACAAATTATTTTTTCGTCTGGTCCTTTATCATCTGCCATGTGAAAAACACCAATTGGTTTTACTTCCATCACACATCCAGGAAAAGTGGGTTCATTAATCAAAACTAAAACGTCCAAAGGGTCACCGTCTAAAGCCAATGTTTCTGGTATAAATCCGTAATCTGCAGGGTACATCATTGACGAGAATAACATTCTGTCAAAACGCATTCTTTTTATTTTAAAATCATATTCATATTTATTTCTACTCCCTCTTGGTATTTCGATTAAGACATCGAAAGTTTTTTTTCTATCTGCAGTCATTACTTTTTATATATTTTTTATTTATGCTTGCAAAAGTAAGCAAAATATACATTTTTACAATGATAATCAGCTATTATCTATTGGTTAAATGTTAATAATTCAAGACTTCAATATACAATGGTTCTTTTTCTTTTTCTTAAATAATAATGCCACAAAAGGAAAGTTGCTACAGATTTGTGCGGACTCCATTTTGAAACATAAATTTCCATTTCTCGTTTGTCGTGAATATCAAGCAACTCCTTTATTGTATTTACTACAGCAATGTCGCCAAGTGGTATTATATCTGGCGCCTGAAGTGAAAACATTAAATAAACGTCGATTGTCCAGTTGCCAATTCCCTTGATTTTGATTAATTCCTCACGAACTTGTTTAGCAGATTTAGTTGTAAGACTGTCAATATCAATTTCATTCTTAATTATGGAACTTGACAAAGCCTTGATGTAGGAAGTTTTTTGACGGCTTACGCCAATATTTCTATATTCTTCATCTGAAATATAAAGCAATGATTCAGGTTGAAAATTCTGCTCTTTCGCTTTTAGTTTTAAAAAAGTCGCCTTTGCCGAATCTATGGAAACCTGCTGTTCGAGAATTAATAGCACCAAAGTTTCAAAACCTTGTGGTCGTTTTGGAATTATTGGCAACCCATATTTATCAATAATGTGATTGAAAATGGCGTCTTTTTCTAATAGATATTTAACGGCTTGTTGCATATTAAAAATAAAATCCCATCGAGATTTTTGTGGCAAATTTATTAGCATCAGGCATATTGAGATAATTGCCTCTCCACGAAAAATCAACACGAAAAAATTTAAAGATATTTCCAATTCCTGCGCTATATTCCCAATATACTTTATCTGGAGCATTGTAAACTAAACCCGAGGCATTTATCGTCCTGTTTTCATCCGAAACCGTTCCATAGACTGATTTGAACCCAATGTTTTCGCGCCAATTTAGTTTTCTCATAAAAGGAATCCTGGCAAAAAACCTACCGTGAAAGTCGTGATCCCACTTAAAAGTCACATATTGATCCGCAACAAATTCGTAATATTGAAGATTGCTAAAAGTGTTCGAAATATCAAAAAGAGATTGATTCCCAGGCACAACACTCATTAACCCTAGTGGAATATAACCGAATGTTTTTCCTATTTCAACAGTGATATTTGAACGTCCTAATGGCCCAATAATTATGGGTTGTTTGTAATAAAGCTGTAGTTTTTTATACTCAAAATCACTAGAAAGTAATCCTTTAAATCCCTGACTATAGGTTACAAAAAGGCTTGTAAAAGGGCTGTCTGTATTGTATCTTTCGACTGCGAAACCAATAGGCTTTCTGTTTGGAGTATATTCAACCTTGACGTTTATTTCAGATTGTTTTACTTGACTTTTTATGGTTGTTTGTGATAAATCAGTATAATAATCCAAGCTAAATTCAGGACTAGCCGATATTAAAGTTCGATAAGTGACACCTAGTCCAAATGTTAAGTTTTTTATTGGCTCTGTTTCAACTTCAATATTACTCAAATTGACATTTGTTAGTTTATCGTTACTTCCAAATGTCAATAAACCTGAGGAGGCATAATTGCGTCCTAAAATATCATTTGTTGTTGTGAGAGAAGCTCCAATTTGTTCAATATCTCTTCGATTGCCTGCTGCAATAATAACTCTATTTTTGGGCTCAACCATCCATTTTCCGGTAACTCCATATTTGAACTTATCATCTTTAAATCCATAGGCTATATAAGTTTGCAAACGCCAAGGGTCATTGGGTCCAAAATAAGTTCTTACTCCAGTTCGCAATCGCAATCCTTCGACAGAATTTTGTCCAACAACTGCATATATTGGTCCATAATCTAAATTTCCAGAATTAATATAACCACTATCCAATATTTCGACCAAACTATAAATTTGTTTGAATTTCTTAACGGTTTGTAATGTATCAAGCATTTTATAAACCCCTTTTTCATCTTTGGTCAGATTTTCAAAACGGTTTTCTTCCCAATAATCTTCTGGCTTATTATAGACTTCCTGGTCATAATAATTCACTTCTTCTTTATAAAATTTCTCTGGTTTTTCAATATTGAATTTATGGTCTCTATAAAAAGTAGTTCTTTTTCCATAAACTCCTTTAGATTTATCTTTTTTGTTCAGGGCAAAATCAGTCATCATATAATCTTTGGTCAATAGAAAAATAGAATCATTCATTACTTCAAACTCTTGCTCAATATAAATATCTTTTACCCAGTTAATATTAGCACTTTTAGTAGCCGCCATGTTGATGTTTTTCAGAGCATAAGTAGTATCACTTACCCAAAAGTCTCCCTTGAAAGTCAATTCATTTTTACGTCTTGGATAAAACACAATATTGTAACACCACTTTTTGTCAATATAGGCGCTGTCCCTTAATATATAATTGTAGGTATCAACCCCGGTTTTTGAAAGTGGACTTGTAAAACTTTTGTCGAAAAAAGTCAAGTGATTATCATAAATATCAAATTCCGTATATAAATCATTTACAAAAGACAAAATTTGTTGATTACCATTAAAGCCGGAGGTCTTATTGGCTTTTGTTTTTTCTTTAACTTTCTTTAATTTGTTATCACCATAAACATCTGACAAGGCTTCATTTATAAAAATGGGCAAATAGGTTTTTCCGGTAATCTTTGATGTATCTACTTGGTTGAAAATAAACTCCATTCCTTTGAAAAAATTCTTTTTCATATAAGCACTATCAATAGTATTCAAATCAAACTCTATTTTTTCGTACTTTTCCATTTGGTATTGAGCGAATAAATGTAAGCCATTTTTGCGTCGATGTTCCCAAATTTTTCTAAGAATATCTAAAGCAGGATTGTTCTTTTTGGAGGTTTTCCCTTTATAAATCACAACTTCTTTTAAAGTTTCAATTTCTTTTAATTGAATTTTAAAATTATAGTTGACAGATTTTTCCAATTCAATTTCCCGGTCAGAATACCCTACTGAAGTTATTACGATTGTTGGATAGTTTTTTGGGGATTCTAAATAAAAGATGCCATCTTCATTACAAACAGCACCTTCGCTTGAATTTTTGAAAGCTACATTAGCAAAAGGAACCGGCTGATTTAACTTGTCCACAACTACGCCACTAACTTTTGTTTGAGCAAAAATGGTGCTTGTAAAAGCAAATAAAAAGAACAAATTAAATAATATCTCTTTTTTCATAATCAAAAAAAACCTCATCAAATTTAGGATTCTGATGAAGTTTCAAATATAGTTAATTCCCTATATTAGATTTTTTAATGCTTCTAATATTCGGAAAAGTTTAACACCTTATTTATACAATACTTTTTTTACTGCTTTGACAACATCGTCAGCATTTGGCAACCATTCTTTCAGTAAAACTGGTGAATAAGGCGCTGGAGTATCGGCAGTTGTAATACGTTGAATTGGGGCATCAAGAAAATCAAAAGCACGTTCTTGAACAATATAAGCAATCTCCGAAGAAACACTTGCAAACGGCCAGGCTTCCTCAAGAATTACTAATCTATTTGTCTTTCTAACTGAAGTAAGAATAGTTTCGTGGTCCATCGGACGAACTGTTCTTAAATCGACAATTTCACAAGAAATTCCTTCCTTCTCTAATTCATCGGCAGCTATAAAAGCTTCTTTAATAATTTTTCCAAAAGAGACAATTGTAACGTCAGTTCCCACTCTTTTTACATCTGCTAGACCAATTGGAATAGTATATTCTCCTTCTGGAACTTCCCCTTTGTCACCATACATTTGTTCTGATTCCATAAAAATTACTGGATCATTATCACGAATAGCTGATTTCAACAACCCTTTAGCATCATAAACTGTAGATGGGACTATAACTTTAAGACCTGGAGTATTGGCAAACCAATTTTCTAAAGCTTGTGAGTGTGTTGCACCAAGTTGTCCTGCTGAAGCCGTTGGTCCGCGAAAAACAATAGGAACATTAAATTGTCCACCTGTCATTTGACGCATTTTAGCAGCATTATTAATAATCTGATCAATACCAACTAGACAGAAATTGAAAGTCATATATTCAACGATTGGTCTGCATCCATTCATTGCAGAACCAACTGCAATTCCGGTAAAACCAAGTTCAGCAATTGGTGTGTCGATAACTCTTTTTTCACCAAATTCAGCAAGCATACCTTTTGAAGCTTTGTAAGCACCATTATATTCAGCTACTTCCTCACCCATTAAATAAATAGACTCATCTCGACGCATTTCTTCACTCATTGCTTCGCAAATAGCCTCTCTAAATTGTATCGTTCTCATTTTTTTCATTGTATGTGTAATTTTCGAATCGCAAAAATAAATATTTTATATCACTTAAAAGCATAAATTATGTTTAAAATAACAAGGTGACAATCTTGCTATTCACTATTTCCAGGCACAAAGTATCGGATGGCTTTTTTATAAGGATTACGAAATCGATATAATAACGAAAAATATTATGCACGCATAGTATATTATTCAAATTAATATTATAATTTTGTGCAGGAAATTTTGAAAATAAAATCTATAATTATGAAAATATTAGTTTGCATCAGTCACGTTCCTGATACTACTTCAAAAATTAATTTTACAAATGATAACTCTCAATTTGATACTAATGGTGTTCAATTTGTGATTAATCCCAACGATGAATATGGTTTAACACGCGCTGTTTGGTTTCAGGAACAACAAGGCGCAACGATAACTGTTGCCACTGTTGGAGGGCCAGAAACTGAGCCTACTTTAAGAAAAGCATTAGCCATTGGTGCAAACGATGCGATTCGTGTAAACGCAAATCCAACTGACAGTTTCTTTGTTGCTAAACAACTTGCTGAAGTGATAAAAAATGGCGCATACGACATCATAATTGCCGGAAAAGAATCATTGGATTATAATGGCGGAATGGTTCCCGGAATGATTGCCGGTATACTTGGATATAATTTCCTGAATTCCTGTACTGATATAATTGTTGATGGTACTACTGTAAAAGCAATTCGCGAAATTGATGGTGGAAGAGAAACCGTTTCAACAACTTTGCCTTTAATAATTGGCGGACAAAAAGGATTGGTCGAAGAAAAAGATTTACGCATCCCGAATATGAGAGGAATTATGACAGCCAGAACAAAAACACTTACTGTTGTTGAACCTGTTGACTCTTCGATAAATACTAAAGCCGTGAAATTTGAAAAACCAGCTCCAAAATCAGCCGTGAAATTAGTCTCTGCAGACAACTTGGACGAATTAATCAACTTATTACACAACGAAGCTAAAGTTATTTAATTTCAAATTCACAAAACAGCATTTAAAATTTATAATTCAACATTTAAAATAATAAAAAATGTCAATATTAATATATGCAGAATCAGCAGAAGGAAAATTCAGAAAAGTAGCTTTCGAATTAGCTTCTTATGCAAAAAAAGTAGCTGAAACATTAGGAACTACAGTTACAGCCGTAACTATAAATACTGCTGACGTTTCGGAATTATCAAAATACGGAGTTGATAAAGTTTTAAAAGTAACTAACGACAAATTATCTGGTTTTTCAGCCAAAGCGTACGCCGATGTTATAAAACAAGCGGCGCAAAAAGAAGGCGCAAAATTAATTTTACTATCGTCTACAACAGACAGCATTTATCTTTCGCCATTGGTTGCCGTTTCGCTAGAAGCTGGTTTCGCTTCAAATGTAGTGGGATTGCCAGTGAGCACTTCGCCTTTTCAGGTTCGAAGAAATGCCTTTTCATCCAAAGCATTTAATATAACCGAAATTGCTACCGATGTAAAAATTCTTGGTTTAGCCAAAAACTCTTATGGTATTTTCGAAAAAGCTTCCACTTTGACAACCGAAGATTTTAATCCAAGCATTGGAGAAAATGATTTTGGAATAAAAGTAGAGTCAGTAGAAAAAGTTTCTGGAAAAGTTTCCATTGCTGATGCCGATATTGTTGTTTCAGGAGGTCGTGGATTAAAAGGTCCTGAAAATTGGGGAATGCTTGAAAATTTAGCTGAAGTTCTTGGAGCTGCAACTGCTTGTTCAAAACCAGTTTCAGATTTAGATTGGAGACCTCATTCAGAACACGTAGGACAAACAGGAAAACCTGTTGCTGCTAATTTATATATTGCAGTTGGAATTTCGGGAGCAATACAACACATCGCCGGAATTAACGCTTCAAAAGTAAAAGTGGTAATAAATACGGATCCTGAAGCGCCATTTTTCAAAGTTGCCGACTATGGAATTGTTGGAGATGCTTTTGATATTGTTCCAAGATTAACCGAAAAATTGAAAGCTTTTAAAGCACAACATTAATAATTTCATAATTCTAGTCCCAAAACTAGCTACCTACAATTAAGATATTCGTATCTTTGTTTTAGGTAGCTTTTTTGTTCAATATATTTTGATTAGAATTGCATTTTATTTTTTACTAAAAAAAACATTAATAAAGCACTAGATGCTTTTTATATAAAGAAAATGAGCTTAGTCAAATTATCCATAAAAGGAATTTCATACAGTCAAACTCAAAACGGCGCTTACGCCCTGATTTTGAATGAGGTTGACGGGGAGAGAAAGTTGCCTATTGTTATTGGTGCTTTCGAAGCTCAATCTATTGCAATTGCTTTGGAAAAAGAAATAAAACCACCTCGTCCTTTGACACACGATTTATTTAAAAATTTTGCCGATCGTTTTGATATTGTGGTAAAACAGGTCATTATTCACAAACTGGTTGATGGTGTTTTTTATTCAAGCATCATTTGCGAAAGAGATAAAATCGAAGAAATTATAGACGCCAGAACTTCTGATGCTATTGCATTAGCCTTGCGATTTAATGCTCCTATTTTTACTTATAAAAATATTCTGGACAAAGCCGGAATCTTCCTGAAATCAAACCCATTGGATCCCAACAAAGATTCTCAGGAAATAGACGATGTTCTTTCTAATCCTGAAACTTTCAGACAAGGAGAAGAAAGCAATCAATCTGGCGAAACCTATTCAAAACATAGTTTGCAGGAATTAAACGAATTGCTGGATCAGGCTGTAGAACACGAAGATTATGAAAAAGCAGCCAAAATCAGAGACGAAATTTCTAAAAGAGAGTCGTAAAAAATCGTTTAACTACTAATCGAATAAAGAAACAATGAAGCAATACCTAGATTTAGTAAAACACGTTTTAAAAAACGGAAATCAAAAAGGAGATCGAACAGGAACAGGAACAAAAAGTGTTTTTGGTTACCAAATGCGTTTTGATTTAAACGAGGGTTTTCCTATGGTGACTACCAAAAAATTACATCTGAAATCTATTATTTATGAATTGCTTTGGTTTCTGAAAGGTGACACAAATATTGAATATCTTCAAGAAAATGGAGTGAAAATCTGGGATGCATGGGCAGATGAAAATGGTAATTTAGGTCCGGTTTATGGTCATCAATGGCGCAACTGGAATAGTGAAGAAATAGACCAAATCTCAGAACTTATCAAAGAACTTAAAACCAACCCAAACAGCAGAAGAATGCTCGTTTCGGCTTGGAATCCAAGTGTTTTGCCTGATAATTCAAAATCATTTTCGGAGAATGTGGCAAACAATAAAGCGGCCTTGCCTCCTTGTCACGCTTTCTTCCAATTTTATGTTTCTGACGGAAAATTATCTTGCCAATTATATCAGCGAAGTGCTGATATTTTTCTTGGCGTTCCTTTTAATATTGCTTCTTATGCCTTGCTGACAATGATGATTGCCCAAGTTTGCGGCTTGAAAGTTGGCGAATTCATTCACGCTTTTGGCGATGCACACATTTACAACAACCATTTTGAGCAAGTCGAATTGCAATTGTCACGTGAACCAAAACCATTGCCTAAAATGATTTTGAATCCAGCCATAAAAGATATTTTTGATTTTACTTTTGAAGATTTCACGCTCGAAGGATACGAACCACACGCTTTGATAAAAGGAAGTGTGGCGGTGTAATTGTACAAAATTAAACTTGACTTTTGTCATACAAAGCTACACAAATAAGGATTAACTGTCATTCATCGACTTACCTAACAAGTCGAGGAGAGTAACAAAAGATAGCTAAGTTATAGAACAAACACCATTTACTTTGAAGAGGATTCTGTAAAATTGTAAACTATTAATTTTTAAACACTATAATTTGACATTAATTAGAATTTAACAATATTAAAATGATATCGAGATAAAGTACTTTAACACTGACATGAATAAAATAAAACTCATACTTAGCAAAGACTTCAGGATTTTATTTTCAATCCTAGGAATTTTAACGTGGATACTAACTATTTTTACTATTGTAACTTTTTTTGTAGTCCTATTCGACTGTGCTATCCATAATTCATTCATTTTTCCATCCTCTCAAGGGATCTATAACTTTTTATCCATACATAAAAAGTTTAACGAATTATATGGAGCGACAGTTACTCTAATTATTGCCTATACTGCAGTAAAACAATACCTGAATTCAAATACTTTACAAACACTTGATTTCTTTTTTGAAAAATTGGTGCCAACTGCTAATGCTACAATCTACAAAGCAACTAATGAACATAAGTTGAAATTGTTAACTCCTAATCTAGAAGAATATTTAAAAAATAAGTCAATTAATTTTACAGTTGAAGAATTAAATGAAATAGAACCTGAACTAAAAAAAAAGCTTGTAGAATTACATTTAACTAATTTAGATTTTCAAAAAGATGCAGTTCTTACACTAGGATATTTTGAATCTTTTTCAATTAAGTTAACTAAAGGACTAGTTAACAATCCTTTAATTGAAAATGCTTGTTCTAAAGCTTTTTGTATCCAAGTGAGGAATTTGTACCCTCTTATTTCGCTTACCAGAAGCGAAAACGACCTATTATACTTTACAACAGTGGTTCATCTTTATAATAAATGGAAACATGTCTTGGCTACTTAAACTAGTACATTACGCCGAAGCAGAGCTTTAAGGAATTCTTTTATTAAAATATAACTTTTATGAAATAGTTAAAATATATTGAATTATTTAGATTCAAAATAAATTAACTCGTTTACGGGAACCCGTAAGATGTTTGAATTACAATGGATTACTTTTAGATTTTATTAATGAAAATCATTAAGAAATGAAGAAATCAATATTCTTTGCATTTGTTTGTTTTTTGTCTTGCTCTAAAAGTGAAAATTCAAGTCCTACAATTGCTAGGTATGAAGTTTGTATCCAAACTACTTGCCCAACTGGAATTCAAAAATGCTATTGTATATCGGAAGCCACTAATAAAAATATTATAAATAATATACAAGTCGGAAATGCATGCCAATGGATAACTTTTCAAACTATTGATGGGATAACTAAAGGAGGTTATTTTAGAAATGCCGGCACTGCTCAAGGTAATTGTTCAAATAATTGAATTTTTGATTATGACAGAATTATTTTATAGATAATTTTTTTGAAGTATTTAATAGTTAACTTAAATGAAAAAATGAAAAAAACAATATTAATTTTAGTTTTAACCATCTCGTCTGTATTGTTTTTAGGTTGCAGTAGTAGTGGTAGTGATAGTAATCCAAACGACAACAATAACAATACATTGCCAGTTAGTGATATTGATGGTAATATTTATAATGTTATACAAATAGGATCTAAAACTTGGATGCAAAAAAACTTAAATGTGTCTAAATATCGTAATGGAGATATTATACCACAAATAACGGACCCAACACAATGGAAAAACACAACTACAGGGGCTTGGTGCTATTATAAAAATGATATTAATAATGGGCAGATTTATGGGAAATTGTACAACTGGTATGCGGTAAATGATCCAAGAGGTTTGTCTCCACAAGGGTGGCATATTTCAAGTAATGATGAATGGGTTGTTTTAATAGGTTATTTGGGAGGTGATATGCTTGCTGGTTATACAATGAAAGAGTTGGGCGTGACACATTGGAGTGCAACTACCCCAGAAACAACCAATAGTAGTGGATTTATGGGACTTCCTGGTGGTTTTTCCTCTTATGGTGCATTCTCGGGAATAGGCTTAACTGGATGGTGGTGGACTTCTTCACAAGAAACTAATTTATATGCCTATATGCATACCTTGTATTATGCACATGGTAAAGTACCAACTTCTACTTTTGAAAAACGATACGGTATGTCTGTTCGCTGCATAAGGAATTAGACCCGATCTCGATAGTTGAGATTTGCAATCTGAGTCCCATAAACACAAACAAAACAAAGTGCATAACATTAAGAAAATCCAGAAGAAACGAAAATTTCATACTTTTAGTAAATAATTAAGCCATGGTAATAGTTCAAAAGTATGATATCCAAATAGAAGAATGGAGCTTGGAAGATTTTAGAAAATTTGAAGGCGAAAATCAAGAAAATTTAATTCACGAGTTTGGAATTTCTCCACGAGATCCTAAAGAACCAAATTGTTGTTATTTTAATGTTGGAATTCAAAAAACAATTGATAATTCAAAAAATGGTAGAGTGTTTTCCGCAAAAGCAACAACAATATTTAAAATTAAAAATGACAATCAAATTCCATCTGTAGAATTTTGCTTTGATATTCTCGATAATGGAACATTTGAATTCGCAAAATTCTTCAATGAAAGAAAACAAAACACATATGTATTTGACAAGAAAATTCCAATTCCGCAAATTGCAGATTTCCGGAAAGAACTTGAAAGTGTAATTTCTTTTTGGGATAGGAATATTAGAAATACAGGATTAAACTAAAACGGCTATTACCCGATAGCACAGATTTGCACACGAGCGCAGCAAACTAACGAAGTTGTCGTTCCGCAAAGTCTCCGACTTTGAGAAAGTGTTTATCAGTCTTTGACTCAAAAAAAATCAAATAGCACAAAACTAAATCGGTTAAAAACCGAAAACCACCACCTCAAAGTCGGAGACTTTGCGGAGCGAGAGAAACAACTACTAGTAACATAAAAACAAAAAAATCCGTGCCGAAATCGGAACGGATTTTAATTTTTTAAGAAAATAAGATTAAACAGTTAAAACACCGTTTTCAGTTCCTGCAAATTCATTCCAT
>NZ_JAYWCK010000016.1:0-25276 GCF_043780635.1 Flavobacterium sp.
CCAGGATTATAATGATTTCATCAAAGACAAATATCCCGAAGGTGTTCAGGAATGTAAAAAACAACAACCTAATATAGTTGAAGTTCGAAAAGCAATAGAAAAAATAAAATAACTTTCCACCAATTCTTTTTTGTTCAATCAGCAAGTATTTTATATTTCTTGCTGAGGATATTTTTAAAAGATGTACATGTTTTATACAAAAGATGTACATGTTTTACTAAAAAGATGTATATCTTTTGCAAATATCCTCAGCAACAAATAATTTTTATTTGCTGAAAAAACAATAAATTGCTGCTGTGTGACTTAAATTTGAATGAGATTGAATTTGAAGGAATCACAAAGTAATTGCCATTTAAAACGATAGCTTCTCCAATGCTTCTAAAACATATTCGTGCATTATTTGACGGTAATCAAGATGTGTTACCATTCTTAGTTTTCCTTTGGCTAACAGACTAATCGAAATACCTTTTTGTTTCAGTTTTTCTATAACTTCCTTGTCCTGAATATGAGGCTGAGCCGAAAAGACAACGATATTTGTTTCTACAGGTTCAACAACAGCAACCCAAGAACATTGTTCTAGTTGCGTTCCTAATTCTTTTGCTCTGCGATGATCTTCTTCCAGCCTGTTGATATTATTTTGCAAGGCGTAAATTCCGGCTGCTGCCAAATAACCTGATTGACGCAAATTGCCACCAAATATTTTTCGAATACGCAGAGCACGATGCATTGTTTCAGCATCGGAAAGTAAAACAGAACCAATTGGTGCTCCCAATCCTTTTGAGAAGCAAACTGAAATCGTATCGAAAAGTTCACCAAATTGCTTTGGTTGCTGCTTTTTAGCAATCAACGCATTCCACAAACGAGCGCCATCTAAATGGTATTTTAAATTGTGGTCAACACAGACTTGTTTTATTTTCTGCAATTCAGCAATCTCGTAACAAGCACCACCGCCTTTGTTTGTAGTGTTTTCTATACCAACCATTTTTGACATCGGTGTATGATAAAACTCGGGGTCATTAATACCTTCTTTCACTTGTTCGGCAGTTATCATACCACGGTTTCCATCTAGTAAATTGAAGTTCACACCACTATTGGCGGAAGCGCCACCCGATTCATACAAATGAATATGTGACCATTTATCACAAATAATCTGGTCGCCGGGATTGGTATTTAGTTTAATTGCTGTTTGGTTTGCCATAGTTCCTGTCGGGAAAAAAAGTGCGGCTTCCATTCCGAATAAATCGGCCACCATTTTTTCAAAAGCATTCACTGTTGGGTCTTGTTTGAATACATCATCACCTACTTTGGCATTGAACATTGCCTGAAGCATTTCGGGAGTTGGTTTGGTGACGGTGTCGCTGATTAAATTTATTTCCATATTCTGTTTGTATAGCTTACTTTTGTAGTTAATCAACCCTGACAGGGTTTAAAACCCTATCAGAGTTAACGAAACACAAAACTACATTATTTATGACAAATACCGAACAAATAAAAGGTATTGTAGAGCGCCTTGGTGCGTTGAGGAGGTATCTTTGACGTTGATGCCAAATTAATCGAGATTACCAACGAAGAAGAGAAAACCTTAGCTCCTGATTTTTGGAACAATCCAAAAGAAGCCGAAGCATATGTAAAAACGCTTCGTTCCAAGAAAAAATGGATAGAAGATTACAACAAAGCGGTCGAAATGGCCGACGAGTTGCAACTTGCCTATGAATTCTATAGAGAAGGGGAACTTTCAGCAGAAGAACTTGATGAGCAATATAACACTACCCAAAATCACATTGAAGCTATCGAATTCAAAAATATGTTGTCTGACGAAGGCGACAGTTTAAGTGCTGTTATTCAAATCACGGCTGGAGCTGGCGGAACAGAAAGTTGCGACTGGGCTTCGATGTTGATGCGAATGTATATGATGTGGGCCGAAAAATCGGGTTACAAAATACGGGAACTGAATTATCAGGAAGGAGATGCTGCAGGTATAAAAACAGTAACTTTAGAAATTGAGGGAGATTATGCTTTTGGTTATCTAAAAGGTGAAAATGGAGTGCACCGATTGGTGCGAATTTCCCCTTTTGACAGTAATGCAAAGCGACATACTTCTTTTGTTTCTGTTTATGTGTATCCGTTGGTTGATGATACTATTGAAATTGAAATTAATCCTGCCGACATTGAAATCATTACTTCTCGCTCAAGCGGTGCTGGTGGCCAGAATGTGAATAAGGTGGAAACAAAAGTGCAGTTGACCCACAAACCTTCAGGGATTCAGATTCAGTGTTCGGAAACACGTTCGCAACACGACAACAGAAACCGGGCGATGCAAATGCTGAAATCGCAATTGTATGAAATTGAATTGAAAAAGCAACAAGCTCAACGCTCTGATATTGAAGCCGGAAAAATGAAAATCGAATGGGGTTCGCAAATCCGAAATTACGTAATGCAACCTTATAAATTAGTCAAAGACGTTCGCACCGGTTATGAAACCAGCAATGTTGATGGCGTGATGAATGGCGAAATTGATGAGTTTTTGAAAGCCTTTTTAATGATGATGGGACAAAAAGAAGAGGAATAGTTTTCAATAACAAACTTTAATTCTGACAGATTTTAAAAACCTGTCAGAATTCTCTTTTACAACCTACTCCTACTATAACGTGGTAGTTAAATTTATCAAAGAATTATCGTTTTTTTAGGCAGATTTCACGATTTTTATTGCTCTCCATTTATTTAAATATGGTATGTTTGCTTTATTGATAATTCATAAATACAATTTAAAATGAGCAAGATACTTCCCGAAAAATATAGACATCCTTACACTTTCAACCCGAAATACAAAAAATCCGCCGTATACTTTTCAATGGAGTTTGCCATTGACCAATCTTTAAAAATATATTCCGGAGGTTTGGGATTTTTGGCCGGTTCCCATATGAGAAGTGCTTATGATTTAAAGCAAAATGTTGTTGGTATTGGTATATTGTGGAAAAAAGGATATTACGACCAATACAAACAAGAAGACCTTTCGATGGGCGTTCTTTTTCAGGAGAAAATTTATCATTTCTTGGAAGAAACCAATATAAAATTTACCATAAAAATCAACAATCACGATGTTTGGGTAACCGCTTATTATTTGAATCCAAAGACATTTGGTACTGTCCCAATGTTTTTCCTTTCGACTGATTTGCCTGAAAACGATTATTTGGCGAAATCAACCACTTTCAGATTGTATGATTCTGACCCAATCGCCAAAATTGCACAAACAATGGTTTTAGGACTTGGTGGAGCTAAATTATTGGACGCTTTGGATTATGAACCGGATGTTTATCATTTAAACGAAGCGCACGCAGTTTCTTGCATTTTTCATTTATACAATAAATTCAAAAGTGTGGAAGCCATCCGAGAGAAAATGGTTTTTACAACTCATACTCCAGAAGAAGCCGGAAACGAAAAACACAATATTCATCTATTGGAATCATTGAGTTTCTTTGATGGAGTTCCATTGGACAAAGTGCGTGAAATTACCGGAATTTGGGATGACACTTTCAATCATACTTTGGTTGGACTTCGATTGAGTCATATTGCGAACGGCGTTTCAAAACTTCACGGAGAAGTTTCTCGAGATATGTGGAAAGATTATCCTGGAATTTGCCCGATTATTCATATTACTAATGCCCAAAACAAGAAATACTGGGCTGACGCCTGGTTAGACGAAGCCTTTCAAAACAAAGACAGAGAAGCGTTAATCAAAAGAAAAACGAGATTAAAATCGAAACTTTTTGACGTAGTCGCAGACCAAACCGGAAAATTGTTTGACCCCAATATTATAACTATTGTTTGGGCCAGAAGATTTGCTGATTACAAACGACCGGATTTAATTACCAGAGATTACGATCGCTTTATCAAGTTGTTGGCGAATACAGAGAAACCGGTTCAAATCATATTCGGAGGAAAACCATATCCAATGGATTATGGAGCAATTCATAACTTTGATAATCTGACCCACATTAGCAAAAATATCAAAAATATGGCTGTTCTTACAGGACACGAATTGAAATTATCGCGTCAGTTAAAAGAAGGCGCCGATGTCTGGTTGAACAATCCAAGAGTAACCAGAGAAGCTTCGGGAACATCAGGAATGACGGCAGCAATGAATGGAGCTGTCAATTTTTCGACAAATGATGGCTGGGTTCGTGAATTTAAAGATTTGAACAAAACCCAAAATTCTTTCGTCTTGCCTATAGTCGATCATAACCTGACAACGCACCAACAAGACGAAATGGATTTGGACAATTTACTTGAAATGCTTGAAAACGAAGTGCTTCCTTTATATTATAACAGTCCAAAAAAATGGTGGGATTTGGTTGAAACCAGTATGAAACAAATTGTTCCCTATTTCGATTCTGCTAGAATGGTTGATGAATATTACAAGAAATTGTATAAATAAATCATAATTGAAAAAGCTCATTCACGAAAGTAAATGAGCTTTTTTTTAGCCTAATACACTACTTCAACTTGTCATTTCGACGAAGGAGAAATTACATTTGTTGCTCTCACTATGACATTTCTCCCTTTGGTCGAAATGACAAAATTGACTACAAACCCGTTTTCAAAACACCTAAATTCCCCATAATAATGGTTGGGTTTTGTTTCGGGTCAAGCCAATTTACCATCAACTTCATATATTCTTCCTTGATGGCAACACAACCCGAGGTAAACGACTCAGGTTTTAAAGCTAAATGAAAAAAGATGGCGCTTCCTTTTCCTTTTACGACTGGGTTTGTATTGTATTCTATAACCGTGCAATACTTGTAAACATCAGTATTCAACAATAGATTTTCGAATGATTTTGCATCTGTGAAACCGTTTATGTGTTTGTTATAATCTGGTGAATTTACATCATCTATCCATTTGTCTTCTTTGGTTGTTTGCTGATTTTCTAATAGCGTGTTGGCTTGTTTTTCGTAAGAAAACAATTTTCCCAACTTGAAAATTCCTGTTGGTGATTTGCCGTCGCCTTCTTTTTTTTCGTTAGGAAGTGCAAAACCATTTTTACCAATTCCTGCTTCGATTGGATTTTGTTTTACGACCCATTTATTGTTTTTTTTTTCCAAAGCCACAAAAACAGCCGTGAAACTTTCCGGTTTTTCATTGTAAACAACGAGCAATTGCCTAACATTTTCTAACTGGCTTTTATTTTTTTCTGCGATTAATAATGCATTTTCAATGGCGGAATTGTTAGTTTGTGCTTTTAAATTGGTACACGAAAACAGGATTAAAGACAATATCAAAAGTTTGTTTGTGAGTTTCATTTTGTTGATAATTGTAGTTTAATGATTCGTATGATGTTTTGTTTCTTCGCTATTGCAAACGTAATCATTTTTAAATATACGAACTAGTGCAAATGTTAAATATACCCAAATTCTTATTTACCAATTCAATTAACGAGAAAGAAAATTACAACCATTCAATCAAGGAAACACCAATCCCAACAGTAGTTTGAAGGTGATTATAATCTATCAGCGATTCTCCATAACCATGAGAAATCTGCAAATATCCTTTTAAGTTATTTTTAATGGGATAAGACCATGAAAATTCTGCACTGCCTCTTGCATTTGAATTAAAATTCATATTATAGCTTCCAATAAACGAAAAAATATTTCCGTTTTTTGCATAAATAACATTCAAATCCCCTCTTCCCACATATTCTAAAATATCCGGATTATCATCTATAGAATCCGGCGTTCGAAACCAAGGTCTAACATAAATAGTCCAGTTTTTGCGTTCAAATCCGGCATGAAAAATAACTCTGTTCCAGCTTCGGGAGAAAGGATCACTTTTCCCATTTGATTGATGATTGAGGGCTACTCCAACCATTCGGGTTTTGAAACCAAACAATTTAAAATTGACAGGAAAATTCAAAATCAGTTCCGGTTCATAATTCACTTCTCTAAAAGGACGGGATAGCTTGCTGTTATAGATTTGCCAACGTGCTACTTGAGTATAGGCTATCCATAAATCACCGTGCCCCCAAAAAATACTTTGCAACACTTTTGTCTTGAAGCTTAATTGAAACTTAGCCTCAATATTATCATAATTATATGGACGACGTACCGTATAATCAGGACTTACATTACCTGAAAAAGGTTTTTCATTAGGGTCACTTGTCCATCTGCCAGGTAAAATATAAACAGGTTTATAGGGTGTAAGCAAAAAGGTTCCTCTAACGGCGGTTGTATCTAATTCCCATCGTTCGGTTATATTCCTGAGTTGGGTTTTACTATTGAACAAAGCCTTAATTTGAGCATTTACAGAAAAGGAGGAACAGAATAGCAAAAACAAGGCGAATTTTTGTAATAACTTCATAAGACAGTAATCTGATTTTTCCAGCAAATATATCGATTTAACACCAAAACACATTCAACTGTTATTTATTTTTTACATAATTACACTTACAGACCTGTTGAAAAGTCAACTATTAGGAATTTAAGCAGCAATTTGTTTAATTTGATAAAAAATACCACAAACATTATCCTTCAGTAATTATGAAATCATTTACTATCCAGCAAATAAACGAAGTTTTAAAAGGCACAATCGTTGGCGATACTTTCCTAAAAATTACCGCTCCAGAACAATTGGAACTTGCCAATACTAGCGAAATTTCCTTTATTGGAAACAAAAAATACGAAAGATTTTGGGAAACATCCAAAGCGTGTGCTGCCATTGTCAATGAAGATATTTCGATAGAGCCTGGTGAAAACAGGGCTTTTATCAAAGTACAAAATGCTGATTTGGCAATGTCACAAATATTAGAACTTTTCGCTCCGCCTACTCCATTATTCAGCATTGACATTCATCCAACAGCTGTTATTGACACAACTGCCGTTATAGGAAACGGAACAAAAATTGGTGCCGGATGTTATGTTGGACCCAATGTTCAGCTTGGAGAAAACATAACTATTTATCCCAATGCCACGATTCTCGACGAATGCACGATTGGAAAAAACACGGTAATCTGGTCAGGTGCTGTGGTTCGGGAGCGTTGTCATATTGGCAACGATTGCATCATTCATCCTAACGCCTCAATTGGAGCAGACGGTTTTGGATTTCGTCCTGACCCACTAAGAGGTTTGGTGAAAATCCCACAAATAGGAAACGTCGTTATAGGCAATGGAGTCGAAATTGGCGCCAACTCTTGTGTTGACAGAGGGAAATTCAGCTCAACTATTTTAGGTGACGGCTGCAAGATTGATAATTTAGTTCAAATTGGCCATAATAGTATATTGGGGAAATTCTGCATAATGGCTGGCAATTCTGGATTAGCAGGTTCGGTAACTTTAGGTAACGGAGTTATCATTGGTGGAAGCGCATCAATAAAAGATCATGTAACCATTGGTGATGGAGCTATTGTTGGAGCTGGTTCAGGAGTTACAAGTGATATTCCAGCCGGAAAAACAATGTTGGGTTATCCTGCAGTCGAAGCTCGTGATGCACTAAAACAATGGGCAATTCTAAAAAGGCTCGTTAATGAATCCAAGAAATAAATCTGAAAAATATTCTGAAATTTATTACAATGGTTTTGTAATTTAGCCATCTCTTTAGATAAACACAATTTCATTATGGACTTGAACTTCAATAAAAACGAAGACCACAATAAACTCCTTCTTTCCGATTTACGTCATAAATTTACTAAGGTAAAACTAGGCGGAGGCGAAATACGCATCAAAAAATTACATTCAGAAGGTAAAATGACAGCGCGGGAACGCATTGATTATTTGCTTGACGCCAAAGGAAAATCTATTGAAATTGGTGGATTTGTTGGCGAAGGAATGTACAAAGAATTTGGCGGTTGCCCCTCTGGTGGCGTTATAGTGAAAATTGGATATATCAAAGGAAAACAATGTATTGTCGTTGCCAATGATGCCACTGTAAAAGCTGGAGCTTGGTTTCCAATTACAGCAAAAAAAAATCTAAGAGCGCAAGAAATTGCTATGGAAAATAGAATTCCAATAATTTATTTGGTCGATTCTGCTGGAGTATTTCTGCCATTACAAGACGAGATTTTCCCAGATAAAGAACATTTTGGACGCATTTTTAGAAATAATGCTTTGATGAGCAGTATGGGAATTACCCAAATTTCGGCCGTTATGGGAAGCTGTGTTGCTGGCGGTGCTTATCTTCCAATAATGAGTGACGAAGCTTTGATAGTGGAGAAAACTGGAAGTATTTTCTTGGCAGGAAGTTATTTGGTCAAAGCCGCTATTGGCGAAAACATTGACAACGAAACCCTTGGCGGAGCAACCACACATTGCGAAATTTCGGGAGTTACGGATTATAAAGCCAAAGATGACAAAGACGCATTGGACAAAATAAAAAATATCGTCGATAAAATTGGTGATTATGATAAGGCCGGTTTTAGTAGAAATAAGTCAGTAAAACCCGCTTTGGAAGAAAAAGATATTTACGGCATTTTGCCAAAAGCTCGAAATGAGCAATACGATATGATGGAAATCATTAGTCGATTAGTGGATCATTCCGAGTTTGAAGCTTACAAAGAAGGATACGGACAAACCATAATTACTGGTTACGCCCGAATTGATGGTTGGGCAGTGGGAATTATTGCCAACCAACGAAAAGTAGTAAAAACCAAGACAGGTGAAATGCAATTTGGAGGAGTAATTTATTCCGATTCTGCCGATAAGGCGACTCGTTTTATTGCTAATTGCAACCAGAAAAAAATCCCATTGGTTTTTTTGCAAGATGTTACCGGATTTATGGTAGGTTCCAAATCGGAACAAGGTGGAATCATTAAAGATGGTGCCAAAATGGTGAATGCCGTTTCGAATTCGGTCGTGCCAAAATTCACCATAATCATAGGTAATTCCTATGGCGCGGGAAATTATGCGATGTGCGGAAAAGCATACGATCCAAGATTAATTGTGGCTTGGCCAAGTGCAGAACTCGCCGTTATGGGAGGAACGCAAGCCGCAAAAGTATTGGCCCAAATTGAAGCTTCTTCATTAAAAGCCAAAGGAGAAATCGTGGATCAAGCCAAAGAAAAGGAACTATTCGACCAAATAAAAGCCCGTTACGACGCCCAAACTTCTCCTTATTATGCAGCTTCAAGACTGTGGACCGACGCGATCATAGATCCTTTGGAAACCAGAACTTGGATTTCGATGGGAATTGAAGCGGCTAACCATTCGCCTATCAAAAAGAAATTTAATTTGGGAGTAATTCAGGTTTAACAATGAAAAAAATATTCTTCTTAATAATTGCCACTATTTCCCTAAATGTTAGCGCCCAGAAACTTCATGAAAACGGCAAATATGCTGATGTCAATGGCGTAAAACTATTTTATGAAGTTTATGGTGAAGGAGAGCCATTATTGATGATTCACGGAAACGGAGGATCATTTGCCTGCTTTGAAAATCAAGTAGCCGAATTCTCGAAACATTTTAAGGTCGTATTAGTTGATTGCAGAGGAAGAGGAAATTCAAGTTATCAAAAAGGGGTTGAATTGACTTTTGACCTTCAGGTTGAAGACATTAATATATTTCTTGACAAATTAAATATCAAAAAAACAAATATTCTTGGATGGAGTGATGGCGGTATAATTGGATTATTATTCGCCATAAAATATCCCGAAAAAGTCAATAAATTAGTTTCATCAGGAGCCAATATATTCCCAGATGGTGCTCTTCATCAAGAAGAATTAGAAAAATGGATTACCGAATTAGAGAATAATAACAAAAATCACGAAAATGATTTAGCTATTGATTTGAATAATTTGGATTTTAAATATCCCAATTTGAAGTACTCTGATTTAAATGTCATCAAATCTAAAACTTTAATCATAGCCGGTGATCATGATGAAATTAAAGGGGAACACACCCTTAAAATATATGAATCCATTCCAGATGCACAATTGGCAATTTTGCCCAATAGTTCGCATTCTGCTTTGATAGAAAATCCAACCCTTTTTAATGAAATAGTTTTGCGTTTTTTAATGCAATAATTTTATATTAATAATTCTATCGCAAGAATGCTTCTCTTCTCAATTTTTATTTTCAGACAAATATCCTTATTACGTTAAAAATTAGTACCTTAGTATTGGCTTTTAAACTTAAACACTATGAACAACGTAAAATTTTTGAATAAATGGGCGAATGCGCACACTTATTTTTCGGTAGATTTGGTTCGAATGGCACTTGGAGTTTTCTTGTTTTCAAAAGGAGTTACTTTTATTACAAATCTCCAATATTTAGCAGATTTATTGTCCCCAATTGACAAACTTGGCGGCGGAATGATTCTTTTACATTATGTTGCTTCGGCACACATTCTGGGTGGTATCTTAATCTTTTTTGGATTGCTTACTAGATGGGCAATTATTGCGCAATTACCTATATTGATTGGTGCTATTGTCATAAATTTTATGGGAGAGATGCATTCCCAAAATTTATTTTTATCATTACTTACTCTTGGAATCTGCCTCATTTTCTTAATTTATGGAAGCGGAAAACATTCTGCGGATTACTATTTTAAAATGCAGGAGTAATTCTTGGAGAAAAAAAGAGAGACTATCTAGCCTCTCTTTTTTTTTAAAATTGTTTTATTTCATTGCTAATTATATACTTTCTTTTCTCATAATTTTACCTGTAGCCGTTTCTTTGAACTTAGGAATGAAAATAATTTCTTTAGGTTTTTCGAATTTGTCTAGTACATTAAAAACCGATTCTTCTATAGTTATTGGCTCCCCTTCGACATAAAGCACCACTTTTTCGCCAAGAGTTTCGTCTGCTTGACCATAAACAAAATAGCGTCGTGGAATCAGTGTTGAAAGTTTCTCCTCTATTTGCTCTGGAATTAATTTAACCCCTCCACTATTAATCACATTATCAATTCGACCAATCCATTCAAATTGCGTGTCTGAGACTATCTTTACAATATCATTAGTCATTATTTTTTTATCGCTAATATACTTTGCATCAATTACCAAACAATGTCTTTCATCCGCAGAAACAGTCACATTTGGTAAAACGGTGAAAGCTTTTTCTCCAATTTTTTTTGCTGCAATATGAGTAATAGTTTCGGTCATTCCATAAGTTTCATAAATTTTGATTGGCAATTTTAATAACTCTTGCTCAAGCGCTTTATGTACTTTTCCTCCTCCAATAATTAATTTCTTAACTTTTTTCAAATCTTTTAAAGAATTTTTTGCTTGAAGCGGAACCATTGCACAAAAATCAAATTTTTCATCAATACCTTCTAATGGATGCGAACTTGGGGCTACAAATTTCATATCTAATCCTAATATAAAGGCTCGAATAAACATCATTTTTCCTGCTATATATTTCATTGGCAAACAATGCAAAACTTTATTTCCTGGAGATAAATCAAAGAAGTCTCCTGTTGCCAAAGCCGATTCCATCATTGCCTTTTTTTCTATACGAACTGGTTTTGGATCTCCGGTAGTACCAGAAGTACTCATTTCCATGTACTCTTTTTTATCAAACCAATCGAGGATAAAATCGCCAACAGATTTCTCGTATTCTTGTCCTTCTTTTATAAAACTATAAGCAACTCTACAAAGATTTTCTCGATTAATATGAAATCCGTTTAGTTTAAAAAGATTGTGTACTTTATTGTATTCTGCTATATTCATAATTTTATATTATTTTGATTTAAAGAACTTTAATTTTACCAAATAAACGTTCTTTCCAATTTGTCCATTTATACCTTTTGGCGAAGATAAATAAAATAATTGGATAGATAATTGCAATCGAAACTAACATTTCATTTAGCGTATCAGTTGTGTTTTCAACTCCTGAATATTTAAAAAGTGCATCCGTATGAATCGCCGAATAATCAGAAGTGATCAATAAGGCGGCCATCAAATTATTCCCTAAATGAAAACCCAAAGCCAGTTCCAGACTTTCGTCCATTAAGGTCATAATTCCAAGTAATAAGCCAGTTCCAATATAAAACACCATTACTTCATAACCCATTTTGGCAACTTCGGGATTGGCACTATGAAATAACCCAAAAATAACGGAAGTGATTAGCAAAGGAAACCATCTATTCTTAGCGACAATTCCAATTTGCTGCATTAGATAACCTCTGAATAAATATTCTTCAAGACCAATTTGAAATGGAAATAACAACATGCTGATCATAAATAAAATGGCAAATTTCATTGGATTAAAATTCCATAAAATGGTAGAATGGTCCATAGAATAGGAAATTGCAAAAGTAGCAATAGTCAGCAAAACGATTAAACCGAAGGAAAACAAAATCCGTTTATAATCTACTGATTTTCTTGAAGTTGTCAATGAAAGAACACTTCTTTGGTGCAAAAAACGAACCAATAAAAACAAAAAACCTAACAGGAAAATAAAGGGAGACAAATTAATTATCAGTGACATATTATTTGGAATATCACTCATCGATTTATAAGCCTCATCCACTTGTTTTTTCGACATCATAAAATAGGCTATAAAATTTGCAACAAATATTCCTGCGGTCAATAATGTGGTAATTAAAACGCGCCACCAAGTATTATTTCCTTTATACGCTTGTTCTATAAACATTTATAAAATTTAATTGATTCTTATCTAAGTACTATTTTGTCAGACCGAATTTAACTTAATTTTCCGTTTTTATCCTTTACTTTGCAAAAAAATAAACAACCTTATTTTATGATCCAAATATATCATAATTCACGTTGCGGAAAATCAAGGGAATGCATTGCTTTCCTTGAAGATTCAGGTCAAGAATATGAAGTTGTCAAATATCTTGAAGATGTTCCTACTTTTGAGGAATTGAAAACAATCATTAAAAAATTAGGTGTAAAACCTATTGAATTAGTACGTCGAAAAGAGAAAATTTGGATAGAAAATTTCAAAGATGCAACAATGTCCGATGATGAAATTATCCATACAATGATTTTGAATCCAATTCTTATTGAAAGACCCATTGTTATCAATGGAGATAAGGCAATTATCGCGAGACCTTTAGAAAAAGTTACAGCCATTTTTTAATACTTTTATGTAAGTGTTTTAACAAATATTTGTGCTTTTCTCCTTAAACCAAATCTTATTTTTACATTCTTATTAGAATAAAAACACCTTTTGATGAAAAACCTTAAATTTATTATAATTTTAGTATTGTTATTAACTTCAACGCTTAATTATTCACAACAAAGACCCCAAGTTGCAAAAATCAAAATCACAGGAACTGTAATCGAAAAAGTAAGCAAACAGCCTCTCGAATATGCTACAGTCACTTTCGTAAATCCTAAATATCCTAAAGGAATTACAGGAGGAATTACAAATTCTAAAGGAGAATTTGATGTTGATATTAATCCTGGTATTTATGATATTAAGGTAGAATTCATTTCATTTAAACCCACTATATTCGCTCAAAGAAAGCTTCAGGAAAGCACTAATTTAGGACAAATCGCTTTAGAAGAAGATGCTTCACAATTGGAAGAGGTCGTTGTTCGTGCCGAAAAATCCACAGTAGAAATCAAACTGGACAAAAAAGTATACAATGTTGGTCAGGATATGATGGTGAAAGGCGGAACTGTAAGTGATGTTCTTGATAATGTCCCATCTGTTTCAGTTGATTCTGAAGGAAATGTAAGCTTAAGAGGTAGTGATAATATCCGAATTTTAATTGATGGAAGACCATCCTATGCTGTAAATATAGCAGAAGCTTTAAGACAACTTCCTGCTGATGCCATTGATAAAGTTGAAGTTATTACTAATCCATCTGCACGATATGATGCGGAAGGTGGTTCTGGAATAATCAACATCATTCTTAAAAAAGGCAAAAACCACGGCTTTAACGGAACTATTATTGCTTCAGCAGGTATTCCCGAAACTTATGGTTTAACTGCAAATGCGAATTATAAAACAGAAAAACTAAACTATTTTACTACCCTAGGTTATAACCGCAGAACAAATCAAGGTGGAGGTAAAACTAATTCTGAATATTTCAATGAAGACGGTTCTAACAAAAATTTTTTAGACGAAGATCGTGAGACAGAGAGAACCAGAGATGGTTTTAACGGAAGAGCGGGCATTGAATGGACAGTTGCACCAAATACTTTTTGGACAAATGCCATCAATTACCAAAAGGATAATGGTGAAAATACTGATTTAATCAATTTTAATAATTTTGATGCTGATCGTAATTTCACAGGTTCAACTTACCGTTTGGGTTCAGGAAAAACTGGCGGTAAAAATGTTGAATACACTTCAAACTTAATCAAAAACTTCAAGGACAAAGGGCACAAACTTACAGTTGATGGTTCTATTTCAAGAAATTCAGATGATAACCAAAGTATCATTACGGGTTCTGACAATTTTAATAACACATTAAATAATCAAGTTCAAAAGCAAGCACAATTACAAGCTGATTATGTACTCCCACTAGGAGAAGGAAGCCAGTTCGAAGCAGGCTATAAAGGGAGTTTTGGCGACCTAAACAATCAATATTACGTTCTTGACGATCAAGGCACAAGAATTGATAACTTGTCAAATACTTTAGAATACAAAGAAAATATCAACGCACTTTATACCTCATACGGCTTTAAAGTAAATAAATTCTCTTATTTATTTGGGTTACGTTGGGAAGACACCAATATCGAAGTAAATTTATTGGAAACTAATGAATTCAATACTAAAAAGTATAACAACTTTTTCCCAAGTGCATTTGTTAGTTATGAAATTTCAGATCAAAGTAACCTTACTACAAGCTACAGTAAACGTTTATCAAGACCAAGAGGCCGTTTTATGAACCCCGCAGTAAATTATTCAAGTAATGTTAATATTTTTCAAGGAAATCCTGACTTGGATCCATCGCTGACTAATAAATTTGATTTTGGATATATCAAACGTTGGGAAAAAGTAACTTTTAATACCTCGGCTTATTTTGAAGATACGAAAGATGTTTTCAGTTTTGTGCGATCTCCTACAGGCGATGAAGTAAATGGAATTCCAGTTATCAAAAGCCAACCTATTAACTTGGGAAAAGAACAAAAGTATGGATTTGAGTTTACTTTAAATTACAACCCATTCAAAATATGGAGAGTAAACAGTAATTTTAATTTGTATAATGTAAAAACAACCGGAGAACATAGCTACACGGATACAAACGGCAATCTTATAGTTCAAAATTTGGACAACCAAGTTACTACTTGGTCTGCAAGAATCAGTTCAAAACTAACTTTGCCATACAAAATTGACTGGCAGTTGAATGCAAACTATAATGGAGAACAAAAAACCGCACAAGGTAAAAATTTGGGCCAATTTGGAATGAACACTGCTTTCAGTAAAGATGTACTAAAAGACAAAGGAACCATAGCGTTCAATATTAGTGATGTTTTCAACTCGAGAATTATGAAATCGTATACGTATCTAGAAAACCAAACATCATATGGCGAAATGCAGTTCCGTAAACGTCAATTTAATTTATCATTCACTTACCGTTTTAACAAACCAAAAGGAGAAAAAGAAAAGAATCAACAACCTAAAAATGAAGATGGCGGAGGAGAATTCCCTGGATAATAAATACACGAAAATAGATTGATTTTGTAACTTATTAAATTTATAATAACCTATGAAGCTTTAAAACTTCATAGGTTTTTTTGTTTAAAATATCATTGCCTGAATATATTAATAATTCGAATGAAACACTATCTTAGCTTCTCTTTTTAAACCCAACAAAATATAATTATGACCAATATAATAGTTTTAGGAGCAGGAATGGTTGGCAGCGCAATGGCGGTAGATTTATCAAAGAAACACAAGGTAACCATAGCAGATTTAAGTATTCAACGATTAGAACACGTAAAAGGAAAGTATCAAAACATCAGTATTTTACAAGTGGATGTTTGTGATACAAAAAAACTTCAATCTGTTCTTGCAGCTTATGATTTTGTTGTGTGCGCAGTTCCTGGATTTCTTGGATTCCAAACAATAAAAACAGTTATTGAAGCGGGTAAAAATGTGGTAGATATTTCTTTTTTTCCTGAAAACGCACTTGAACTGGATACCCTTGCAAAAGAAAAAGGAGTAACTGCTATTGTTGATTGTGGTGTTGCGCCCGGAATGCACAATATTATTTTGGGATATTACAACGAAAAACTGAAATTGACTGATTTTGAAACCTTGGTTGGCGGTTTACCAAGGGTTAAAAAATGGCCTTTCAATTATAAAGCGCCTTTTTCACCAATTGATGTAATCGAAGAATATACACGTCCTGCCCGATATGTCGAAAACGGAAACATCATCATTCGTGATGCTCTAACCGACTGTGAATTTGTGGAATTTGACAAAGTAGGAACCCTAGAAGCTTTTAATTCTGATGGATTACGGTCAATTCTATTTACAATGCCACACATCAAGAATATGAAGGAAAAAACACTCCGATATCCTGGCCACGTAGAATATGTGAAAGTTTTGAAAGACAGCGGTTTTTTTAGTGAAAAGAAAATAATTATAAACGGAACAGAAATTACGCCTCTTGATTTTACCAGTAAAATTCTATTTAACGAATGGAAATTAGGTGAAACCGAAGAAGAACTTACAATAATGCGTATCACATTAAAAGGGGAAAATAATAATGGAGAAACTGAAGAAGTAGTTTATAATCTATACGATGAATATTGCCCCGAAACCCAAACCTCTTCAATGGCAAGAACTACGGGATATACGGCAACGGCTGTAGCCAATATGTTTTTAGAAGGTTTATTTACTGAAAAAGGAATTTTTCCGCCAGAATTGATTGGAAAACACGAACTTTGTTTTAGGTATATTATAAATTATTTGAAAGAAAGAAATGTAAATTACGTAAAAACGCAAACCATACAAAAAGTATAACTTGTAGTTCTTTTCAATATCTTTGAATCTCAAAACAACAATATTATGAACTCTAAAAGGAGAACAGTAGTTTTAGAAATTATGCTAATAATTTCAATTGGGAATTATTCAAGAATCATCGACCAAGTCACTATTCGCACTGTAGAATTTCTATCCATTTTTGTAATCGGCGCTTTGACTTCTTTATTGATTAGAGAAGTAACCATCATAATTAAGAGAAAATAACTTTATGAAAAATACACAAATTCTGGTTTTATTTTTAATTGGAGCGGTTCTCACAGTTATAGGCGCACTATTCAAAGTCACGAACGAACGTAAAGATTTGACCAGTTTCTTTCTGATAATTGGGATGACTTTTGAAGCTGTTGCCTGTATATTATTGCTTATAAAATTATTCAAGAAAAACAATTCCGATTCTTTTCTAGACAGTTAATTTAATTCTTGAAAATATTTTTATAAAAATTAAAAGGGCAACATTTATTGAATGTTGCCCTTTTTGTATAGTTGTATTGATTTTTTATCGTTGTCTCGCCACTTCCCCGTGATGCGTCAAATCCAATCCAAGTTCTTGTTCCATATCAGTAACCCGAACCGGAATAAATTTATTGATTATTCGGAACAGCAACAAGGTAAAAAAGAACGCATAACTAGTTGCAAAAACTATTGCAACACACTCTTTAAAAAGTAGCATTCCGTTTCCTCCAAAAAATAATCCATCAGGAATTGCTGAATTAATAGTGCTATTGGCAAAAAAACCCAAACAAATAGTACCTATTATTCCGCCCATTCCGTGAATTCCCCATACGTCGAGTGCATCATCCCAACCTTTCTTTTCCTTGTACTTTACTGCTAAAAAGCAACCACAAGCCGCAATGATTCCAATGATTGCTGACGAATAAATATCTACGTAACCCGCAGCTGGAGTAATTGTCGCCAAACCTGCAACTGCACCTGTCATTAATCCTATAAATGTTGGTTTCTTTTTTCCTGTATTCCATTCGATAAATAACCAAGTAACTGCGGCAAAAGAAGCAGCAGTATCCGTATTCAAAAAGGATGAAATAGTAATGGAGTTAACCGCCAATTCACTTCCTGCATTAAATCCGTACCAGCCAAACCAAAGCAATGCAGTTCCAATGGCGACCAATGGAATATTATTAGGTTCGTGCTTATTTTGTCGTCTTCCCACAAAATAAACTGATGCCAAAGCTGCAAAACCAGCCGTTGCGTGTACAGTAATTCCTCCTGCAAAATCAAAAACTCCCCATTGAGCAAGCAATCCGCCACCCCACACCATGTGAACGAAAGGATAATAGACAAATATTTGCCAAAATATTAGGAAGAAAACATACGATTTAAACGAAACCCGATTGATAAATGCTCCAGTAATCAGTGCCGGAGTAATGATGGCAAACATCATTTGATAAGCAATAAAAATATATTCCGGAAAACGTTTATCTGCTGAATAAAGTGTCGAAGGTGTAATTCCGTGATAAAAAGCTTTATCAAAATTTCCTATTATTCCTAAAAAATCAGTTCCAGAAGTTACATTTCCACTAAAGCAAAGTGAATAACCAAAAGCAAACCAAAGTACTGTTCCTATTCCCATAGAAACAAAACTTTGCATCATAATGCTCAAAATATTTTTATTACATCCCAATCCTCCGTAGAAAAAAGCAAGTCCAGGCGTCATTAGCATCACTAAACTAGTGGCAAGAATCATAAAAGTGGTTAACCCTACATCTAACATAATTGTGTATTTAATTGGCGCAAAAATAAACAAACATTATAATATATATTTTACAAAATTGACAAATATTGTTACTTTTAATTGCAAATAAGGTAGTGTAAGTTCAAATTTTATTCTATTACAAGTAACTACCCCCTAAAAAAAAAGGAGTACAAAGCCTAAATAATATAAATCTTTCAATTTAAATCAATATTGCTAAATAGACTTAAAAAAAGAATATATTATTATTTAATTCTCAATTTTTTACCTTTGTATTATTAATACCGAAAAATGAACATCAAACTCATCGCCATTGGCAAAACCGACAATAAAAATTTTCAATCTTTAATTGATGAATATCAAAAACGTTTGTCTTTTTACATTAAGTTCGATTTAGAGATAATTCCGGACATCAAGAATGTAAAAAACTTGTCCGAAAGTCAACAAAAAGAAAAAGAAGGCGAATTAATTTTGGCAAAAATAACGCCAACAGACCAACTTATTTTATTGGACGAAAACGGAAAAACCTTTTCGAGCGTTGCATTTTCAGAGGAATTGCAGAAGAAAATGAACTCAGGAGTGAAGACCTTGGTTTTTGTTATTGGTGGTCCTTATGGTTTTTCGGACACAGTGTATGCCAAAGCAAATGGCAAAATTTCACTTTCGCCAATGACATTCTCGCATCAAATGGTACGTTTATTTTTTATCGAACAATTGTATCGCGGATTTACAATTTTAAAGAATGAACCGTATCATCATCAATAGAAAGTGGTCAGTGATCAGTGGCAGTATTCAGTCAAAAGTTTAAAAAATAAATTCTTCGTTATTTTCAATTTTTAAACTTTGAATTAAAATTTCATTCTGAATATAATTCCCGTAACTCATATTTTGATCAAAACGAAATCTTATCATTTTGAGTCCGTCTTTAGGCAAACTTTTTACAAAATGTTTTAATTCTTCGCGACTTCCAGAAGTTCCATCGACAAAGATTTCATTTTTTTTAGAAAAAAACACGACAAAACTAAACATCGGTTTCTCAAATTTGTAATACACTTTCGTGAATGGTAGAAACGCCATATTCTTGCCAATACTGTCCGCATACGAATAATAATTTTCAGCTAATTCGTTTTTGTGAGCCACTTCACTCCGCTTTTTTTCTTGTAACTTCATCACTTCCGGAATTACTAATCGTAAAGGCAAACGCTTGTCAATATTAAAAATCCAGTTGGTTGAAATAATCTCGTTTTTTCTGTTGACTTCCGCCAAAGTGTCTTTTCCATTTGTTCTGAAAAAAATATAAATAGGCGAATGATCTAATACATTTGAAACCACTGTCACATTAGATTTTGGCAACAAAACAGCTTCTTTATTTCCACAGGAAAACAGAATAAAAACAATAATTAAACTGAAATATTTCATTTGAATTGATTGGTTATATTAAATAAAGTAACGCATTCCATTGCTTCTTTTACATCGTGGACGCGAAGTATTTTGGCTCCTTTGGTTAAGGAAATAGTGTTTAAAACTGACGTTCCATTTAAAGCTTCTTCTGGAGTGCATTTGAACACATTATAAATCATTGATTTTCTTGAAACACCTATAAGTAAAGGTAATTCCAGCATTTCAAACAATTCTAATTTTTGTAAAATCTCATAATTTTGGTCTAGTGTTTTGGCAAAGCCAAAACCTGGATCAATTATCAAATCGTTGATGCCAAAACTTCTGGCTGCAGACACTTTTTCCGAAAAAAAGAAGAGTATTTCCTTAACAATATTCTTATAATTGGTCATTGTTTGCATCGTTTCTGGTGTACCTCGCCTATGCATCATAACGTAAGGAACGTTATATTTGGCAACCGTTTCCATCATTTTTTCGTCAACACTTCCTGAGGAAACATCATTAATAATAGATGCTCCATTTTCAATACAAATTCTAGCCACTTCGCTTCTGAAAGTATCTATGGAAATTATCGTTTTTGGAAAATTCTTCTGAATTAAGCTCACAACAGGAATAATCCTTTTTAATTCATCACTTTCAGAAACATATTCGGCCCTCGGTTTGCTGGAATAGGCACCAATATCGATAAAAGTTGCTCCTTCAGAAATCATCTTTTTTGCCTGATGCAAAATTTCACTTTCACCTATGAATTTTCCGCCATCATAAAACGAATTTGGCGTAATATTCAAAATCCCCATTACTTTGGGAGTAGATAAATCAATTAGATTTCCATTACAATTTATAGTCATTTTGAGCTGTTGGCTAGTAGTTTAACAATTTAATCTTTAAAAATTAACATTCGTTAATCATCCTTCTTTAAACAAAAAAATTATCCTTATTTTTGTCACAAATATACATCAATAAATGAACATTACTTCAAAACAATATGATAGCGTAATTGCAATTTGTCGCTCGCTATTTATCAATAAGATGAAAGATTATGGCAGTGCCTGGCGAATATTAAGATTGCCTTCTTTGACCGACCAAATCTTCATCAAAGCCCAAAGAATAAGAAGCTTACAAGAAAATGAAGTTCGAAAAGTAGACGAAGATGAAACCGGAGAATTCATCGGAATCATCAATTATTCGATTATGGCATTAGTCCAATTGGAACTTGGTGTTGCGGATCAACCTGATTTAAATGTGGAACAAGCAACCGAATTATATGACCAAAATATTGCTCTGACCAAACAATTAATGGAAGACAAAAACCATGATTATGGTGAGGCCTGGCGTGAAATGCGTGTGAGTTCACTGACAGATTTGATTTTGCAAAAACTGCTTCGAGTGAAACAAATTGAAGACAATAAAGGAAAAACTTTGGTTTCTGAAGGTATTGATGCTAATTATCAAGATATGATTAATTATGCGGTTTTTGCTTTGATTTTAATGAAGAAATTTTAATAGTAAAAAATTATAATAACCAATTTAAAAAATTAAAATATTAAGTTATGAAAAACTTCATCGCACAATTCTCCAGACTTTTCGTTGGTATTTTATTCATTATTTCAGGATTGATAAAACTCAATGATCCTTTAGGCTTCTCTTATAAATTAGAAGAATATTTTAGCGAACCCGTTTTTAATATGCCGTTTTTTGTTCCATTTTCATTAGCAATAGCCTTGTTTTTGGTAATTTTAGAAGTAGTTTTGGGTGTTATGTTGCTCATTGGTTACAAATCAAAATTAACGATTTGGAGTTTATTGCTTTTGGTAGTTCTGTTTACATTTTTGACCTTTTACTCTGCTTATTTTGATGTGGTTAAAGACTGTGGGTGTTTTGGCGATGCCTTACATTTGGATCCTTGGCAATCTTTTACAAAAGATCTTATATTATTATTTTTTATCCTAATTTTGTTTTACAATCAAAAATATATCAAGCCATTATTTTCAAATACAGTTCAAAATATTTTAGTTTTGGCTAGCATTATTTTGTGCTGTTTTATGGGCTACTGGGTTTTAAATCATTTGCCTATAAAAGATTTTAGACCGTATAAAGTGGGAACAAATATCAAAACAGCTATGGAAATTCCTGATAACGCACCAAAAAGTGTGGTGGAAATGGTCTTTATTTACAAAGTAAATGGTGTTGACAAGGAATTTACTGAAAAAGATTTGATGTCGCTTCCAGCTGGAGCAACATTTGTTGATAGAAAAGATAAGGTTATTGTTCAGGGTTACCTTCCTCCTATTCACGATTTTAAATTGGAACTGGACGGCAATGATAACACTCAATTGATTTTTTCAAAAGAAAAGTCATTGCTGATTGTGGCTTATGATTTAGAAAAAGCTAATGTAGAAGCTTTGCAAAAATTGAACAAATTATACAAAGACGCTTCGGCAAAAGGATATTATGTTGCCATTGTTACTGGCTCCTCGAGCGATGTAATTGCTGATATAAAAAAGAAATATGGATTAACTTTTGATTTCCTTTTTTGTGATGCAACAGCATTAAAAACAGTTGAAAGATCGAATCCTAGTTTTGTAGTTTTAAATTATGGAACTATTATACAAAAGGTACATTACAACGATATTGATAATTTAAATTTATAATTTACGATTAGTTTATGAGTAGCAGAAGAGAAAGAAGAAAAATAAAATTATTACTTATTTTTATAAGTTGCATTGTGTTTGGAATTGGCTACATTTTTTTAAATGTAGTTTCAAGGATTTTTGAAGTGCCTTTGGGAATTACATTTCATGTTATTTTAGGATGCTCTTTAATGGCAATCTCAGGAATTTATATTGGATACACAATCAAACAACTCTATTTCACTAAGAAAAGGAAAAGAACAAAACGTGTTTATTTAGATGATAATTCAAATGAGAAATCTGAATAAAAATTCTTTTTTTATATCTAATATTCGCAATAAACTATTGTGATATCAAAATATAACTAATGTTTGAAATTTTGTGTTTTTACATTTCCTAAATTTTGCTTTTTAAAATGTAACTTTGCCCAAATTAAAAATTAATGAAAAAAATACTTGCCTTACTTTTTGCTTTTGCAATCTTTTCTTGTTCACAAGCCCAAAAAAAATCATTTTCTAAAGAAGCTTTATCTCAAACATTACTATCAACTAATGGAAGCCAAGTTGCTTTTAAAGACATCTTAAAAAAATATAAAGGCAAAACCCTCATTATTGAAGTTTGGGCTTCATGGTGTGGTGACTGTGTCAAAGCAATGCCAAAAATAAAAGAATTACAAGCCAATAATCCTGATGTGGCATATGTGTTTATATCGATGGATAAAACGGCTGATAAATGGAAAGAAGGAATAACTAAACATGAACTTAAAGGCGACCATTATATGGCAAATGACCAAATGAAAGGTGTTTTTGGAAAAGCCATAGTTTTAGATTGGATTCCACGATATATTATCATTGACAAAACAGGAAAAATTGTTGTGTACCGTGCCATTGAAACCGATTTTGAAAAAATAAATGCGACATTAAAAGATTTGAACAAATAGAAATTAGAAATAAAATAGAATTAAAAAAACAATTAAAATGAGAAAGAAGATTGTAGCAGGAAACTGGAAAATGCACAAAAATGCAGAGCAAACCGAAGATTTATTAAACGAACTAATAGCACAAATCCCAACCGAAAGTGATGCACAAATAATTGTTGCTCCTACGTTTGTTAACTTATCATCAGCCGTAGATCATTTAGAATTTACACCTATCAACGTGGCCGCACAAAATATGCACCAAGCAGAAAGTGGCGCTTATACTGGCGAAATTTCAGCTGATATGCTAAAAAGCGTTGGAGTAAATACCGTGATTCTTGGACATTCAGAACGCAGAGCAATTTTCCACGAAACTGATGCACTAATTGCCAGCAAAGTTGACACCGCTTTGAAACACGATATGACTGTTATTTTTTGTTTTGGTGAAGAGTTGAAAGATCGTCAATCTGCAACTCATTTTAATATTGTTGAAAATCAATTGCGAGATGGTTTATTTCACATCGAAGCAAAAGACTGGGAAAAAATTGTTTTGGCTTATGAGCCAGTTTGGGCAATAGGAACAGGCGAAACTGCCAGTCCTGAACAAGCACAGGAAATGCACCAATTCATCAGAGAAACAGTTCGTAAAGCCTTTGGAAGCGATATCGCCGAAGATGTTTCAATTCTTTATGGAGGAAGCGTAAAACCAGACAATGCCAAAGAAATCTTCTCGAAACCAGACGTTGACGGTGGTCTTATTGGCGGAGCTGCACTTAATGCCAAAGATTTTGTGGCAATAGTAAATGCCATTTAAGAATTTAGATTAAACTTTATAAATAGAGCCCCCAATTATGAAAATAGTTGGGGATTTTTTATACTAAAAACCTATCCATTTACATTATCTAAACATCTAGCAACTTCAATTCATAAAATAATGTTAAACAATGGTTTACTGACTGTAAATTACTAAAATAGCAATTTTTTTATTTCGAGAATAAGCAATAATTGCTTAAATTTACTGTATCGGCTTTAACAAGCAGAAACATCTATTATTCTCTTCTTTTAGCCTATAATTTTATTGGCTCCTTTTAAGTAGAAACATCTCTAGGCAGAGTCCCGGAAAAGTTTAATTGAAAATTATTTTTTATTTGAAGCAATGCTTCAAGGAATTATACCTAAGATAATAAATGAATTAAAAAAAATATACGATGTGGTGGCATTATCTATTAGTATTTATCGGGGCATTTTTATTTGATGTAGTCCCTTTCCCGTTTCCTCCCGCATTTACCATTATGGTTTTTTTGCAAATAGTTTTTGGGTTAAATATATGGGCGGTTATTGCTATTGGTGTTGCCGGTTCCATTTTAGGAAGGTACATCCTTACACAATATATTCCAATTATTGCCGGAAAGATTTTTAATCCCTCAAAGAATGAAGATGTTCAATATTTAGGAGAAATAATGAAAACGAATGGGTGGAAAAGTCAATTAGTTATCATTGCATATTCCTTGTTACCACTTCCTACCACACCACTATTTGTAGCCGCTGGAATAGCAAAAATAAAACCCATTTATATTATTCCTGCTTTTTTCATTGGTAAATTTATCAGTGATACTATTTTAGTCCATTTAGGAAAATACGGTACAGAAAACGCAGAGAGTATTCTACTTGGAGCTATATCTTGGGAGTCAATATCAAGTTTGGCTATAGGATTGCTTTTCATCAGCGC
>NZ_JAYWCK010000017.1:0-35315 GCF_043780635.1 Flavobacterium sp.
TTAAACTTAAAAATACAAAATAAGGAGCAGAAAAACTAGTTTTCTACTCCTTATTTATTAATCAATTAAGTACTAAAATGACTTTTTCAGTGCCCTCCAAATGAGAGGGTTTTTTAATTATTTTTAAACCCTCAAAAATCCCAATTTATAAACCATTGGTTGCAATTTCTCACTCAATGCTTTATACGATTCTTCAAAAGGTTTAAAACTTACTGGTGCAAAATCACCACTAGCATTTCTTGCTTGTAATGCTTTGCGGATTTGATACCAACCTACATCAGCACGATTAAGTTTAAGCTCATCTCTGACGGTTCTTACATCGGTATTTAAAAAATACGATTGCCATAGTTTTTTACCTTCTTCTAAAACGGCTTGAGCTTCGTTTGACAACTTTTTATCTTTTAAATATTGCACCATAAAATCACTTTCGAAACGATCCGTTGCTCGTACTTCTTCTTCGGTAAAGGGAATAAAATGATTGACAATTGACCATTTTTTGTCATTCCATTCGAGGTCGTTGGCGCTGGCGGTGAGATTACTTCCGTTGAATAACATCCAGATTAAACAATCGCTTTTGAACTCCTCGGTTAAAGGTTCGGTTGGTTGCAGAAATTGGTCTCGATCGTTGATCCAAGTGGGTTTTATTAATCTTCTGACTGAAAAAACTATTGCAGCTTGCCAAAGGTTTTCAGGATTTATATAAAAACCATTTCCACCACCATAAGGTGAAGAAAAAATAACCGTTTGTTGCGTTGCGTGTTGAATATCATTCACGCCACAATACATATATGCCTTTGCATTATCAGACCAATTTGAAACTCTGGCTATTCCAGGGGTTGGAGCAATTGCATTTTTCAAAGGAATTATATTTGTCTTATTTACTTTTGGGCGTTTCAGCCAAACGTTCAAAAAAATATTGTTTGGCAAATTATAAAACGATTTTTCTCCAATGGGTTGCGCATTTTTATCTAAAACTTCAGTGCTAATTTCTGAAATGTCAATTTTTTTAGGAAAAAGCATATCTGTTTTCCATACTAAAAAACCAATTGGAAAATTCCCTTTTAATCCTTCAAATGATTTGCTATGAACTATAAATCCTCCTAGATATTTTGCTTTCCAAACTTCCCTAAATTTTTCAAAATTAGGAGCATTAACATATTTCAATTTACTAAACATAGCAATTGTAGCAGTTGGAATTTCAAGAGCAATTCGAGCAACAAATTGAGTAAACAATTCGTTACTTGCTTTGCCATATTCTACCATTGCTGTTGAAGCAAATTTAGTTTTTGCAACACCCGTTTTGTTTTCTGCACCTGTGCCAATTGCAGTATTATCAGCGTTTGTAGCTTCCGCATACGGTGGATTAATCAACACCAAAATCTTTTTACCATCGGCAATGGCTTGGCGCAAGCTTTGAGGAATTTTGTTGGTAAGCGAATAATCTATGTTGCCAAAATCATCAATATCATCATTGAGGTAATCGTATTGAAAACGTTGTGCTGCCACGCAGGTTTTCGTAGCTCGCATTACATCTACATCGGCACTGTCTAGGGTGCTCATATAAATATTTCGTGGGTTGGAGTGTTTTACTTCTAGGTTTCCTACTCCGCAACACATATCCCAAACGATGTAGTTTTTTTGCCAATTGTCGCCCAGCGTTTCGGCTAGTTTGTCATAAGCTTTATCCACCACATTCAGTGGCGTGTAATATGCCCCTTTGAAACTGCGCTCGTCTATGGGGATTAAACTATCACGTCGTTCTAATAAATAGTTTCTATATTCGGCTTTTGGAGGTTTGTGATAAATTGCCCAAAACTGGCGATAGCCTTCTTTGTTTCCTAATTTATATACTTTTCCGTTTAAAAGAAAAACTGGCGAACCATCTTTGTGCATTAATTCGGCAGGCAAATTTTCGTGAGTAGAAACGGTGCCATCGTGCATAATATCGGCAAAAAACAAGAGCGCATAATCTTCGTCATTGATGCGTTCTATTTCACGCCCAATCATTACAACCCATTTGTCAAAAACTTGTTTTAAATTGTCAGGTGTTATTGGAGTACGGATAATATCACCCTTTTTTATAGCATTTTTTATGGTGCTTATAAATTCTTCTTCGTGAGTTTCAATTTTAAAAGAAACAAAGTGCGTTCCAATATGAGCAGAAATTGCGTCTAATGCTTCTTGTGTATAACTACTTGCGGATTTTCCCCATTTGATGGTTTTCTTCTCCAGAAATGGAAGAACATCCTCACTTTTCATTATAGCTGCTTTTTGAGTATCAATAACAGCAAGAAATGGGGGAATATAATGACCTTTATTCAAAGCATCTTGAACATAATGCATTAATTGTGTAAACATCGCATAACTAGAAAGTTTTGCATTTTGTTTAGCCTCAAACCAAATTTCTTTGCTTTGAATATCAATAAGATTTTTTTGAACTTCTTTTAAACCCAATGCTTTAATATAAGCATCTTTTACATCTTCTTCGCTTGTTGCTTTTTGTAGTTTTTCGTAAAGGCTCATATTAAATTGTGGATTGTGAATAAAAGCAAAAGTAGGAAATTGGAAACTCTGATTTTGAAAATCTTTGTCAAAGTTTAAAACTTTGACAAAGATTAATTACTCTTTGTTTTTAGAATCAATTAATATTGTCACGGGACCATCGTTTAATAGTGCTACTTTCATATCTGCACCAAAGATTCCGGTTTGTACTCGTTTACCTAATTCTTTTTCTAATTGTTGTGCAAAATCCTCATAAAGCGGGATGGCAATTTCTGGTTTTGCTGCTTTGATATAGGAAGGGCGATTGCCTTTTTTGGTCGAAGCTTGAAGGGTGAATTGGCTTACAACAATAATGTCGCCGTCAATATTTTTAACCGATAAGTTCATCACGTCATTTTCATCGCCAAAAATTCTAAGATTTGCAATTTTTTGGCAAAGCCAAATTATATCTTCTTGATTATCGGCTTCTTCAATTCCAACTAAAACAAGGAGTCCTTTTTGGATTTCGGCCACAATTTTACAATTTATGGTTACAGAGGCTTGAGCAACTCTTTGGATTACAGCTTTCATTATTTTTAGAAATATAATTAGACGTGATAAGTAGCGTCTCTGCTATTTTCTGGTTTCATCACTTGCTTTTCGGTCTTCATCATAGGAATCAGTTCGATAATTTTCGTCGTCGCCTTCCAGAATTTTAAGATAAGAATTGTAGCGTGACCAAGCGATTTCGTCTTTTTTCAATGCCTTTTTAATGGCGCAATTGGGTTCGTCTTTGTGCAGGCAATTATTAAATTTGCATTGCTCTTTCAACTTGAAAAACTCCGGAAAATAACCGCTGATTTCTTCCTTTTCCATATCGACAATCCCAAAACCTTTTATTCCTGGTGTGTCAATTATACGAGCGTCAAAAGACAAATCATACATTTCGGCAAAAGTCGTGGTGTGCTGTCCTTGCTTGCTTGCTTCTGAAATTGTTTTTGTTTTTAGATGTAAAGTTGGTTCCAAAGCGTTGACCAAAGTCGATTTTCCAACTCCAGAATGCCCGGAAAACATACTCACTTTGCCAATCATCATTTCCTTCAATTTGTCGATTCCTTTACTTTCTTTGGCAGAAACACGAAGGCATTTGTATCCAATGTTTTCGTAAATATGCTGCAAATACAATTGTTCGTCCAAAGTTGGATCATCAAAAGTATCAATTTTATTAAAAACCAAAACCGTTTCTATTCCATAAGCTTCGGCAGTTACCAGAAAACGATCTATAAAATTAGGCGTTGTTGGTGGATTATTGATGGTAACTAAAAGGAAAACAGTATCAATATTCGACGCAATAATGTGCATTTGATGCGATAAATTAACCGATTTTCGAACAATATAATTCTTTCTTTCGTGAATTTTATGAATGGTTCCCGTAACTGTATCCGAAGTTTCTTCGAGTTCATAATCTACAATATCCCCCACAGCAATTGGGTTAGTACTTTTGATTCCTTTAATTCGAAATTTCCCTTTCATACGGCATTCTATAAAATCGCCTTGCGATGATTTTACGGTGTACCAACTTCCTGTAGATTTATAAACGGTTCCGGTCATAGTTGCAAAGGTAATTTTTTGTTTAAAGTTTAAAGTTTAAAGTTTTTTAGGACTATTCCAAAAATAAAAAATCTTCACAATTTATTACAACTGTGGAGATTAATTTATAAAAAAACTATTTAAGAGTTCAATATTTTTTCTTGATGACCAATACTTTCTTGGTGAATATCTTTGAATAACCTAACGATAAACTCTTCGGTTAATCCTTTTTTAGCACCTTCAGCAATCATTTTTGCCTGAATTTCATTCCAACGATTGCTTTGGAGTACAGCAACATTGGCATCTTTTTTCACTTGACCAATTTCGTCCGCCACTTTCATACGTTTTCCTAGCAATTCCAATAAATTGGCATCTAAAACATCAATATTGGCTCTCAATTTTGTCATTTTATTGGCAAACTCATCAGTGTCTCCACTTACCTTTCTTACTTTCAAATCCTTGAAAATTTGTTTCAAAGCATCTGGCGTAACTTGTTGTGCAGCATCGCTCCAGGCATTGTCCGGATCATTGTGTGTTTCGATAATCATTCCGTCATAATTCAAATCCAAAGCTTCCTGAGTTACTTCAAGAATCATATCGCGATTTCCTGTAATGTGAGATGGATCAATAATTAAAGGTAAATCAGGGAATTTATTTTGCAATTCGATGGCAATCTGCCATTCTGGAATGTTTCTGTATTTTGTTTTTTCGTAAGTAGAAAAACCTCTGTGAATCACTCCCAAATTTTTAATTCCTGCAGCATACAAACGTTCCACACCACCTAACCATAAAGCCATATCTGGATTTACCGGGTTTTTTATCAATACGATTTTATCCGTTCCTTTTAGAGTATCGGCAATTTCCTGAACCGCAAACGGATTTGCAGTTGTACGCGCACCAACCCATAAAACATCGATGTCATTCTCTAAAGCTAATTTACAGTGAGCAGCAGTGGCAACTTCAGTTCCCATTAGCAATCCTGTTTCGGCTTTTGCTTTTTTCAACCATTTTAATCCAATTTCACCAACACCTTCAAATCCTCCCGGACGAGTTCTTGGTTTCCAGATTCCAGCTCTAAAAACGCTTACGTCAGAATCTTTCAATGCGTGCGCAATTTTCAAAACTTGTTCTTCTGTTTCAGCACTACAAGGTCCTGCTATCACAAATGGATGAGTCAAATTGAATTCGTTCAACCAATTTCTCATTTCTTTCTTGTTTTCCATCTTTTCTAATTATTTATTTTATTATTTTTTTCTGTGTTGTTTTTTTCTAACTGTAAACTGTGATTGAACTCTGTTTACTTTTTACTATTCATTCCGTTTAATATTTTCCTTATTCTATTTACGCCTTGCATTTCATTGAAAATTGCTTCGTAATCGTCATTCTCTAATAATTCTTTAAACTTGGATAAATTAGAAATATATTCTTCTAAACTTTTCACCACTTGTTTTTTATTTTGTTTAAAAATTGGCGTCCACATTGCGGGTGAACTTTTGGCCAAACGAACTGTACTTTCAAATCCAGAACCCGCCATATCAAAAATATCCTGCTCAGATTTTTCTTTATTTATTACCGTTTTTCCAAGCATAAAGGAACTAATGTGAGACAAATGCGACACATAAGCAATATGCTTGTCGTGCGATTTTGGATCCATATATCGGATTCTCATTCCCATACTTTTGAACAAATCCAATGCTTTTTCCTGCAGTTTGAAAGTCGTTTTCTCGACTTCGCAAATGATATTCGTTTTTCCTTGAAACAATCCTTTTATTGCTGCCGAAGGGCCAGAAAACTCTGTTCCCGCAATGGGATGCGCCGCAATGAAATTTCTTCTTTTAGGATGATTGGTTACCGCTTCACAAATTGGTGTTTTGGTAGAACCAACATCAAAAACAGTCGCTGTATCCGGAATTATATCCAAAACTTTTGGCAAAAACACAAGTGCTACATCAACAGGAACCGAAAGGATAACGTAATCTGCATTGACTAAATCTTCAAAAACCGCAACTTCATCAATAATTCCGAGTTTTACAGCTTCTTGCAAGTGATCTTCATTGCTATCAATACCATAAATTTTGACATCATCAAAAAAATCTTTAGCTCCTAATGCTAACGAGCCTCCTATTAATCCTGTTCCTATTACGTATATTTTCATCTGTTAAAATCTATCAATTGCTTCTTGAATTTTTTCCTCTTTTACACACAATGCAAACCGAATATATCCTTCACCGTTTGAACCAAAAATTGTTCCCGGTGTTATGAAAATTGATTTCTCATATAATATTTCGTCTATAAACTTCTCTGCTGATGTGACTCCATCCGGCAATTTTGCCCAAACAAATAATCCAACACCTTCTTTGTAAACTTCACAACCCAATTTTTCCGCCAATTGTTCTGTTAAAACTCTTCTTTTTTTGTAAACCGCATTCATCGAATCGAACCAGGATTTGTCACTTTTCAAAGCTTCAATTGCTCCTTTTTGAATCCCGAAGAACATACCGCTGTCCATATTGCTTTTTACTTTCAAAACTGCATCAATACAAGCTGCATTTCCTAATACCATTCCCACTCGCCAACCTGCCATATTGAAGGTCTTTGAAAGTGAATTCAGTTCCAATGCAACTTCTTTTGCACCATCAACTTGCAACAAACTCATTGGTTTATAATTCAAGACAAAGCTATACGGATTATCGTTAATCAACAAGATGTTGTGTTTTTTGGCGAAAGCCACTAATTTTTCAAACAATTCCAAACTTCCTCTTGCTCCTGTTGGCATATGCGGATAACCCATCCACATTAATTTTACTTTGGATAAATCTAATTTTTCCAAAGCTTCAAAATCAGGTTCCCAATTATTAACTTCTTTTAAATCATAATAAACCGGCACCGCACCAACTAAATTCGTGACCGAAGTATACGTAGGATAACCTGGATTCGGAATCAAAACGTGGTCACCTTCGTTCAAAAAAGCCAATGAAATATGCATAATTCCTTCTTTGGAACCCATCAATGGCAAAATTTCCGTATTCGGGTTCAAAGCAACTCCATAGTTATTTTGATAAAAGTCAGCCATTCCATTTCTCAATTCCGGCAAACCCTGATAACTCTGATATTGATGTGCGTTTTCTTCCTGCATTGCCAAAGTAACAGCATCGATTACCGTTTGTGACGGACGTAAATCCGGGCTGCCAATCCCCATATTGATAATTGGTTTCCCTTCGGAAGCGAGTTGCCTTACTTCTCTTAATTTAGAGGAGAAATAGTATTCTTCAATTATTTCTAAACGTTTTGCGGTTTGTATCACGGTCTTGTATTTTTATATTCGCCTAATACTTTGAAGTATTCTGCCATAATTTCCATTAATGATTTAGCTTTTGCGTAATCCTCATATTTTTCGAAAGTAACGTCTACGAAAAACGAATATTTCCAAGGCGTTTCAATTTTTGGCAAGGATTGTATTTTGGTTAAATTCAACTTGCAATCGCTCATTACATTGAGAACTGCAGCCAAACTTCCGCGTTTGTGATCCAATTCGAATTTTATCGAAGCGCGATTGATTTCGTTTTCAGCCACAAATGAATTCTCCTTTTTGACAATAACAAAACGTGTCATATTGTTATTAATCGTTTGGATTTCGGGTGCCAAAATATCTAAATCATACATTTCGGCAGCTGTTTTACTAGCAATTGCAGCAATTCCTGAAAGTTGTTTTTTCTGAATTCTACGGGCTGTTTCGGCAGTGTCTTTATCTTCAACCAATTTAATTTTTGGATATTTTTTCAAGAAATCCATACATTGTAACAATGCCATTGGATGTGAGTGAACTTCTAAAATATCTTTAATTTTCTGACCTTTCAGCGCCATTAAATTTTGATGAATATCTAAATAATGTTCACCGATAATGTGCAAATTATTCTTATCGATCAAAGCATAATTCGGAATAATTGGACCTGCAATTGAATTTTCTATCGCCATAACTGCCTGATTCGATTTTCCGGACAACAAACTGTCAACCAATTTATCGAATGACAAACATTCGTCAACTTCTACATCATTGCCAAAATATTCCTGTGCCACCTGATGATGAAAAGAGCCTTTTATACCTTGAATTGCAATTATTGTGTTCATAAATATTCAAAAAAAAATCCTGATTTTCATCAGGATTGTATATTAGTTTTATTTGTTTGTTGTATTTCAAATAACCATAGACAATCCTTACTTCCTAAAGAAGAAATAGTAAGTATTGCTAAAATAAAAACGGTTATTGGACATTTTGTTTCTGATTTTTGTTAAAAATTCTCTGCGAATGTATAAATTATTTTTTGCTAACCAAAAAAAAACGCTGATTTTATTGAACAAAAGAAGAATTCTCGATAAAACTTGTTTTTAATTATGTAATAATCAAAAACCACCTCGAAAAATATACATTTAAGCAACTGCTTTTGAGCACCTTTGATGCTTTAACCTTTTAAATCCGATGTCAAAGATTTCGTAAGCCATTTCTTCCCTTCGGAAATTCGAGTGACCATCATCGCCGAAACCAAGTCGCCATTAGCATTCAACAAAGTCGCCATTGGATCAACCAAAGTCCCAACAATCATTGCAGCTGGCAAGGCTTGTTCCATTGGAAAACCATAAACCGTTATAGCCAAAATTTCTCCAATGTAGCCACCGTTTGGGATTCCGCCTTCAACCACCGAAACGATTACTGTAATTCCCAAAGCTATAAGCAAGGTGCTTGGCTCCGTAAAATCTTTACCGAACATCGCAAAAATAACCGCAATTTTAATAATTGACGACATCGCCGAACCATCTTTGTGCAAAGGTGCGCCAAGTGGAATCACTATATTACTAATGTGATTTGGTATTTTCATATCCTCGGCGGCTTCAAGATTTGCTGGAATCGTGGCAATGCTACTGCAAGTTCCTAGTGCTGTCAACGACGGCGTGATATTGTTTTTCCAAAAAACCACAAGTCCTTTTCTTCCTCCAGCCATAAAAGCATATATACTGAAAAACACAACAAAATATAAAGCGCAAACGGCATAATAAAGTCCTAATGGCTTGGCATAAGCGCCAAATAATTGCGGCCCAAAAATCCCTACTTGGTATGCAAAATATGCGCCCAAACCTATTGGAGCCGTTTTCATAATAATATGCAGTAATTGTTTCATCACTTCGTCTCCAGATTTTAGGAAACTTTTGAAATTTTGCCCTTTTTCGCCAGATTGTAATGTGGCAAAGCCAATCAAAAAAGAAAATAATATCAAAGCCAACATACTTTTTCGTGACAACAATTCATAGAAATCATTGGTGGTAAGCAATTGCGTGATTTGGGAACCGGCATTGCTTCCTTGTATGGTTTCCAATGGAATTTTTGAAATAGTAATATCTTGTTGAATAGGAAATAACAAAACGCCAAGAATCATTAAAACAGCAGAGACCAGAACTGTTCCTAAAAAAACACTTATTACGATAGCAAATAATTTCCCGAGTTTCTCCGTTTTTTCTAAAGTAGCAATTGAGGACGAAATCGTGAAGAAAATCAACGGAATGATTGCCGTGAATAATAAGTTCAGAAAAATATCGCCAAAAGGTTTTATCACTTCAACTCCTTTTCCAAAAACTAAACCTAAAATACTTCCTGCCAATATTCCTCCCAAAAGCAATAAAATACTTTTGTAATTTTTTAAGAAACTACCCGATGATGTGTTTTCTAATGACATAATTTATAAAGTTTGGTAAATATATAAATCTAAATGAATTATTCCCAAATAAAAAAGCACTCGCGAAAAACGAATGCTTTTGTAAAACTTTATAAAGTTTAAATGTTAGAAGTTTTTTGAAATCCCAACGGTAAATGCTTGACCAAAACTAAAATCAAATATTTTTGAGTTTTGAAAACTATTTGGAATAGTTTGGTTTTCTACTTTAGATGAAGAATAACCTAATCCTCCAAATCCAAAATTTAATCCATAACCTTTTTTTATATTGATTAATAAAGCAGGGCTTATATTAATCCCAAATCCATTTGATTTAGAAGTAACATAAGCTGTCCCACTATTAGAGTAACTCCCATTTCCAAAACTAAAGCCTGTTCCTAAATCTGCATAAACTGTAAAAAGTTCACTTACTGGTTTTGAATAGCGAACAAAGGCACCTATACCATAATTGTTTGAATGACCATTAGTTGAATCTGTTACATTATTTACAAATGACAGGCTAGATTGAACACCAACAGTCCAACTATCAGCGAATTGATAACCCACTTTTGGAAAAATTCCAAAACTACTTTGAGTTGATTCATTTCCTGAAGAATTCATTTTTTCAGAACTAAATCCCACATTTCCGGAAACTAAGATTGTTCCCTTTTGAGCATTTGCAAAGCTAAACATAGCCAAAGCAAGAATAAGTAATACTTTTTTCATTTTTAAATTGTTTTAAATTTAATATCGTTTTAACAAGAACAATGCCATAATTATTATAGAATCTTTCGTGATCCGTTATCAAGTTTTAATCTAAATAATATATGAGATTGGCACAAATCTTTGTCAAAGTTTTGAAGTTTGACAAAGATTCTAAAAAAACAATAAATCAATATTTTTTCTGTTTACTTTTGCTACAAACAAAAAGCGATGTCAATAGAAGTAAATAATATATCGAAAAGTTACGGCGCTCAAAAAGCTTTGGACAACATTTCGTTTTCAGTCAACAAAGGAGAAATCGTGGGTTTCCTGGGTCCAAATGGTGCTGGAAAATCAACTTTAATGAAAATATTGACCACGTATATTGCTGCCGATGAAGGCGCTGCTGCCGTAAATGGATTTGACGTGAACACACAAGCTAAAGCCGTTCAACAATCCATTGGTTATTTGCCGGAACACAATCCGTTATACTTGGATTTATATGTGAGAGAATATTTGGCCTTTAATGCTGATGTTTATAAAGTGGCCAAATCCCGAATTGAAGAAGTGATTCAATTGACTGGTTTATCCAATGAAAGTCACAAGAAAATAGGACAATTGTCTAAAGGTTTTCGCCAGCGTGTGGGACTTGCCAATTCTTTATTACATAATCCTGATGTTTTGATTCTGGATGAACCAACAACAGGTTTAGACCCAAATCAATTGGTAGAAATTAGAAACGTGATTAAAAACGTGGGCAAAGACAAAACCGTTTTCCTTTCGACGCATATTATGCAGGAAGTCGAGGCTATTTGTGACAGAGTAATTATCATCAATAACGGGAAAATTGTCGCCGACAAAAAACTAGACAACTTAATTTCAGCAGAAAAGGAACAAGTTATCGAAGTAGAATTTGACTATAAAGTCGAAGAACAATTGATTGCCAAAATCGAAAATCTGACTTCTTTCAAGAATACCCACGATATGATTTGGGAATTGACGTTTAACGCAGATAAAGATATGCGTCCCGAAGTTTTTGATTTTGCGAATGCCAATGGATTAAAAACATTACAACTCAATCAGAAGAATAAAAATCTGGAGGCGGTTTTCAGGGAAATCACAAAGTAGAGACCTAACAGGTTTTAAAAACCTGTCAGGTCTAGTAACTTAAAAAACCTTGCTCGCTATTTGTCTGATATTTTCAGATTTTCCCATAGAATAATAATGCAAAACAGGAACGCCGGCAGCTTTCAATTCTAAGGATTGTTGGATTGCCCATTCAATGCCTACTTGTTTGATATCGGCAGGGGATTTGCATTTCTCTATAGCATTTATCAAGTCTTCTGGCAAGTCAATTCGGAAAATTTGTGGTAGAATTTGCAAATGTCTTTGTACCGCAATTGGTTTGATTCCAGGAATAATTGGAACTGTGATTCCTATTTCTCTTGCTTTGGCAACAAATTCGAAGTATTTTGCATTGTCAAAAAACATTTGTGTTACCACGTAATCCGCGCCCGCATCTACTTTTTCTTTTAGTCTTTTTAAGTCGGAAATCAAGGATGGCGATTCTAAATGTTTTTCTGGATAACCTGCAACGCCTATACAAAAATCAGCCTTGTTGTCAATGTGCATTACATCGTGTAAATACTTCCCTTGATTCAATTGGTGGATTTGTTTTACCAAGTCAACCGCATAATTATTACCGCCTTCTTTTGCTACAAAAGATTGTTCATCTTTCATTGCATCGCCACGCAAGGCCATTACATTATTGATTCCTAAATAATGACAATCTACTAATAAATACTCTGTTTCTTCTTTGGTAAAACCTCCACAAAGCACGTGAGGAACTGTGTCAACAGAATATTTATGTTTTATGGAAGCACAAATTCCCAAAGTTCCGGGACGCATTCTGGTCAATTTTTTGTCCAATAATCCGTTGCCTTTATCCACATAAATATATTCTTCACGCGAAGTTGTCACGTCTATAAAAGGCGGTTTGAACTCCATCAACGGATCAATATTGTCGTATAATTCCTGAATACTTTTGCCTTTTTGTGGCGGAATAATTTCGAAAGAAAACAATGTTTTCCCTTGTGCTTCTTCTATATGTTCTGTTACTTTCATTTATTAGTCTGCTATATTAGGATTCAACCATTTCACGGCTGTTTCCGTTGGAATATTTCTTCGTTTGGCGTAATCTACAACTTGGTCTTCTTTAATTTTTCCGAGTCCAAAATACTTGCTTTCAGGGTTTCCAAAATAATATCCAGAAACTGATGAAGCTGGCCACATTGCCATACTTTCGGTCAAAGTTACTCCAATTTCTTGTTCTACATTTAGCAATTTCCAAATCGTTGGTTTTTCTAAATGGTCTGGACAAGCCGGATAACCTGGCGCTGGACGGATTCCTTTGTAGATTTCTTCGATTAAAGCTTCGGTTGATAAAACTTCGTTTGCAGCGTAACCCCAAATTTCTTTACGCACTTTTTCGTGTAAATATTCGGCGAATGCTTCAGCAAATCTATCTGCCAATGCTTTGACCATAATCGAATTATAATCATCCAAATCTTTTTGAAATTCGGCTGCCCATTCGTCAACTCCAAAACCAGTAGTTACACAAAATGCACCCATATAATCGGTTTTTCCGCTTTCTTTTGGCGCGATAAAATCAGCCAAAGCTATGTTTGGAGCTCCTTTTGTTTTTTGGGCTTGCTGACGTAAAGTCAAGAATTTCTCCAATAATTTTCCGCTTTCATCACGAACTTCAATATCATCATCATTGACTTGATTCACCGGGAAAATTCCGTAAATTCCTTTGGCAGTCAATTTCTTTTCTTTCAAAATAACCTTCAACATTTCCTGCGCATCGTGAAAAACAGAATGCGCTTGTTCGCCCACAACAGGATCCGTCAGAATCGCAGGATATTTCCCGAACAATTCCCAAGTTCTAAAAAACGGTGTCCAGTCAATATACGGAACCAAAACATCCAAATCGACTTCGATAGTTTTTGTTCCAATAAAATTGGGTTTCATCGGATTGTAATTTTCCCAATCTAATTTTAATTTGTTGACACGTGCTTGTTCAATGGTCAAGAAATTCTTGTCCCGCGAACGATTCAAAAACGTTTCTCTGAAAGCATCGTATTCGGCTCGAATATCGCTTGCATATATTTTCCTATTATGATCCAATAAATTTCCTGCCACCGTTACGGCTCTCGAAGCATCATTTACGTGAATTACGGTTTCTCTATATTGAGGCGCAATTTTTACTGCTGTGTGAGCTCTTGAAGTTGTTGCACCACCAATCATTATTGGAATTTTGACGTTTTGCTTGTCTAATTCTTTGGCCAAATAAACCATTTCGTCCAATGATGGTGTGATTAATCCGCTTAATCCAATAATATCTACGTTGTGTTCTATTGCAGCCGCAATGATTTTCTCAGGAGCAACCATTACGCCAAGATCAATGATTTCATAATTGTTGCAAGCCAAAACAACTGAAACGATATTTTTTCCAATGTCGTGCACATCGCCTTTTACGGTTGCCATCAGGATTTTTCCGTTCCCTTGTTTGTCACCAATTTGTTTTGAAGCTTCTATATAAGGCAAAAGATACGCCACCGCTTTTTTCATAACCCGTGCTGATTTCACCACTTGTGGCAAAAACATTTTTCCCGAACCAAACAAATCTCCAACGACATTCATCCCCGTCATCAAGTTGATTTCGATAACTTCAATTGGTTTATCCGCAGCCAATCGAGCTTCTTCAATATCTAATTCTATAAATTCGTCGATTCCTCTTACCAAAGAATGCGTTAATCGTTCTTGAATGGTTCCTGAACGCCATTCCTGAATTGCTTTTTCATTGACTTTAAAATCACCTTTTACATTTTCGGCGAAGTCTAATAAACGTTCTGTGGCATCTTCTCTTCGGTTTAACAAAACATCTTCGACGTGTTCCAAAAGATCTTTTGGAATTTCATCATAAATAGACAACATTTCGGGGTTTACGATTCCCATTGTCATTCCGTTTTTGATGGCGTGATACAAGAAAGCCGAATGCATTGCTTCACGCACCGTGTCATTTCCTCTAAAAGAAAATGAAACGTTACTTACACCGCCACTTACGTGTGCATAAGGAAGATTTTCTCTAATCCATTTTGTGGCTCGGAAGAAATCTAAAGCGTTTAATTTATGTTCGTCCATTCCTGTGGCAACAGGAAAAATATTTGGGTCAAAAATGATGTCTTCGGCTGGAAAACCAACTTCGTTCACCAAAATATCATAGGAACGTTTGCAAATTTCGATACGTCTTACGTAGTTATCGGCTTGCCCTTTTTCGTCGAAAGCCATAACAATTACAGCAGCTCCGTAACGTTTTACCAATTTGGCGTGGTGTATAAATCGTTCTTCTCCTTCTTTCAAAGAAATCGAATTGACTACACTTTTACCTTGGGCCACTTTCAAACCGGCTTCGATAATTTCCCATTTTGAACTGTCGATCATCAAAGGAACACGAGAAATATCTGGTTCCGAAGCGATTAAATTCAAGAAAGTGGTCATTGCATAAACGCCGTCAAGCATTCCTTCATCCATATTAATATCGATGATTTGTGCGCCGCCTTCTACTTGGTCACGAGCCACAGCAAGTGCTTCGGCGTATTTTTCCTCTTTTATAAGACGCAAAAATTTTCGTGAACCGGTTACATTCGTTCTTTCGCCAACGTTTACAAAGTTGGTTTCTGGCGTAATGATTAACGGTTCAAGACCTGATAATTTTAAATATTTTTTTGTTTTTGACATATTTTATTTATTTGCCACGAAGGCACAAAGTTTTTTTAGCCACAGATTTCACTGATTATCACAGATTTTTTCTGCTAGTATTAACTACATTCCTTTATATTCAATTTGCCAGTTGAGGCTATCTAATTTTTCAAGAGTTATAAAATACTTTTTATTATATATATTTTTTTTAAATATTTCTTTCCAACCATATTTATCAACACTATCTTTTTGCACAATGAATAATCTTGCTTTTTTATCTTCTAATCTATTAAAAAAAGAATCCCAAAATCTAGGTCTATCACCATTTGCAACTATTTGTCCCTTTTTAATTTCCGAAAAAATAAAAGGAGCATCATAATCTCCTCTTTTAGTCTTATCAAAACCATTTTGATATTCATAATAAAATCCTCCATTATTCATATTGTCGTTTTCAGATAAGATGCTAAATATTACCTTGCCAGAATTATTTTTGACAAGTAAATCTCTTGTATCTAATTTATCACAAGAACAAAAATTAAATAAAAGAAAAAGAAAAATAATTTTTTTAACGTTTAACATAATTTCTATGTGCTTAATGGTGGTACAATATTTACATTTTAATCAGACAACACGGATTTGCAATCCGTGCTCATTCAAATAGTCAGACGCGATGAATCGCGTCTCTACGAATTACATCATCACTTCCGAAACCCTCGGTTTATAATCCTTCGCAACCTCAGCAATTAATCGGATGTGATCTGGATTTGTACCACAACAACCACCAATAATATTGATTAAATTTTCGTCTAAATATTCCTTGATTTGCGTTTGCATTTCTTTTGGCGTTTCGTCGTATTGCCCGAAAGCATTTGGCAATCCAGCATTTGGATGCGCCGAAACATTGAAAGACGTATTTTGTGACAATTGTTTCAAATACGGTTTGAGTTGGTGCGCTCCAAGAGCACAATTGAAACCTACACTCAACAACGGAATATGCGAAATCGAAATCAAGAAAGCTTCCACGGTTTGCCCTGAAAGTGTTCTCCCCGAAGCATCAGTAATCGTTCCTGAAACCATTATTGGAATGTCGATTTTGCGGTCGTCTTTGACTTCTTCGATAGCGAAAAGTGCTGCTTTTGCGTTTAAAGTATCGAAAATAGTTTCGACCAATAGCAAATCTACGCCACCATCAAGTAGTGCTTCGACTTGCTGTTTGTAAGCAATGCGCAAATCATCGAAAGTTACGGCTCTATAACCTGGATCGTTTACATCTGGCGACATACTTGCTGTTCTGTTTGTTGGCCCGATGGAACCGGCAACAAAACGGGGTTTTTCTGGATTTTTTGCTGTAAATTCATCGGCTACTTCGCGAGCGATTTTTGCTGATTGAAAGTTTAATTCATAAACAATATCTTCGAGATGATAATCGGCCATACCGATTGTAGTACCTGAAAATGTATTTGTTTCTACAATATCAGCTCCAGCTTCGAAATATTGTGCGTGAATGTCTTTTATTGCTTGTGGTTGCGTTATAGACAATAAATCATTATTCCCTTTTAAGGAATATGGAAAGTCTTTGAAACGTTCTCCTCGGAAATCTTCTTCGGAAAAATTATAGCGTTGCAACATCGTTCCCATTGCTCCGTCGAGAACGAGAATTCGTTTTTTGATTTCTTCTTGAATTTTTGGCATTTTGTTCTTTTAAATTAAAATGTTCATCGCATTTTCTGATTAGCCCTGATGGAAGAGGAAATCCTTTTTTTATACCTGACAGGTTTTAAAAACCTGTCAGGTATAAAAAAGATTGCAACGTACAGCAGGAAATAGCTCCAAAAAAAGCTGCTGTTTCAAAAAATTGTAAATGTTATCGTAAAAAGTGAGAGGATTTCTCGTGGTTATCTTTTCCCGATAATCGGGACAGAATGTAGCACCTTCTTTACAGATAAAGGGTTGCTAAGGTTTCATCGGGTCTTTCCCTCCGCCTTTCGTGATAACAATCAATAAATGTATGAACGCTGCAAAGTAAGTACATAGCGCGATTAATTGCAAGTATTCAAGGTATATTTTATTGTTTTCCCTTTAACGATTGGGTGATTTCGTTCATTTTATCTACTTTTTCCTGAAAATTACCTTTTAGGGTTTTGCGGTATTCGTTCAGATTTTCGACCATTGAATTGATGTCGTCCGGGATTATTTCTTCGAAAAATTCGCGTAATCTTTTGGCTGTAGTTGGGGATTTTCCGTTGGTAGAAATAGCGATTTTCACGTTTCCTTTGGTTACGATTCCTCCTAAATAATAGTCACACAATGGCGGCGTATCGGCGATGTTGCAAATCAAGTATCTTTTTCTGGATAAATCGTACACTCGCTTGTTGACTTTCAAATCATCAGTGCAAGCGATAACCATATGTCGTTTGCGGAGCATCCAGCGATTGAATTTTTTGTAAGTCAGTTTTACCGAAGGATGTTTTTGCGACAGTTCTTCTAATTGGGGAAGAAACTTTGGTGCAACCACCTCAACATTGGCATTTGGACTGGATTTCAACAAGAAAGATAATTTTTCTAAGCCTACATTTCCCCCGCCAACAATGAGAACATTGAGTTGGTTTAGTTTTAAAAATATAGGGTATAGTTCATTCCTTTCCATTATTCTCTTGCGCAAACTTTATTGGAGGCAAATTTTTCATTGAAATTTTTCAACTTGTTGCTTTCTCTTACTACTTCGCCAATTACAATAATCGCCGGAGAACTTAAATTATTGTCTTTTACGACTTGTGAAATAGAATTTATCGTTCCAATTCCTATTTTTTCGTTGGGCATCGTTCCATTTTGGATAATTGCAACCGGAGTTTCGCCTTTGGATTCGTTTTGGAATAATGCCACGATTTGTTCGAGTTTACTCATTCCCATCAAAATCACGACAGTTGCCGATGATTGTGCTGCGAGAGCGACATCTTTGGACAGTTTTCTATCGGAAGTTGTGCCCGTAATAACCCAAAAACTTTCGGAAACCCCTCTTTTTGTCAACGAAATTCCCTGATTTGCAGGAACGGCAATCGATGATGAAATTCCTGGAACAACTGATGTAGGAATCCCGAAACTTTCAATGTACTCGATTTCTTCGCTTCCGCGACCAAAAATAAATGGATCACCACCCTTTAATCGCACGACATTTCCGTAAGTCAGCGCATTGTCAACAATCAATTGATTGATTTGATCTTGTGAATATTCGTGGCAACCTTTTCTTTTTCCAACAAATATCTTGATGGATTTTTTGGGCGCATACGTCAATATTTCTTCGTTTGCCAAAGCATCATACAAAACCACATTGGCATCAGCAAGCGCTTTTGCTCCTTTAATGGTAAGCAAATCCGGATCACCAGGACCAGCGCCTACTAAAGTTACTCTTGGTTTTACAATCTTATTCATTTGCTAAATCTTTGGCTCTGTATAATTCTATTGCTTCGAAAAATGCTGTTGCATCTTGAATATAACTTTTTGCAAAGGCTTCTGAAGGTTCGTTTTGGTTAATTTGGTAAACCAAATCCCTGAATGTTGATTTCAATTCGATTTTGTTTGTCGCCGTAAAAACAGTGTCGAACAAATCGATGATTCCTGCGTGATGATTTGTTTTTTCGTTTTCTGAAAGCAATAACGCTTTGGCACCATTTACAAAACCTGCATACGCTAAATAAATAGCATCTGCCCAATTTTTATCGTCGAAAGCTTCTTGTGCGAAAGTCATTTTGTCTTTAGCTTCGAATATCAATGTGGCAACTAAATCAATTACTACACCGGCGCATTCGCCCACACCAATCGCTTTTACATAATTATCGGCATTTCCCCAATCTATAAAATCAGCTTCGGTTAGATTCGTGATATCAGCGAGTGGTTTTAATAATTCGAAGAAATAATTTTCTCCTTTGGCATCATAATAATCCAAAAATTTAAGTCCATTGGCATTCGCTTCGAAATCATTTAAAAGGAAACGCAAGGCATCTGGACCACGACGACTTGGGATTTTGATTACTTTATCAGAAAATCTTCCTTCACCATTTCCTAAATTTCCTCCGCCTAATAACACCTGAAGTGCCGGAGCAACTAGCTTCCCGGAATTGATTGACATTCCTTGAAAACCAATTTCTGCCATATTGTGTTGTCCACAAGCATTCATACAACCGCTAATTTTTATTGTAATGTCATTGTTATTGTTGTATTGCGGATATTCTGCTGCCAAAACTCTTGCTAGTTCTGTAGCAATTCCTGTGCTGCTCGCAATCCCAAGGTTACAAGTATCTGTTCCTGGACAAGCGGTAATGTCGGCAGTAGAATTATAGCCTAATGAAACGAAATCTAATTTGGCCAATTCTTGATAGAAAAAGGATAAATCTTCTTCCTTTATATGACGAATAAGAATGTCTTGTCTTAGAGAAAAACGCAACTCATTCGCTGCATAATTTTTGATTAAATCGGCTAATAATCTGGCTTTATCCGTGTAGAAATCACCTAATGAAACTTTGATTCCAATGGCTACATATCCGGCTTGTTTTTGTTGAATAACATTCGATTTTTTCCAAGTTTCGAAAGCGGCAACATCTTCGATTACAACTTTTGGAGCCACTAATAAAGGCGCAGCAATTGGAGCATCAAAAGCAGTCGTGTCGATTTCAACGGTTTGGTAAGCCAAGGCTTTTTTCTCTTCTTCGACCAATCGTAAAAATTCGTCTCTTCCCAAATCTTTGATTAAGAATTTCATACGTGCTTTCAAACGTTTATTTCTTTCACCAAAACGATCGAATATTCTTAAAACCCCTTCGGTTGTTGGGATAATTTGGTTTACGGGAATAAATTCTGATAATAATTCGGCGTGGTGTGGCTGTGAACCTAATCCTCCACCAAGCATTACTTTAAATCCTCTTTCACCATTGACAATTTTTGGAATAAACCCTAAATCGTGCAAATAACTCAAAGCGGTATCTTCGTCAGAAGAGGAAAACGAGATTTTAAATTTTCGTCCCATTTCCTGACAAACCGGATTTCTCAAGAAAAAATCGAACATTGCAAACGCATAAGGCGAAACGTCAAAAGGCTCGTCAACATCAATTCCGGCATTTTCGCTAGCTGTAATATTCCTCACGGTATTTCCGCAAGCTTCACGAAGTGTGATGTCACTTTTTTCTAATTCGGCCCAAAGTTCAGGAGTTCTATCCAAACTTACGTAGTGAATCTGGATGTCCTGACGGGTTGTGATATGCAAACGACCTCTAGAATATTCATCTGAAACATCTGAAATTCTATGCAATTGTTCGCTGCTTACTTTTCCAAATGGTAATTTGATCCGAATCATTTGAACGCCTTCCTGACGCTGACCATAAACTCCACGCGCTAAACGTAAGCTACGGAAACGTTCATCGTCAATTTTTCCGTCGCGGAATAAAGCAATTTTTCTCTCTAAATCGATAATGTCTTTTTGTACAATCGGATCTTCTATTTCGGTTCTAAAACTTTGCATAATTTTTTGTTGTTGTGTTATTCTTGGTTGTTTTGTTGAAAATATTAGTAGTTTAAAACTATTTTATAAATCCAACTCCTGCGGTTGTATTCGTTGCGACATCTATCAAGATAAAAGCCCCGTTTGATTTGTTATGATTGTAAGCATCAAAATACAAAGCTTTGCTTAACTTAATATTGACTTCACCAATTTCATTAATACTCAATTGAGTTGCTTCTTTAGTTCCTGAATAATCAGTAGAAATGGTATTTTTCACACTGTCTATTTTTGCCAAAACACGATTTGTGTTATGCTGAACGATGTATTTTGTTCCTGCAACCAGCTTTTTGCTGTCCATCCAACAAATTGTAGTGTTGATGTCTTTCTCTATTCTTGGAAGTTCTCCTGATTTTACAATCATATCTCCGCGAGTCACGTTGATATCATTTTCCAATTCTAAAACTATTGAAGAACCCGCCGTGGCTTCGTCAAATTGTTTGTCGAAAAAGTGAATTTTCGAAACTTTAGATTCGGTCAAAGAAGGAAGCACGGTTACGGCATCGCCAACTTTGATATTATTTCCATATAATTTTCCGGCATAACCTCTAAAATCGTGGTAATCTTCTGTTTTTGGTCTTATCACCGTTTGAACTGGGAAACGAACTTCTCCTTTTTCGAAAACATCTGTTGGCTCTAAAGCTTCCAAATGTTGTAGGATTGTTTGTCCAGAATACCAAGGCATTTTTCCTAATGTTTCCACCACATTATCTCCCGTCAAAGCACTTAACGGAATGTAACTTACCACTTGTTCTTTGAACGTACTTTTTGCATTTAATGCTTGAAAATCGGCTTTGATTTTGTTGTACACTTCTTCCGAATAATCAACCAAATCCATTTTGTTTACCGCAACAATCACTTCTTTGACACGCAATAAATTATTGATAAAAAAGTGACGGTAGGTTTGCTCAATAACTCCTTTTCGAGCATCAATCAAAATGATGGAAACTTGCGAAGTAGAAGCACCGGTAACCATATTTCTCGTATATTCTACGTGACCAGGCGTATCGGCAATGATGTAACTTTTCTTGGCTGTGGAAAAATAAATGTGCGCAACATCAATCGTAATTCCTTGTTCTCTTTCGGCAACCAAACCATCGGTAGCCAATGAAAAATCAAGATAATCATATCCTTTTTGCTTGCTGCTTCTTTCTATTGCTTCAATTTTATCGGTTGTCAGCGATTTTGTGTCGTACAATAATCTCCCGATTAATGTGCTCTTTCCGTCATCTACACTTCCTGCTGTTGCTATTTTTAAAACTTCCATTTTATTTATGTTTATTGTTGATGGTTTTTGTATCTAAAACCACCTTTTTTATAATTTTAATTTGTGATAAATACTAAATCTAATTATGTTTCTATCGTAATAATCTACTCCTGATGCTCGTTGTTGAAAACTATTCATATACCCTAATTCTACTGCTAAAGATGAATTAATTCCATATTGTAGCCCCGCATATATTCTATTCTGGTCAAACGTATTGTTAACTACTTTTTTTCCTGCGTTAATCATTAATTCATCGGAAACGATGGCTTTTAAATATTGTTTTTCTTTTTTCCAAAAGGCATAATCCCCTTGAATTCGGTATCTAAATCTCCAAAAAAAAGTAGAACCACTTGTTAATCCTTCCTTGTCAAAATTTTGAAAAAACCGTTCCTCTATTTGGAATCTTTGATTCAGGTTTATTTTACCCAAATTTTGTTTCAGTGTCGCGTCCTGTTGTATTCTGTATTCTGGCTTGTTAAATCCTGAATCAATGTCTGGTTTTTGAGTTGCAACATTAAAATAGGCAAAACCTGAACCCAACTCAACTTGCTCAGAAATTTTATATCTTCCTTGAACCCTAATGACAAACAAATTTTGTACAATCGGATTTATAAAAACCCTATTATCAAACTCGGAATGAATAGACCATTTATCATTTATTTGTAATTGATTGTAATAACGTGTCCAAAGCAAATTTTGATGATCAATATTTTTTTTAGTTTGAGCTGAAACAATTGAACTTGTTAAAATAAAAAAAAGAAATGCTTTTATAAAATTCATCTTTTCCTAAAAATAGCCTTGTTGTTTTCTTTTTTCCATTGCTGCTTCCGAACGTTTATCATCTATTCTGGCGCCTCTTTCGGAAATTGTCGAAGTTCTGATTTCGCCAACAACTTCTGCAATTGTTGCAGCATACGATTCAACAGCAGCAGTACAACTCATATCGCCAACAGTTCTAAAACGCACGATTCTTTCTTCGCTTTCTTCATCTTCTTCTTGGTAAACAAATGGTGAATGCGACCAAATTAACCCGTCACGCAAGAACGTTTTACGTTTGTGCGAAAAGTAAATTGATGGAATTTCGATTTCTTCTTGTTCGATGTAACTCCAAACGTCTAATTCTGTCCAGTTTGAAATTGGGAAAACACGAACGTTTTGACCATTTTCAATTTTTCCATTCAATAAATCAAATAATTCCGGGCGTTGATTTTTTTCGTCCCATTGTCCAAAGTCATCACGAACCGAAAAAATACGTTCTTTGGCTCTTGCTTTTTCTTCGTCACGACGGGCGCCGCCAATGCAAGCATCAAATTTAAATTCTTCGATTGCATCCAAAAGTGTGGTTGTTTGCAACATATTTCGGCTTGAATAACGGCCTGATTCTTCAATTACTTTTCCTTCATCGATTGAATCCTGAACATTACGAACAATTAATTCCAACCCTAATTCAGCAACTAATCTGTCTCTGAATTCGATAGTTTCAGGGAAATTGTGTCCTGTGTCAACGTGTAACAATGGAAACGGAATTTTTGCAGGAAAGAAAGCTTTTTGTGCCAAACGCACCAATGTAATTGAATCTTTTCCGCCTGAGAAAAGCAAAACCGGTTTGTCAAATTGAGAAATTACTTCTCTAAAAATGTAAATCGCTTCGCTTTCTAAAGCATTTGTTTTTAATATGGAACTCATTGTATTTATTTAAAGATTTAAATGATTGAAAAATTTAAAGATTCCAACAATCATTTATAATTTATAATTCATAATTTAAAATTACTTCTGGTGCAGGCCGCATTCTTTATGACTGGATTCCCACCACCATCTTCCGTCTCTAATATCTTCGCCAGCTGTTATTGCTCTGGTACAAGGCGCACATCCAATGCTTACAAATCCTTGTTTATGAAGCGCATTTTGCGGCACGTTATTTTTATCCAAATAGTCTTCGACTTCCTTCAAAGTCCATTTTAGTAATGGATTGAATTTTATGATGTCAAAATGGGCATCATATTCAAAAAGTGCCAAGTCATTTCTGTTTTCGGATTGTTCGGCTCTTAAACCTGTAATCCAAATGGCATTTCCTTTCAAAGCTTTTGTCAATGGCGCTACTTTTCGAATGAAACAACATTCTTTTCGATTGTCAACTGAATCGTAGAAACTGTTTGGTCCTTTTTCTTCCAATAATTTCTCCACTACCGAAGCCTCTGGGAAATAGACCTTTATTTCCTTTTTATACTTTTTTAATGTCTTGTGAAAAACATCGTAGGTTTCCTGAAATAATCGACCTGTGTCTAAAGTAAAAATAGTAATCGGCAAATCATTTTTGGCGATTAAAGCCGTAATCACTTGGTCTTCCTGTCCGAAAGAAGTCGAAAACACCACTTTTCCTTTGTATTCATTGGCCAAAAAAGCCAAAGTTTCCTCGATGGAAAATCCTTTGGTTTTTTCTGATAACGTATTTGCAATTGTTGCGCTCATTATAATAATTTTGATAATGTTCTTAAACTCAAAATGATAATCAAGATTCCTACTGCAATCATCATTGGTTTTCTTTGGATTCTATTGACCAATTTTGCCGCAATTGGCGCAGCGATAACACCTCCCAAAATTAACCCAATAATTACTTGCCATCCTTGTATTCCTCCAAAAATCATAAATGTCACACCACTTGCAAATGAAACCGCGAATTCAGCAGCATTCACCGAACCGATGGTATATCGAGGATGTCTTCCGCGTCCGAGCAATGTTGAAGTCACAATTGGCCCCCAACCTCCGCCACCAACTGCGTCCATAAAACCTCCAAAAGAAGCTAAAAACCCAAGGTGTTTCGTTTTCTTTTTTATGATATTACTTTGTAATGCTTTTCTAATAATTATAATTGCCAAAACAATCATATATACAGCAATAAATGGCTTGATTACATCTCCATCAATTACATCTGAAAGTAAATATGCTCCAGTAATTGAACCTAAAACTCCCGGAATCAAAAGATGTCTTACCAATTTTTTGTTTATGTTTCCAAATCTATGATGAGAAATCGCTGAAGCTCCTGTAGTAAACATTTCCGCAACGTGAACTCCGGTACTGCTTACTGTCGGAGGAACTCCATAAGCTAATAAAAACGAAGTGGAAGTGGCGCCATAACCCATTCCTAATGTTCCGTCAACCATTTGAGCAAAAATTCCGATTGCGAAAAAGATTAAAAATTCCTGGTTAAATCCCGCCAAAAAACCATTCCACGTAAAATCTGCGTAATGATTAAAAATTAAAACTGTCAACAATACTACAAGTAAAAACACTGGAAGAATAATCCAAAGTTGCTTAGCAAAAGAACTATTTTGCATTACACCCACAGAATCATTAAAATTTTTAACGAATTTCTTAATCATAATTTTATTGTTTTGTATTCGTAAATCTATTACCCTATCGGAAAAGTAGATTAATTTGCAAAAATAGTACTTTTTTGGGAACTACAAAACTTTATTCGAAAAATTTGAGAATTAAAATGCAATATCGGCGAGGGAGTTGTTTTCCAATATCATTAAAGTGTTGTCACGAACCTCCATCATTAATTTACGTACTGCACAAGCTTCTTCGTCTGTGCAATCGTCGCATTTTTCATAGAAGTTTTTGCTGGCGCAAGGCAATAAGGCAATGGGTCCTTCGAGAATGCGATAAACTTTTGCCATATTAATGTCTTTGGGGTCTTTGATAAGATAATAGCCTCCGCCTTTTCCTTTTTTGGCACCGAGAAAACCGGAATGACGCAAGAGCAACAAAATACTTTCGAGAAACTTTATTGAAATATGTTCTGACTTAGCAATTTCGGCAATTTGCACAGGAGTTTGATCTTCTCGGCGAGCCAAGAAAGTCAGAGCTTTTATTCCGTATTTTGTTTTTTTTGAGAGCATTTTTTGATGTTTGATTTTAGTCAAATATATGAGTTTTCTGGAGCATTGTTTTCTTTTAGATAAATTCCCCAAACGCAATTTGAAAATTCTCCTGCGGCGAATAAAATATCAACATTATCATTATGTATTTTATAAACATCAAAGCTATAAAACTTGCTATAAATTGGATCTTTTATCTTAATTTTTTCACCTGTTTCTTCCCATTTAAAATCCCAAATGTTAATTCCGTTGATTTTATATTCTTCACCATCACTAACTGTCTTTTCAAATCTCCAAACTGTTTTCATAATTATGTAAGATAGAACCCAAATCTACAACATTCTAAAATCAAAAATCGTTAATCATCAATCAAAAATCTATTGAAGCGCCTGCTCTAAATCAGCAATAACATCTTTCACGGTTTCCAATCCTACGGAAACTCGCACCAAACCATTTGTAATGCTTACTGCCAGACGTTCTTCGACAGATAGTTTGCTATGAGTTGTTGATGCTGGATGTGTTACAATGGTTCTGGTATCTCCTAAATTAGGCGACAGCGAACACAATTTTATTTTATCTAAAAAGTTTCTACCCGCTTCAAGACCTCCTTTAATTTCAAAAGCTACAATATTGCCGCCTAACTTCATTTGTTTTCGGGCAATTTCATATTGAGGATGTGATTTCAAGAACGGATATTTCACCTTATTTACCATTGGATGCTGTTCTAAAAACTCGGCTACTTTCAAGGCATTTTCACAATGTCTGTCTAAACGAATCGCCAAAGTTTCTAAACTTTTCGACAATACCCAAGCATTAAATGGTGATAATGAAGGCCCTGTAAGTCGAGAAAATAAATAGATTTTTTGAATTAATTCGGCATCACCAACAGTGATTCCGCCCAAAACTCTACCTTGACCATCCATTAATTTTGTAGCAGAATGGATAACCAAATCGGCTCCCCATTTTATAGGTTGTTGTAAATATGGCGTTGCAAAACAGTTGTCAATAATTAATATAAGATTGAGCTTTTTGGCAATAGTACCAAGTAATTCCAAATCGATAATATCTACCGCTGGATTTGTTGGTGATTCGGCAAAAAGAATCTTGGTGTTTGGCTTGATACAACTTTCAATAGTTTCCGGTTTATTAATATCAAAATAGGTAGTTTCTATTCCCCATTTCGGAAAATAATTGATAAACAAAGAGTGTGTCGCGCCAAAAACACTACTTGCTGAAACAATATGATCACCCGAATTTAATAATGCTGCCAATGTAGAATAGACTGCAGCCATTCCAGAGGCAAATGCAAAACCAGCCGCTGCTCCTTCCATTTGGCAAACTTTATCCACAAACTCGTTGGTGTTTGGATTGCTGTATCGGCTATAAATATTGCGCTCTTTCTCTTCGGCAAATGAGGCACGCATATCTTCGGCATCTTCAAAGACAAAACTAGAAGTTAAGTACAATGGTACCGAGTGTTCCAGATATTGAGTGCGTTCTAATTGGGTGCGTATGGCTTGGGTTTCAAAACCAAATTCTTGTTCGTTCATTCTATTTTTGTTTAAAGTTTAAGGATGATGAATTTAGATTTTAGCTAATTCCACTCCGTTTAAAACTACTTTATAGTGTATGGTTGCCGTTGGTTCCAATGTCTTGGTAACTGAGCAATATTTTTCGAAAGAAAGTTGGGCAGCTCTTTCTGCTTTATCTTCTTTTATATTTCCTTCCAGATAAAAAACTACGTAAATATCTTTGAATGGTTTTGCTTCACCAACTTGCACGCGTTCCCCTTCGACCTCAGCTTTGAAAGAAGTGATTTCCTGGCGTTGCTTTTTTAGAATCGAAATCATGTCGATTCCGCTGCAACTTGCAACACCCATTAGTATTAATTCCATTGGGCTTGCACCCATATTATTACCTCCAAAATCAGGTCTCGCATCTACATTTACGATGTGTCCACGATCATTTTTTAATTGAAAGTGGAAATTTTCGTTTACTCTGTTTAATGTTATTTTCATTTTTTCTATTTATGGAACGCAGATGAAACAGATTTTCAAACGCGGATTCAACGAATTTTTTATTTTATTTTTATTACTGAACACTTAAAACTGAACACTGAATACTCTTACCCTTTCTCCGACAATCTCAAAATATCGCCAAAAACGCCTCTCGCTGTAACTGCCGATCCTGCACCAGCACCTTGAATTACGATGGGTCTGTCGCCATACGATTCCGTGTAAATTTCGAAAAAGGAATCAGAACCTTTTAATCCGCCTAAAGCAGTATCCGAAGGTACGGAAACTAATTTTACTTCGAGGTTTCCTTTGTCATTTTGTAAATCTCCCGACAATTCGCCAATGTATCTCAAGACATGATTGGGTTGTTGTTCTTCTTTTATTTTGGCGTAAATTGGGTCAAATTCTCTTAATTTGGTCAAAAATTCCGATGCGCTTCCTTCTCTTAAATGTTCCGGAATCAGGTTTTGAATGTCGATTTCTTCAAATTCGTTTTGCAAGTCCAATTCTCTTGCCAAAATTAATAATTTTCTACCCACATCGTTCCCGCATAAATCTTCTCTTGGATCTGGTTCTGTATAACCGTTAGCGATGGCTTCTTTTAGAATTTCGCTAAAAGGAACATCTTTCGCTGAGAAATTATTGAATAAATAACTCAATGTTCCAGAGAAAACTCCTTTGATTTTGGTGATATTCTCACCTGAAAGATGCAATAATTTTATGGTATCAATCAATGGTAAACCTGCACCAACATTGGTTTCATACAAATAATTTTTTTGATTATCGGCCAATACTTTTCGCAAGTCTTTATAAAATTTATAGCTCAATGTATTCGCCACTTTATTGGAAGAAATCAAGTCGAAACTGCTTTCGGCTAATTTCACATAATTTTCGACAAATGTAGCGCTTGCAGTGTTGTCAACAGCAATTAGATTTTCAAGATTGTTTTCAATGGCGTATTCAATAACATCGTCAATTGTATAAGAAAATCCGTTGTTTTGAATTTCGTTTTTCCAGTTTTGTGACACACCATTTTTGTTCAAAAGCACATTTTTAGAATTAGCAATCGCAAAAATATTCAACTTGATGTCTTTTCGTTTTTCGATTGTTGCTGCCGATTCCAAAATCTGGTTAATCAAAGTTCCGCCCACCAATCCGTGACCAAAAATGGCAATGTTTATTTTCTTTGAAACTCCAAAAATTTCGCCGTGAATTACGTTTAATGCTTTATGAAGTTGTGATTTTTTAACCACCAAACTCACGTTTTTTCCCGTTACCGTATTGTTGAAAAGAATTGGGATGACTTTGTTTTTTATTAAAGCGGTGTAGGGTTTATGAAAAGTGCTCAAATCCTGACCAATAATCGAAATCACCGAAACATCATCCGTAATCGAAATCTTATTGACGTCTTTCGAATAGAAATCATTCTCGAATTCTTTTTCGAGTTCAATCATTGCTTTTGTCGCTTTATCAGCGGCTACCACAAGCCCAATTCCCCGTTCGGATGAACCTTGAGAAATGATGCTCACGCTAATATTATTGTCACCCATTACTCTAAAAATTCGGGCATCAACGCCAGTTTTTCCTAGCAAGCCTCTTCCTTCGAGGTTTACCAAAGATACATTTTCGAGAACCGAAAGTGTTTTTATTCCTTCTTTATTTGATTTTGAAGTGATTAAAGTTCCCTGGTTTTCATAGTTGAAGGTATTCAAAATTCGCAAAGGAATATTTCTTTCCAATAGAGGAATAATCGTTTTGGCGTGCAAAATGGTTGCTCCAAAATTGGCTATTTCATTCGCTTCATTAAAAGACAGACGATCAATCTTTTTGGCATCAGGAACTAAATCCGGGTTAGCGGTATAAATTCCGTCAACGTGTGTGTAATTTTGCAATTCTTCGGCATCGAGAAAATTAGCAATCAAAGAAGCCGAATAATTACTGCCATTTCTGCCTAAAGTGGTCGTTTCGTGATTTGCATTCGAACCAATAAAACCTGTGATAATAATGACTTTATCTGTATTTTTCTTGAAATAGTCAACTACATTTTTCTTTGAAATTTGTTCCAAAGGTTGAGCATCACCAAACTTGGAATCGGTTTTTAGCAAATCACGCGAATCGGCGAATTGTGCATTGATTCCTTTTTCATTTAAAAGAGAAGTTATTGTCTTGGCTGAAATCACTTCGCCTTGTGACAAAACCTGATCCTTAATTTTCTCGCTATAATCTCCAATCAAACTTATGCCTTCAAAAAGCTTGTCTAAAATTGCAAATTCTTGCGACAAATCAATATTCGTGAAACCGTTTTGTTGGTAGCTTTTGAAACTTTCAAGTAAGGGTTTGTAATTACCGTTTTTGGCAGCAATCGTCAAAATATCTCCCAATTCATCGGTTGCATTTCCTCTTGCAGAAACAACTACAGCAATGTTTTCGTCTTTGCGTTTTTTGTCGATTATAATATCTAAAACTTTATTTATTCCTTCTCCGTTGGCTAATGATTTTCCACCAAATTTTAATATTTTCATTTTGTCTTTTTTATTTTTAAAAACAACATCGAGCAAATTGCCTAGTTGATCGTATTCCATTAAAAACGCATCGTGTCCGTGTTGCGAATCAATTTCACTATAGAATACATTGTTCTTGAATTTCTTTATTTCGTGATACGTTTCGCGGTTTTCATTCGCCGTAAAAAACAAATCCGAGTTGATTCCGATAATATAAATGTTGGCATCCACTTCGGAAATAATTTTTTCCAATGAAGTTCTGCCTCTGGTAATATCGATGGTTTTCAGCAACTGATTCATCATTTTGTAAGCCGAAAGCTGAAATCTTTTTTGCAATTTTTCTCCGTGATGATTCAGCCAACTTTCCACTTGAAACGATTCTGAAGATTCGGTAGAATTTCGTTGAAATTTTTCTTTGAAAGATTCGGGTGTTCGATAGCACATCATTGCGTGAATGCGGGCATCTTCGATTGGATGAGACGAATTATTTAATATTTTCTCTTGCAAATAACAATTTGCAATCAACCAGTCTGTCGATTTCCAATCGGTAGCAATAGGAATAAAATTATGCGTTAATTTTGGTTCCAAAGCCACCATTTCCCAAGCAATTCCGCCACCAACAGAACCGCCAATAATGGCAAATAATTCTTTTATTTTTAAAAACCGAAGGCCTTCCAAGAAAAGTCTGGCGATGTCTCTGGTATTAAAATCCAAATATTTCTCTATAATATTTCTATCGAAACCATTTCCGGGAACATTGAAAGCCAGTATTGTGTATTTGCGAATATCGATTGTTTTATCAATGCCAATCAAATCATTCCACCAGCCATTTTTGCCAACTACTTGGGAATTTCCCGTCAAGGCGTGATTTACCAATACAATAGGTGCGGTATTTAAAGCTGGTCCAAAAATCTGAAAACTTAAGTTTAAGGATGCATAAAATGCGCCACTTTCAGTGGTGAAATTTTGAATGATAATTGTTGTTGGTTTATTTTCCAATTTTCAAATCTTTTATGATTTTTTGATTTGTGTCTGGAAATATTAGAAAGAAAGCTAGAAGTAAACTAGAAGAATTCTTGTAAGTTATCTTTTCCCGATTTATCGGGATAGAATGTAGCACCTTCTTCGTTTTCAAAGGGTTGCTAAGCTTTCATCGGGTCTATTCCCTCGAGCTTTCTTTATAACATTTCAATACGTTTGTGAACTTAAAGGCACAAATTAAATACAATTTTTTTTAACAACCAAATTTAACACAAGTTGGTTTTTACATTTAAAATTAAAACCAGCATTGGAAAGAGCCTGCAAACAGACTCCTGCCATTGCTTATTTTAAAATTCAATTACTTTTTATCCTATTATTTTTAGATAAACAGCGTTTCATTTTCTTCAGAATACATTTGATGAAACAAAGTATTTGGAACTTTGCCTGAAGCCGAAGTTTGTTTTAAATTAATACCAATTTTGGCATGTGTGAATTCAAAGTCCTCTTTATCCGTTGTATTTGCTTTTGTACTTATGTTCAAACTTTTGAAAAACGGAATTACTTTTGAAATATATTTTAGAATTTTCATAATGTTATATTTTTAGATGTTTTACTTTTTATTTTAAAACATATTGAATTCAGTTTTCCTAAGTTCAAATATGTTACTTTTTATACTTTTAAATTTTCGAAAACAGCCTTTAAATCGGCTTTTAAATCTTCTATGTCTTCTAACCCGACCGAGAGTCTGATTAAATCCTTGGTTACCCCTGTTGCGACTTGTTCTGCATCTGACAACTGCTGATGTGTTGTACTTGCTGGATGGATAATCAAAGATTTTGTGTCACCAATATTGGCCAAAAGCGAAAACAACTTCGTTTCATCGGCCACCTTCTTGGCGGCTTCAAAACCTCCTTTAAGGCCGAAAGTTAGCAATCCGTTTTGTCCTTTAGGTAAATACTGTGTTGCTAAATCGTAATATTTACTCGATTTTAATCCTGGATAATTGACCCAGGCGACTTGATCTTGACTTTCTAGCCATTGCGCCAAAGCCAATCCGTTTTCACTGTGCTTCTGGATGCGAATCGGTAAAGTTTCGAGTCCCTGAATAATTTGAAAAGCATTAAACGGACTCAAAGCTGCACCAAAATCCCGTAATCCTTCTATTCGGACTTTGGCAATAAAAGCCGCATTTCCTAGTGCTTCGTGATACACTAATCCGTGATAACTTTCCGAAGGTTCGGTAAATTCAGGAAATCTTCCGCTACTCCAATCGAATGTTCCTGCATCAATAACAGCTCCACCAAGCGAAGTTCCGTTTCCTGCAATATATTTAGTCAAGGAATGAATTACAATATTGGCGCCGTGTTCAATTGGGTTTAGCAAATATGGCGAGGGAACCGTGTTGTCAACAATGAATGGCACTTTAAACGCTTTAGCTTCCGCCGAAATCGCTTTCAAATCCAAAACATCTAATTTTGGGTTTCCTAAACTTTCTGCAAAGAATACTTTGGTGTTTTCATTAGCTGCTTTGGTAAAATTGGTTGCATCTGATGGATCTACAAACGTAGTTGTGATTCCCAGTCTTGGCAAGGTTGCTTTCAACAAATTATAGGTTCCACCATATAAACTATTTGAAGCCACGATATGATCTCCCGTCTTCAGTAAAACCAATAATGATGTAGCAATTGCGGCCGTTCCTGATGCAGTAACAACTGCGGCGATTCCGCCTTCGAGAGCTGCCAATCGTTGTTCCAGAATATCATTCGTTGGATTATTTAATCGGGTATATATAAATCCTGCTTCTGCAAGACCAAACAAATTGGCAGCGTGATCCGAATTATTGAACACATAAGAACTGGTTTGATAAATTGGAACGGCTCTGGTTCCTGCTGTTTTAGTAACGTCGTGACCTGCATGCAATGCGTTTGTTGCGAATTTTGGAGTACTCATAATTTTAATTTTTTATTGATTTTAGATTTATTTATTTTGATTATTAAATTTTAAAATATCCCGATGCTTTGGGACAGAAAAAACAAAAACCCTTTTAGAAATGCATCCAAAAGGGTTTTAAGTTATGTTATAAACTTATACTTTCGGAATCAACAGACATAAATGCACATCATCATAGTGGCACAAATCATTGATTTGACGTTGCGCGAATTCATCTGTTTTTGTTTTAAGTTGTACATGTTTTGTATAATTTGTGTTTGTTATAATTCAAAAAAAAAGCCTCCCGTTTTGTGGGAGGCTTTTGCTATATAATTTTGATTTAAAATTTAAGCAATGAACGACCCACAGGATTTTTCCTGCATGGCTTTAGAAATATTGCAAACGTTTAAATTCATTTTGTTTATTTTGATGTGGCAAAAGTGCAAACTATTATTTACATATCCAAATAATTTAAAAAAAATAACATTTAAGTATATTAGTGTTAAATAACAGATTGATCATTCAAATGACTATTCTGTTATTTAACTTCAAAAAAAAAGTTAAGAAAAATTTTCAATTCAAAATGGTTTCATACATTTGCAAACGAAAATCAAGAGGAAAAATTTGAACTGATTGCAACCTCGTTAAAAAAATGCTAAAGCAGACATTCTTCTTTAGTTTTATAGCTGCAATCCCGACATTTTCCGCAAATTAATTTAAAATAATTTTTATTATGGCTTATTTATTTACGTCAGAGTCAGTGAGTGAAGGACATCCGGACAAAGTTGCTGATCAAATTTCAGACGCATTAATTGATAATTTCTTGGCATTTGACCCTGAGTCAAAAGTAGCTTGCGAAACATTAGTAACAACTGGTTTGGTAGTTTTAGCGGGAGAAGTAAAATCTGAAACTTATTTAGATGTTCAAACTATTGCGAGAGATGTCATTAAGAAAATTGGTTACACCAAGAGTGAATATATGTTTGAAGCCAATTCTTGTGGGGTTCTTTCTGCTATTCACGAGCAATCTGCCGACATCAACCAAGGAGTTGACAGAGCAAGCAAAGAAGAACAAGGAGCGGGTGACCAAGGAATGATGTTTGGTTATGCCACAAATGAGACTGAAAATTATATGCCTTTGGCTTTAGATTTATCTCATGCTTTGTTAATTGAATTAGCAAATTTAAGAAGAGAAAATAACGAAATAAAATATTTACGTCCGGATGCGAAATCTCAGGTAACTTTAGAGTATTCTGATGATAACAAACCGGTTCGGATTGATGCAATCGTAATTTCTACGCAGCATGACGATTTTGCTCCCGAAGCTGAAATGTTAGCCAAAATCAAAAGCGATTTAGTATCGATTTTAATTCCTAGAATTAAAGTAAAATATCCTCAATATACTCATTTGTTTAATGATAATATTACCTATCACATTAACCCAACCGGAAAATTCGTAATTGGTGGGCCACACGGTGATACAGGTTTGACAGGAAGAAAAATTATTGTTGATACCTATGGTGGAAAAGGTGCTCACGGTGGTGGAGCTTTCTCTGGAAAAGACCCAAGTAAAGTGGATCGTTCTGCTGCGTATGCAACGCGTCATATTGCTAAAAACTTAGTAGCTGCGGGATTGTGTGAGGAAGTTTTGGTGCAGGTTTCGTATGCGATTGGTGTGGCAAAACCAACATCGATCAATGTGGTAACTTATGGTACTTCAAAAGTGAATTTGACCGATGGAGAAATCAGCAATAAAGTGGAAGCTATTTTTGATATGCGTCCATACTTTATTGAGCAACGTTTGAAATTGAGAAATCCAATTTATAGCGAAACTGCCGCTTATGGCCATATGGGACGTAAACCAGAAACGGTTACCAAAACGTTTACCTTGCCAAATGGAGCTCCAAAAACAGTTACAGTTGAATTATTTACTTGGGAGAAATTAGACTTCGTA